>NZ_VMSB01000001.1:2400000-2723911 GCF_009858245.1 Ornithinibacter aureus
ACACCGGGCGGCGCGAGCGGTTGGCCGCGATGGTGGCGGACTGCGAGCAGGTGATCATCACCGCCGCGGTGCCCGCCGACGTGCCGACCGACCTGGTGGGGCGCACGTTCTCGGTGACGCTGGGGTCGGTGAGTGAACGTGCCTGACCCCTCATTCGACCCTTTATCGGGTGACCCGATACCTCCGCACATCGAGGGACAACGCTTGTCGGGTGAAGAAGGGGATTCCCTGGCAGAGTCCCCTCCGAGCCTGGATGATCCCGAGCACGGGACATGTGGGGATGCCGGGGAGGCGGCGGCTGCGGCGCTCGCCAGGGCGCGGGCGGCCGCCAAGGCCAAGGGGTTGCGGCCTGGTCTGCGCCCGCGCCGACGGGTCAAGGACGTGCCGGTCGGGGAGCGCACGAGCACCGGTCGCGACCCGAAGCTGCTCGGCGAGCAGCTCGACCAGTTCGTCGTCGAGCGGGGGTGGGCCGTTGACGTGGCCGTCGGGGCGGTGATCGGGCGGTGGCCGCAGATCGTCGGGCCCGAGATCGCGCTGCACTGCGCCCCGGTGGTGTTCGAGGACGGTGTGCTCACGGTGCGGGCCGACTCCACGGCGTGGGCCACCCAGCTGCGGCTGCTCTCCTCGAGCCTGCTGGCGCGCCTGGCCGAGGACGTCGGTGAGGGCACGGTCAGTGAGCTCCGGGTGCTGGGGCCGGGGGCACCGTCGTGGTCTCGCGGGCAGCGCCGGGCCAACGACGGCCGGGGCCCGCGTGACACCTACGGCTGACAAACCCCAGACTGCCAGCGCTGCCGCGACTGCCGGCGACGTCTTGCACTCCAGCCACCTGTACGCCCCTGCCTTCCCAGCACTGCCGGCGACGTCTTGCACTCGTGCCACCCGTCCCACCCGACTTCGTGCGAGTTCGGTGCGCTGAATCGCCTGATTCGCGCCCGAAACCGCACGCACGTCGCACGAAGTCGGGGATGCGGGGGCAGGAGGGGATCTCGTACTCGATGCCGGTCTTCCTGCTCGACGGCAAGCGTCTGCTGCACGCCGCTCCCTGGAAGGCGCACCTGGCGATCTATCCGCTGTCCGAGGAGCGCGACCTCGACCCCCAGGCCGCGGCGGCGTTGGCTGACCACAGCTCCGGTGCCAGCACGCTGAAGCTGCTCTACAAGCAGCCCTTCCCGACCGAGCAGGTCGATGCCGTGGTGCGCGCCCACCTGGCGCGGCTCGCCGACGGCCGCTGACTCCTCCCGACTTCGTGCGGCGTGCGTGCGGTTCGGTCGCGAATCGGGCGTTCTGACGCACCGAAGTCGCACGAAGTCGGGGAGGTAGGTGGCTGGGCTGCAATACGTCGCAGGCAGCCGTGAGCAGTCGGGGGTGTGGCGGTGGCTGGAGTGCAAGAAGTCGCGGGTGGTGAGGTGGCTGGAGTGCAAGAAGTCGGGGCTAGGGTCGGGGCGTGAGCGACGCACTGGTGCACCGGGACGACGACGACCGCATCGCCGTCATCACCCTCGACTCCCCGGCCAACCGCAACGCGCTGTCGCGACGCCTCATCGCCGAGCTGACCAACCACCTCACCGAGGCCGGCGCCGACGAGTCGCTGCACGGCATCCTGCTGCGCAGTTCGCACCCGGTGTTCTGCGCCGGCGCGGACCTCAAGGAGGCGGCGACCGTCGACATGGTCGAGTCCGCGCGCGGCATCATCGCCCTCCAACGGGCCATCGTTTCCGCGCCGGTGCCGGTCGTCACCCGGCTCGATGGACCCGTGCGCGCCGGCGGCCTCGGGCTCGTGGCGTCCAGCGACATCGTCGTGTGCGCCGACTCGGTCGCGGTCGCGCTCACCGAGGTGCGACTGGGCCTTGCGGCCGCCGTCATCTCCATCCCGTTGCGCGCCAGCCTCAGCCCGCGCGCGGCATCCGACTGGTTCCTCACCGGTCGCCCCGTGAGCGCCACCGAAGCCCGCGACCAGGGCCTGGTCACGCACGTCGCCACCGCAGACGAGATGGATGCCGTCGTCGCCGGAGTGCTCGATCACCTGCGCGCGGGTGCCCGGCAGGGTCTCGTCGAGGCCAAACGCCTGCTCACCCACGACCTGCTGGCGCAGTTCGACAGCCGCGGTGACGAGTTGGCACGACTCTCCGGGCTGCTCTTCCACTCGGAGGTCGCCCAGCAGCGAATGGCCGCCGCGCTGCGCCGCTGAGGCGCCATGTACCTGCAGTGACCTATTGGTCGATCTGGGTACGGGCCGGGCGGTGACTGAGCGGACGGCGGGTCGGTGATTGCGGGGACGGCCGGGCGGTGACCGCGCGCACGGGCGGGGTGCTGACGTTCCTCTCCACGGAACGTGGGTGGTTCCACCCCCCGCACCCCGCGACTCTCAATGTGAGCGACATGGCGTCGCCACCACTGAGCGCAAGGGAGCGGCAGTGCCGACCGTGACGATCCACCCCACGGGCGAGGTCATCTACCTCGAGCCCGGAGAGACCGTGCTCAGCGGTCTGTACAAGGCGGGTTTCGCGTACACGGTGGGATGCCGTCGCGGCGGCTGCGCGATCTGCAAGGTCGACTGCCGCTCGGGTCAGTTCCGCTACGACCACCCCGTCGCCGACACGGTGCTCACCGAGGACGAACACCTCGACGGCACCTGCCTGACGTGCCGGGCCGTGCCCGACACCGACATCACGATCGAGCTGCGGGGCGAGAACGTCCGTCTCGTCAACACCTTCCTGCACATGATCAACGACAAGGCCCGGCAGCGCGCCGAGGCCAACGCAGCCGCGCGCCTGATGGCCGGCACCACCCCCAAGGAGCAGTAATGGCAGTCATGAGGTTGGGCTACGCCCACGTCCGCGTCACCGACCTGGCCGAGGCCAAGGACCACTACGCCAACACGATGGGCCTGTACGAAACTCTCTCCGAGGGCAACAAGGTCTACTACAAGGCCTGGGACGAGTGGGACCACCACTCGGTCGTCCTCGAGGAGGGCGGCGTCGGCCTGGTCAAGTACGGCTGGAAGGTGCAGTACTCCTCCGACATCGACGAGATCGAGAAGAAGGCCCAGACCTTCGGCGTCACCGTCGAGCGGATGAGCAAGGGCGAGAACCCCGAGATCGGGGACGGCATCCGGTTCACCACCCCCTCCGACCACGTCTTCGAGATCTACCACGAGGCCACCCTCATCGGCACCGAGGTCGGCACGCACAACCCTGACGCCTTCCCCCGCCACCTCGTCGGTGTCGGGGTCCCGGCGCTGGACCACTCGCTCATCACGGCCGAGGACCCCGGGATGATGGACCGTTTCCTCAGCGACGTCTTCGGCTTCTACGCCACCGAGCGGGTGCAGACCAGCCTCGACGACGACGCCGACATCATCGCGACCTGGATGACGAACTCCATCCAGATCCACCAGCTCGCCGTGCTCGCCGGCCCGCAGGGCAAGCTGCACCACTTCGCCTTCCGCCTCGCCGACTGGACCGAGGTCGGCCGCGCCGCGGACCTGTTCTCCATGGACGACGTGCCGATCGACATCGGCCCGACCCGGCACGGCATCACCCGCGGCCAGACCGTCTACTTCTTCGACCCCTCGGGAAACCGCAACGAGGTGTTCTCCGGCGGCTACCTGGCCTACCCGGACCGCCCGATGCACGTCTGGACCCCCGACGCGCTGGGCAAGGGCGTGTTCTACCACGCCCGCGAGCTCAACGACGCATTCACCTCTGTCCTGACCTGATCGACCCCGTCGTCACGGTGACGGCGGCCCACGAACCGGCCGCCGTCACCGCGATCGCCCCTGCCCGCACGCCCTCGCCCGCACACCCAAGATCGTTCGCGCCGAAGGAGAGCACCGATGTTGGTCCGCACCCACCACGACCTCACGTATGCCGGGGCCCGGGTCGCGCTCGACGCGGCCCTGGTGCGGGCCGGCGAGATCGGCGGGGCCTTCAACATCGCGGTGTCCGACAGCACCGGCGGCTTGCTCGCCTTCGCACGGATGGACGGCGCCTTCGCCATCTCCGGCGCCATCGCGCAGGACAAGGCGTGGACCGTGGCCGGCTTCAACGGCATCCCCACCGACGAGTTCTACGAGGCGATCTCCTCCGAGGATGCCGTGCGCGAGGGCATCGCCCAGCGTGGCCGGGTCGCCGCCTTCGGCGGCGGGGTCCCCGTGCTCGTCGACGGTGCGCTCGTCGGGGCGGTCGGCGCTTCCGGCGGCTCGGCCGAGCAGGACAAGCAGGTCGCCACGGCTGGCGCGGATGCCGTCGCCGCCGCACTCACGCACGGAGAGGACACCCCATGACCCCGTTCATGCTCCGGGTCGCCGAGATCGTCGGCACCCCGCAGGACCAGCTTCCCGAGCTCGACGAGCTCGCCCCGATGCCCGAGACCCGGATCAGCCAGCGGATCGCCACCGGCACCGGAGCCGACCGCCAGGTCGCCATCCGCTCGCTCGCCGAGCAGCTCGTCAGCGAGGCCAACGCCATCCTCGGCCAGGCCGACGACCGGCTCCAGCTCGTCGACGAGACCCTCCCGCACGAGCTGGCCTTCAGCGTGACCCATGCCGGGCGAGCGGCCCGCGTGTCGACGACGTTCGAGGACGGCGCGGCATACGGGCGTCTTGTCGGCGACGGCTTCGAGTCCGAGCTGCCCCACGAGCTCGACGGGCCCGACGCCCTGCCCGACCTCATCGTGCGCCTGCTCGTGGAGTCGGGCGTCACCCACCCCCACGTTCGCTGACCCGCCGCACCAGCCACCGGCCCGGGAAGCCCACCGGCGACCGCCCCACTCGCGGCAGCCGACCACCTTCGACCACCTCGTCACACCGATCCGCAGGACCCGCCCCGAGGAGGCACCGTGCAGTACGAGCTCCGAACCCAGGTCATCGAGCCGCCACGAAAGACGTTCACCCACCTCGTCGAGCGCTACGGCGACCGCCCGGCATCCCGCTACGAGGAGGGCTCCATCGGCATCCAGCCGAAGGAGAACTTTCACTACCGGCCGCTGTGGGACCCCGCCCACGACATCTACGACGAGGCGTTCAGCGCGTTCCGGCTCACCGACCCGTACTCGTTCACGGACCCGCGCCAGTACTACTACGCCCCGTACGTCACCTCCCGGGCGGCGATGGCGGATGCGGTGGCCTCCACGCTCGACTACCTCGACAAGCGCGACCTCCTCTCCCGGATGCCGGACGCCTGGTCCGCGCTCATGGGTGAGCTCCTCGTGCCGCTGCGTCACTACGAGTCGGGCGCCCAGATGGTCTCGTGCGACATCGCGCGCTTCGGCTTCGGCACGACCATCACCCAGTGCGCCGCCTATGCGGCTTTCGACCGGATCGGCAACGCCCAGGCCGTCAGCCGGATCGGGATCGCCCTCGACGGGGGCACCGCCGCACTGCTCGGTGAGGCCAAGACCCGATGGGTCGAGGACGCCCCGCTGCAGGGGCTGCGCCGCTGCATGGAGGAGCTCTTCCTCGAGAAGGACTGGGGCAAGGCCCTCATCCGCCTCGACGTCCTCGACCGGCTCGTCTACGGGCTGTTCTTCGGTCACCTCGACGATGCCGCCATCGACGCCGGCGCCGGGTCGTACAGCCTGTTCGCCCAGCACCAGGCGTCGTGGTTCACCGACCAGCGCAAGTGGGTCGACGCCCTGTACAAGGCATGGGTGGCCGACCCCGAGACGGGTGCTGCGAACAAGGCGCTCCTCGTGGCCACCACGACCGAGGCGCTCGCAGCCGCACGTGCAGCCATCGCCCCGCTCGCCGCCCGTGCCGACGAGCTCGTCGGTGCCGGTGCTGCCGCCCACGTCGAGGCCACCGCCACCACCGTCCGTGACACGGTCGCGGCGCTGACCGCCTGACCCCGGAAGGAGGACACGATGAGCACCACCGCCTCCACCCGCACCGTCGGTGTGGACATCCAGGAGAGCGAGGCCAACCGCTCGGTCGTCGAGGCCATCGAGGCCACGAACGACGGCTGCACGGTTCAGCACATGCCGGGGCTCGTGCGGATCACCGCACCCGGTCGCCTCGTCGTCACCCGCGAGTCGGTCGAGGAACGCCTCGGCCGCGAGTGGGAGACCCACGAGTTCCAGCTCGCCATCGTGAGCTACTTCGGGCACATCAAGGAATGGGATGACGACGAGATCGTCATCGCCTGGGACCACTGAGAAAGGCTGGCTGACATGACGATCGCCCCCAAGGCCCCGCGCAGGCTGACGATGAAGCAGCGCTATGAGGCGCTGACCCGAGACCTCGACTGGGAGCCCTCCTACGTCGAGCGTTCGGACGTCTTTCCCCACACCGAGTTCGAGGGCATCAAGATCCACGACTGGAGCAAGTGGGAGGACCCGTTCCGCCTCACCGTCGACTCGTACACCAAGTACCAGGCCGAGAAGGACAAGCGCCTGTATGCCGTGCTCGACGGGTTCGCCCAGAGCCAGGGTCACCTCTCCCTGACCGAGGCCTCCTACCTCAACGCGATGAAGCTCTTCATCCAGGGTGTGACGCCGCTGGAGTACGCGGCCCACCGCAACTTCGCCTACCTCGCGCGTCACCTCGACGGTCCCGGCCCGCGGTTCGCAGCCCTGTGCCAGTCGATCGACGAGATGCGGCACACGCAGACCGAGATCCACACGCTCAGCAACTACAACAAGTACTACGGCGGTTTCCACAACTACCTCGAGCAGTACGACCGGGTCTGGTACCTGTCGGTGCCGAAGTCGTTCTTCGACGACGCCCTGTCGGCCGGGCCGTTCGAGTTCCTCATCGCCATCGGCTTCTCCTTCGAGTACCTGCTGACCAACCTGCTGTTCGTACCCTTCATGTCGGGTGCCTCGTTCAACGGCGACCTGCCGACGATGACCTTCGGCTTCTCGGCGCAGTCCGACGAGTCGCGGCACATGACCTTGGGCCTCGAGGCGATCAAGTTCCTGCTCGAGCAGGACGAGGCCAACGTGCCGATCGTCCAGGCGTGGATCGACAAGTGGTTCTGGCGCGGCTACCGGGTCACCGCCCTGGTCGCCCAGATGCTCGACTACATGCTGCCGCGCAAGGTCATGAGCTGGAAGGAGGCCTTCGAGCTCTACTTCGAGGAGCAGATGCTCGGTGGCCTGTTCCAGGACCTGGCGTTCTACGGCATCCGCCCGCCCATGCACGTGGACGACGCCATCGCCGAGAAGGAGATCCTCTCCCACCAGGTGTACTGGACCCTCTACCAGTTCTCGCACGCGGCGGCCTTCACGACGACCGTGCCCGACGCGGGCGCGCAGAAGTGGCTCTCGGAGAACTACACCGAGACGTTCGACCAGCTCTACAAGCCGCTGTGGGACAAGGAGGCCAAGAACATCGAGGCCGGCGGGCGGCACTTCGCGCGCGGTCTGCCCCAGCTGTGCCAGGTCTGCCAGGTGCCGATGCTCTTCACCGAGCCCGGCGACCCGACGACGCTGTGCCAGCGCGAGTCGGTCTACAACGGCGAGAAGTTCCAGACCTGCTCCGACGGGTGCCAGTGGATCTTCGAGCGCGAGCCCGAGAAGTACGTGCAGGCGTGGCTGCCGGTGCACCAGATCTACCAGGGCAACTGCGGCGGGCCGACGGTGCCCGACGTGCTGACCTGGTACGGCATCCAGGACGGCGACGGCGGCGAGTACAAGGGCTCGGTCGACGACAGGAACTGGCAGAAGTGGCACGACGCCGCGGACCACTCCAACATCGGATCGGAGGGCTGATCACCAT
Source organism: Ornithinibacter aureus (assembly GCF_009858245.1). Taxonomy (NCBI): domain Bacteria; kingdom Bacillati; phylum Actinomycetota; class Actinomycetes; order Micrococcales; family Intrasporangiaceae; genus Ornithinibacter; species Ornithinibacter aureus. The sequence continues at coordinate 2,407,718 of NZ_VMSB01000001.1, forward strand.
GGCCGTCAAGAGCATCGGCACGTACGACTTCCCGTCCCGCTCCCGCCAGGAGCTGTACGGCGACGACCAGCTCGTGCACCTGTGGTTCCAGGGCAACATGTGGTTCTGCGCCGCGGCGTGCTTCCGGGCCCCCAAGGCGATGACCTGGGGTGACTTCTGGAACGGGCTCGTCGTGCCCTACGCCGAGGAGGACCCGGACTTCGATCCGGCGGCGCAGCGGGTGTGGACCCTGCACGGCGAGCAGTTCACGCCGCGCGATGACCAGACCCTCGAGGAGATCGGCGTCGAGCACAAGGACGTCATCGGGATGCGCGTCGTCGCCTGACCCGCGTCGCGCACTGGTTCTCCGACTTCGTGCGATGTGACCACGGCCTCCGGCCCGAGATGGCCAAGAACCGCAGGTAGGTCGCACGAAGTCGGAGACAGCTGTCGGCAGATCCGACGACGTCATCGAGTCAGGAGCAATCGAGTGAGTGAGCAGCCATGACCCAGACCCACACGATCACCGTCGAGCCGCTCGGCCGCGAGGTGCAGTGCCGGGAGGACCAGTCGATCCTCGACGCCTGCCTGCGCGCCGGGGTCTGGTTGCCGCACTCGTGCACCCACGGCACCTGCGCGACGTGCAAGGCCGATGTCGTCGACGGCGAGGTCGACCACGGTGCGGCGAGCTCGTTCGCGCTCATGGACTACGAGCGCGACGAGGGCAAGCTGCTGCCGTGCGTGGCCTGCCCGCGCTCCGACGTGGTGATCGAGGCCGACATCGACGTCGACGAGAGCGTGCCCGTGCACCCGGTGCAGGACTTCACCGGCACCGTCGTGGCCCTCGAGGAGATCGCGCTGCAGACCCGGCGCCTCGTCGTCGAGCTCGACCGCGACATCGCGTTCAACGCCGGGCAGTACCTGAAGTTCTCGGTGCCGGCTCGGGACGGGCTCCCGGTCGTGGACCGCACCTGGTCGATCGCCTCACCGCCCACCGAGACCCGACGGCTGGAGTTCCACGTGCGCAACGTGCCCGGAGGCCGGGGCACCGACGGCTGGGTGTTCGGTGGCCTGTCGGTCGGGGATGCCGTGAGCGTCTCGGGGCCCTACGGTCGCTTCGTGCTCAAGATCGATGACGACCGCCCGGCCATCCTCGTCGGGGGCGGCACGGGCCTGGCGCCCCTGAAGTCGATGATCCGGCATGCGCTGGAGAACGACGCGTATGCCGGTCACCTCACCCTCTACCAGGGCGGTCGGAGCAGGGAGTGGCTCTACGACGTGGAGTACTTCCAGGCACTGGCGGCGCAGCACCCCGATCGGTTCACCTACCGACCGTGCCTGTCCGAGGAGACGCAGGCCGACTGCGGAAGTGACGCCACGGCATACGGCTTCGGCATGGTGACCGACGTCATCGCTGCCGACCACCCGACGTTGTCGGGGTCCTCGGGGTACCTGTGCGGCCCTCCGCCGATGGTCGAGGCCGCGCTGAAGACGTTGATGTCCAAGCGGCTCTTCCCGCGCGACATCCACCGCGAGGACTTCTTCAACGAGGGCGACAAGGAGTCGGGCGCCGTCCGCTCCCCCCTCATCAAGCGCTGAGATCCTGGCCGAGAGTGCGGACGTGGTCGCTCTGGCGACCACGTCCGCACCCACGGCGAGGTCACGGCATCCGGATGCCGTCAGAGGCCGGACTCGCGCAGGACGCGGCTCAGGGTGAACGCCGCGGTGCGCACCGCCGGTCCGAGGGTTCCCGGGTCGACGGCCTTCGTCGGGCCGGTCACCGACAGACCGGCGCGGACCCTGCGGTCGGCGCCGAACACGGGGGCGGCCACGCACGACACCCCGACGTGCGACTCCTCGAGGTCCATGGCCATGCCCACCGAGCGGATCTTGCGCAGCTCCCGGGTCAAGCCCCCGGGGGTGGTGATCGTGCGCGGGGTCAGCCGCGGCAGCCCGGCATCGATGCGGGCCCGCACGGTCGCGGCCGGGCTGTACGCGAGGATCGCCTTCCCCACCCCGGTCGCGTGCGCGGGGAAGCGACCGCCCGTGCGTGAGGCCACGTCGGCACCGCTCGACCCCAGGATCTCGACGTAGACGACGTCGACTCCCTCGAGCACCGCGAGGTGGATGCGCTGGCGGGTCACCTCGCGAAGGTCCTCCATGATCGGCAGGGCCGCCTCGGACAGCGTGCGGTGCGTCGGCACGAGCTCGCCACGTTCGAACAGCCACATCCCGAGCCGGTAGCCCTCCCCGGACGGGCCGGCGTCCTGGCGCTCGAGCACCCGCAGGGCCACGAGTTCGGCGACGATCCGGTGCACGCTCGACTTGGGCAGCCCGGTGCGCCGCGACAGCTCGGCGAGGGACAGCACGGGGTCACGGTCGTCGAACGCCCCGACGATCGCGGCGGCGCGTGCGAGCAACGACACCGGGGGCTCGTTCCGCTCAGTGGAACGCATTCGTTGATCGAACCATGCGCCGGGCCGCAGTGTCATCGCATCGGCCCACTCGGCAAAGGAGCCCAAGGCATGTCGATCGTTGCTCAGGACCAGGCGTGGTGCGCCACGACCCCCAAGCGTTCCCAGGCCGTCGACGCCCACGGCTCCGCGCTGAAGTCCGTGGGCAGCGCCCTCGACGTGCTCGAGTGCTTCGCGACCGACGGCGAGCTGGGGGTCTCCGACATCGCCCGCCGCCTCGGGGTCGCGAAGTCGACGGCGCACCGGCTGCTGCAGACCCTGGCCAGCCGCGGGTTCGTCGAGCAGGACACCCACTCGGGTCAGTACCGCCTCGGCATCCACATCTACGAGCTCGGCGAGCTGGCCCTGGCCCGCAACCAGTTGCGCCACGCGGCCCTGCCGATCCTGCGCCAGGTCGCGGCTGCGACGGGGCTCACCGTGAACCTCTCGGTGCCCGACGGCCCGGACATCGTCTTCGTCGAGCGCATCGAGAACAGCGACGGGGTGCGCATCCTCGGGCACTTCGGGCGCCGGCTGCCCGCCCACACGACGAGCAGCGGCAAGGCGATCGCCGCCTGGAACACCGGGGCGGATGCCGCGCGTCGCCGCGCCGGGTTCCCCCCTCGGGTCAGCCGCACGGTGCGCACCGAGGCCGACTGGGACCGCTGCCTGGAGTCGGTGCGCAAGGTCGGCTACGCGGTGTCACACAGCGAGTCCTTCGACGGGGCGTCCTCGGTGGCGGTGCCCGTCATCGTGCACCGCGAGGCCATCGCGTCGATCTCCGTGTTCGGCCCGACCGAGGCCATCGAGCCGAAGGTCGACCGCTTCGTCCCCGTGCTCGTCGCCGCGAGCCGTCGCATCGCCCGCGCGCACACCGCCTGAACAGCTGGACCGGCCTGATCCGCCGGCTGGCCGCGCTGCAGCCCAGTCGAGGAGTCAAGACATGCCCGGGATCCGGGCGCGAGCCCGGCATGTCTCGACCCCTCGACTCCAGGGGCCCGGATGCCGTGCGCGTTCCCGGGAGCGGAACGTCGGGGGCGCGGCGCTCGCGGCATCCGTAGCGTCATCACCGTCAGCAGCAGAGCGTCGCCATCGACTGCCAGGCCCCACCCGAGAGGAACCCCGTGGACCACGAGACCCGCACGCTGGTGGCCGGTCGGCTGCTCGCGGCCTACGAGTCCCGGGAGCCGCTCGAGCCGCTCACCTCGACCTACGAGGGTATGACCCTCGAGGACTCCTACGCCATCCAGCTGCTCCAGATCGAGCAGCGCCTGGCCGCCGGGCGCACCGTGCAGGGTCACAAGGTCGGCCTGACGAGCGCAGCGATGCAGCGGCTGCTCGGGGTCACCGAGCCCGACTACGGCCACCTGCTCGACGACTTCTTCCACCTCGAGCACATGCCGATCCCGGTGGGCACCTTCCTCCAGCCGCGGGTCGAGCCCGAGATCGCCTTCGTGCTCAAGAAGCCGCTCAAGGGCCCCGGCGTCACGGCCCACGAGGCCCTGCGCGCCGTCGACTTCGTCCTGCCGGCCCTCGAGATCGTCGACAGCCGCATCCGCGACTGGACGATCGGACTGCTCGACACCATCGCCGACAACGCGAGCTCGGGTGCCGTCGTGCTCGGCTCCACCCCCACCGCCGTGGATGCCGTGGACCTTCGCCTTGCGGGGGCGACCTTCCACCGCAACGGCCAGGTCGTCGGCACCGGGGCGGGCGGGGCCGTGCTCGGCTCGCCGCTGAACTCCCTGGTCTGGCTCGCCAACACCGTCGGCGCCCGCGGCATCACCCTCGAGGCGGGCCACGTCGTCCTTCCCGGGGCCGTGTGCGCCATGGCCCCCGTCGCTGTCGGCGACACCTTCACCGCGACGTTCGCCGGGCTCGGCAGCGTCACCGCCCGGTTCGTCTGAACCACCCCGATCGCCGAAGGAGCACCATGTCCACCCCTGCGAGGACCAAGGGCACCGCCGCCATCGTCGGGCCCGGCAACATCGGCACCGACCTGATGTTCAAGCTCATGCGCCGCAGCGACGTGCTCGACCCGCGCTGGATGATCGGGGTCGACCCGGCATCCGACGGTCTGCGTCGCGCGACGTCGCTCGGCCTCGAGGCCAGCCACGAGGGCGTCGACTGGCTGCTCGCCCAGGACGAGCTTCCCGACATCGTCTTCGAGTGCACCTCCGCCAAGGCGCACGAGGCGAACGCCCCGCGCTACGCCGAGGCCGGCATCCTCGCCGTCGACCTGACCCCCGCAGCCGTCGGCCCGTACCTGTGCCCCCCGGTCAACCTCGACTTCAACGTCGACGCGATGAACGTCAACATGATCACCTGCGGCGGGCAGGCCACGACCCCGATGGTCAAGGCCGTCTCCTCGGTCGTGCCAGTCCCCTACGCCGAGATCGTCGCGAGCATCTCGAGCAAGTCCGCCGGCCCGGGCACCCGAGCCAACATCGACGAGTTCACCGAGACCACCTCGGCGGCCCTCGAGGTCGTCGGCGGCGCCGACCGCGGCAAGGCGATCATCATCCTCAACCCCGTCGAGCCGCCGCTGATGATGCGCAACTCGGTCTTCTGCGCCATCCCCGCCGAGGCCGGCGAGCCGGGCCCGCTCCTGGACGCCATCCTCGAGTCGATCCACGCGATGGTCGCCCAGGTGCAGGACTACGTTCCCGGCTACGCCCTGCGCGCAGACCCCCAGTTCGACCACGCCCGCGACCTCTGGCAGGGCATGGCCCGGGTGTTCGTGCCGATCGAGGTCAAGGGCCGCGGCGACTACCTGCCCGACTACGCCGGCAACCTCGACATCATCACCGCGGCCGCCGCGCGGGTCGGCGACATCATGGTCGCCCACCGCCTCGGTGTCGCCTCGACCTGGAAGTCGTCGAGCGACCTCGGCGAGCTGCCCGGCCCCACCGACCCCCTCGTCGGCGCAGGCGCCGGCGCCCAGAAGGCAGGAGCCTGACATGGGTGACATGACCATCCGCCCCGAGGACGCCCCCGTCGTCACGACCGAGGTCACCGAGACCGACGTCCTCACCCACACCCCCACCGGGGGCGGGCTGCGCGACCTGCGGATCACCGACTCCACGCTGCGCGACGGTTCGCACGCCATGCAGCACCAGTTCACCGAGGAGCAGGTGCGCGGTGTCGTGCACGCCCTCGACAAGGCCGGTGTCGAGGTGATCGAGGTCAGCCACGGCGACGGCCTCGGCGGCTCGAGCTTCAACTACGGCTTCTCCAAGGTCGACGAGATGAAGCTCATCGCCGCCGCCGTCGAGGAGGCCACCCAGGCCAAGATCGCCATCCTCATGCTGCCCGGCCTCGGCACCGTGCACGAGCTGAAGAAGGCGCACGCCGCCGGTGCCTCGGTCGCCCGCATCGCGACCCACTGCACCGAGGCCGACGTCTCGCTCCAGCACTTCGCCGCGGCCCGCGCGCTCGGCATGGAGACCGTCGGCTTCCTCATGCTCAGCCACAAGGCCTCGCCCGCGAAGCTCGCCGAGCAGGCCCGGATCATGGTGGATGCCGGGGCCCAGTGCGTCTACGTCGTCGACTCCGCGGGTGCTCTCGTCCTCACCGACGCCCAGGAGCGCATCCAGGCCGTCATCGACGAGATCGGCCCGCAGGCGCAGGTCGGTTTCCACGGCCACCAGAACCTCAGCCTGGGCATCGCCAACTCGGTGCTCGCCTACCTGGCTGGTGCCAAGCAGATCGACGGTGCGCTGTGCGCCCTCGGCGCCGGGGCCGGCAACAGCCCCACCGAGGTGCTCGCCGCGACCTTCGAGCGGATGGGCATCCGCACCGGGGTCGACCTCGGTGAGGTGCTCTCGGCCGCGGACGACGTCGTCAAGCCGTTCATTCCCCGCCTGCCGTGGATGGACCGCGCCTCGATCACCCAGGGCTACGCCGGGGTGTACTCCTCGTTCCTGCTGCACGCCGAGCGGGCCGCCGCCCGCTACGAGGTGCCCGCCCACGAGATCCTCCAGAAGGTCGGCGAGTACGGCTACGTCGGCGGCCAGGAGGACATGATCATCGACATCGCGCTCCAGCTCGCCGAGGAGAAGAACCAGCTCGTCGAGCTCGGGGACCTCGCCGGGATGGGGGTGCGCTGATGGGTGACCACACGGCATCCGACGTGGCCAGCACGGCATCCGGCGTGGGCGCGGCCCCGGAAGGTGGGTGGGACGTCGAGTCCGTCGCCGCCGAGCTCCTGCGCTGCGAGGACGAGCGCCGCGAGCGCGAGCCGTTCACCGACGAGTGGCCGGGGCTCGACCTCGACACCGGCTATGCGATCCAGGACCTCAACCTCGCCAAGCGCCTCGAGCGCGGCGAGAAGCTCATCGGCGTCAAGCTGGGCCTGACGAGCCGGGCCAAGCAGCAGCGGATGGGTGTGCACTTCCCGTTCGTCGCGTGGCTGACCGACGCGATGGTGCTGCCGGTCGGCGACCCGGTGCCCCAGGGAAAGCTCATCCACCCGCGCATCGAGCCCGAGATCGTCTTCGTCATGGGCGAGCGCCTCGAGGGCCCGGGCATCACGTGTGCCCAGGCGATGAGCGCGGTTGAGTCGGTGTGGGGCGGCGCCGAGGTCATCGACAGCCGCTACAGCAACTTCCGCTTCACCGCCGGTGACGTCGCCGCCGACAACGCCTCCTCCGGTGCCTTCGTCACCGGCCCGATCGGCCTCCCCCCGAGCGAGGTCGACCTCGCCCTCGAGGCGGTGCTCGTCGAGGTCGACGGTGTCGTCGTCGACTCGGCGACCGGCGCCGCCGTGCAGGGCCACCCCGGGGAGGCGCTCGCGCTCGCCGCGAACGACCTCGCCCGTCGCGGCCACGCCATCGAGGCGGGCTGGATCGTCCTCACCGGCGGCATGACGGATGCCGTGTTCGCACCTCCCGGGTCGAGCACCGCCCTGCACTTCACCAACCTCGGTTCGGTGTTCCTCAACGGCGGGGAAGGCTGATCGCCATGCCGCTCATCGAGGTGACCCTGGCCGAAGGTCGCACGCCGGTGCAGATCCGCACCCTCATCTCCGCCCTCACCCACGCCGCCGCAGAGGCGGTCGACGCCCCGGTCGACAGCATCCGGGTCGTCATCCGCGAGGTACCTCCGACGCACTGGGGTGCCGGTGACGTCACCATCGCCGAACGCCGCGGGGCACCCGACCCGCGCGCGGGCACCTGAGCCGGCCCCCGGCATCCGCACCGCTGTTCCCACCCAACACACCCCCACCGCAGAAGGTGAACCCATGAGCGAGCTCCAGTTCTTCGGCCACATCATCGACAACGAGGAGGTCGAGTCGATCGACGGCAAGCGCTTCGACGTCTGGAACCCGTGGACGCGGGAGGTGTGGGCCCAGGCGGCCGAGGCGTCGGAGAAGGATGCCGAGCGTGCCATCGAGAGTGCGCGGCGCGCCTTCGACGAGGGTCCGTGGCCGCGGATGGGCCGGGCCGAGCGGGCCAAGGCCATCCACCGGCTGGCAGACCTCATGGAGGAGCGCGCCGACGACCTCGCGCGGATGGACTCCACGAACATGGCCAAGCCGTTCGAGCAGGCCAAGCACGACGTGGCGCGCTCGGTGTGGAACTTCCGGTTCTTCGCCGACCACCAGCGCGACGCCGTCGGCGAGGTCTACCCGATGGACTCGGGCCACCACACGTACAGCGAGTTCGGCCCGGCCGGGGTCGTCGCGGCGATCAGCCCGTGGAACTTCCCGCTGATGATGGCGTCGTGGAAGATCGCGCCGGCGATCGCGTGGGGCAATACCTGCATCATCAAGCCGTCGGAGGACACGCCGGCGTCGGTGACGCTGCTCGGGCGCCTGGCCGTCGAGGCCGGCTTCCCGCCCGGCGTGCTCAACGTCGTCAACGGCTTCGGGGCACCCGCCGGGGCGACGCTCACCGGTGACGACCGGGTCGACCGGGTGACCTTCACCGGGTCCTCGACGACGGGCAGGTACGTCATGGCGTCGGCGGCGACGCACCTGGCGCCGGTGTCGCTCGAGCTGGGCGGCAAGGGCGCGAACATCGTCTTCGAGGACGCCGACATCGACAACGCCATCCACTGGGCGGTCGAGGCGATCTTCCGCAACGCCGGGCAGATCTGCCTCGCGGGGTCGCGGCTGTTCGTGCACTCCTCGCTGTACGAGTCGTTCATGGAGCGGTTCGTCACGGCGGCCGAGGCACTGACCATCGGCGACCCGTTCGACCCGGCGACGACGTTCTCGTCGCTGGCGAGCAAGCGGCACTTCGACAAGGTCGCCTCGTACGTGGAGTCGGCCCGTGAGCTCGGTGGCACGATCCGCACCGGCGGGGTCGCCGAGGACGGCACCTGGGTGGTGCGCCCGACGATCATCGACGGACTCGCCCTGGATGCCGCTCCCTACTGCGAGGAGATCTTCGGCCCGGTGTGCGTCGTCAACTCCTTCGACACCGAGGAGGAGGTCGTGCACCTCGCCAACGACACCCGGTACGGGCTCAACGCGATGCTCTTCACCGAGAACCTGTCGCGGGCGCACCGGGTGGCCTCGAAGCTGCGGGCCGGCACGGTGTGGGTGAACTGCTTCTTCATCCGCGACCTGCGCACGCCGTTCGGAGGCGTCGGCGACTCGGGTGTCGGGCGCGAGGGTGGCAACTTCTCGCGGGAGTTCTTCACCGAGCCCAAGGCCGTCGTGATGCAGATCGACCGCGGCTGACCCAGCCCGTACCCACATCGACCAATAGGTCAGTCGGGGTACGCCCCGGAGGCACGGCCCGTACCCAGATCGACCAATAGGTCACCGGAGGTACGCGCCCCGACCGGGCCGGCGTACCTGGAGTGACCTATTGGACGATGTCGGGACGCTCCTTCGGGTCGCGGCTGTCGGTGGGTCGGGGCAGGCTGGCCGTATGCCGTCCGCTCAGCACCCGTCGCCGTCCCACCCGCCGCTGTCCGTACCTCCCCAGGCATCGCCTCCGACCGACCGCCCGTTCTCCGCGCCCGCCCAGGCGTCGGCACCGCCGCAGCCGCCGCACCCGCCGGTGTGCACGATCGTGCCGCCGTACCTCCTCGAGGCGCTGGCCTCCTCGGACGACCCGCACGTCGCCGCGCACGCCCAGGCCACGCTCGACGTCGATGCCGAGCTGCGCGAGGCCCGCGGCATCGAGCTGCGCCCCTCGAGCGCCGCACCCAGGCGCAAGAAGCGACCGCCGCGCCCGGCGCGCGGCACCGCCGACGCGCCGCAGCGAGCCATCCACGACGCCGAGCGGGGCACCACCCTTCCCGGCACCCTCGTGCGCAGCGAGGGCGACGCCGACACCGGTGACCGTGAGGTCCGTGAGGCCTACGACGGGCTCGGCGCCACCTGGGACCTCTGGCAGGACACCTACGGCCGCAACTCCCTCGACGGCCGCGGCCTGCCCCTCATCGCCACGGTGCACTTCAGCCGCGACTACGACAACGCCTTCTGGGACGGCACCCAGATGGTCTTCGGCGACGGTGACGGCGTGGTCTTCCTGCCCTTCACCCGCAGCCTCGACGTCATCGGCCACGAGCTCGCGCACGGCGTCACCCAGTTCACCTCGGGCCTGAACTACCAGGACCAGTCCGGTGCCCTCAACGAGTCGGTCTCCGACGTCTTCGGGGTGCTCGTCAAGCAGCGCCTGCTCGGTCAGAGCACCGACCAGGCCGACTGGCTCATCGGCGCCGACCTGCTCGGCCCCGACGTCAAGGGTGTCGCGATCCGCTCGATGGCCGCCCCCGGCACCGCCTACGACGACCCGCGCCTGGGACGCGACCCGCAGCCGGGCCACATGCGCGACTACGTCGACACCCAGGACGACAACGGCGGCGTCCACATCAACTCCGGCATCCCGAACAAGGCTTTCCACGTCGTCGCGACCACGCTCGGCGGCAACGCCTGGGAGGCCGCCGGACAGGTCTGGTTCGACACCATCACCGGCGACATCAGCGCCGACTGCGACTTCGAGACCTTCGCCGCGCTCACGGTCAAGGCCGCCACAGCCCGCCACGGGGCTGGGTCCGAGGTGGTCGCCGCCGTGCGCGCGGGCTGGGTCGCGGTCGGTCTCGCGGATGCCGTCGCCCAGCCTGACGCGGACCCCTCACCGTCCGGGGGCGGCCAGGGCTCCCCCGCCACACCGTCCAGCCCGGCGGAGCCCGCGCCGAAGAAGCCGACCTCGGGCACGCAGGTCAACGTCCGTCGCACCGGAGGATTCGCGGGTCGCACCGTGGAGCGCACGGTCACCCTCGGTGAGCTGCCGCAGGCTGATGCCAAGGCCTGGCGGTCCCTCCTGGCCGATGACCACCTGCCGGCGCTCGCGGGCCGGGCCTCCGGCGGCTCCCGGATGCCCGACAGCTTCTGCTACGGCGTGCGGTGCGACGCCCCGCCGATCGACGTCGAGCTGCCCGAGCCGCACCTCACCGACGAGGTGCGCACCCTGCTCGAGCGCACCCTGGCCGCCGACTGACGCCAGCGACTGACGCGGCCGACTGACCACCCCGACCACCCGGCATACGATCGGCGCCATGAGCGAGCCCGACCCGCGCACCCTGCGCCGCACCGACTTCGACGCCGTGCGCCCCGTGCCCACCCGCTGGTCGGACAACGACATGTTCGGCCACCTCAACAATGCGGTCTACCTCGAGCTGTTCGACAGCGTCCTCAACGGGTGGATGCAGGAGGAGACCGGCATCGACGAGATGGTCGCGCCCACCCTCGGGGTCGTCGCCGAGACGAGCTGCCGCTACTACCGCGAGGTCGCCTTCCCGACCACGCTCGACGTCGGGGTGCGCGCCAAGCGGATCGGCACCACCAGCGTCGTCTTCGAGTTCGGGGTCTTCTCCCCCGGGGTCGACGAGATCGCCGCGCACGGCCTGTGGGCGCAGGTCTACGTCGACCGCGAGACGCGTCGCCCGGTTCCGATCCCGGATGCCGTGCGCAAACACCTCGAGGCCGCCGTCACCGCCCGCGCCGCCCGTGCTGCCACCCCCGACACTGCCGGGAGCCCGCGCTGAGCACGAACGGTGCGCCCCGGCATCCGGTCGCCGACCTGCTCGTGCATGCCTGGCGCGGCCCACGCGACGACGTCGACGGGTCGTGGCAGCGCGTCGCGCCGTGGCACCCGCGGGCGCACGCCGTCGTCGCGGTGACCGGGCGCGCCATGATCACCGCGCCCGACGACGTCAGCGACGCCGACCTCGAGGCCCTCGGGGTCGACGGCTTCGGCCAGGCGCACGACCCGCGCGTGATGACCCGCCTCGCAGGCCCGACCGGGTGGGTCGACGTGTTGGATGCCGTGCTGCTCGCCTCGGGCACCGGGTCGCCGGACCCGCGCGTCGTGCCGCGCCCGGACCTCATCGACCACCCGCGGGTGCGCCACGCGGTGCCGATCCGCAGCGACGTGCGGGTGTACGGCTTCGAGGGTGACGACGAGTCGGTGCTGACCCTCGGGGTCGGGCTCGGCGGCCTCGCGGAAATGAGTCTTCAGGTGGGGCCGAACCGCCGCGGTCAGGGCCTGGGCACGGTGCTGGCCGCTGCCGCCAGGGGCCTGGTGCCGTTCGACGAGCCGGTCGTGGCGTGCGTGTCACCCGCGAACGTGCCGAGCCTGCGGGCGCTGCTGAGCGCCGGGTTCGACCCCGTCGGCTCCGTGCAGGTCTACCTCCCCGACCGCTGACCGAGGCCTTCGGGCACTGGCACCTCGGGGCATCTCAAGGGCCGCAGCGAGCGTTCCCTGCTCAGGTGGAGCGCAAGCCCACCATTGCTCAGGCGGCGCTGAGCGTGGAGAGCAGGGTGTCCGCCACGGCATCCGCGGCCGTCTCGTCGACGTGCGACACGGAGATGGTGACGAAGCCGTTGGGACCACCGACCACGATCGAGCGCCCCTTGATGTCCAACTGGCCGTTCGTCAGCGAGTACGGCACGAGGATGGCCGGCCCGAGGGGGGTGGTCTCGTCGCTCGGGGTGCCGGGCGTCGCGCCGACCGAGCTGAGCTCGGAGGCCAGCTTGGCCGCGGGCGGCAACTCGGACAGCACGTTCGGCAGGACGTTGACGTTCGGGGCGAAGTTGCCGTCCACCGGGCCGATCACCATGAGGTCCATGCCCTTCAGGCCCTGGGCGAACTGCTCCTGCGTGACGCCCATCGCCTTGAGCATCTGGTCGACGGTGGGGTTGCTCTCACCCGCGAGCACCTTCTCGGCATCGATCGATGTCCAGTCGTCAGGGACGGCGAAGCGCAACCCGGACTCGGTCGCGGTCACCCAGCGTGAGTCGGCGGGAAGCTCGACCGCCCCGGCGGCCGACGGCGATGCGGATGCCGTCGCCTCCCCCGCCGGCGACGTCGAGCTGGTCGTCGTCCCCGACTCCTGTGCCGGGGTGTCGCCACCAGAACAACCGGTCAGCGCCCCCAGCCCCACCAGAGCAGCAGCCGACCCGGACACCAGAACGCGCAGTGATCCCCTCATGCCGAGAACCCTACAGCCGCGCCGGTGACGGCGCCCGCGAAAGGGGCGCGGACGGCATCCGATGAAGGCGGTTCAGCGGCCTCAGGGGGTCCGGTTGCGTGTCGGGGGTCGAGACAGCCCCCCTTTTCGCGGGAAAAGTGCCTCCACGGGCCTCTCTGAGGCATCCTGTGTCGCTCTCGGGCGGTAGACTGGAGGCTGATTTCGCGCCCAAGGCGTCTGACGCCCTTGGGCGCGCGCCATGTGTCCCGCCGGGCGTCTCCGACGGGGCCAGCCGATGAATGGAGACCCGTGGCGGACCAGCAGTCAGAGAGCACCCCTGAGGGCACCGAGCCGACCGATCCGACTGAGGTGACGGAGCAGAGCGAGGCCCCGACCTCGAACGGCGAGTCATACGACGCCGGCTCGATCACCGTGCTCGAGGGCCTGGAGGCGGTGCGCAAGCGCCCCGGCATGTACATCGGCTCCACCGGCGAGCGCGGCCTGCACCACCTCGTGTGGGAGATCGTCGACAACGCGGTCGATGAGGCCCTGGCCGGGTACGCCGACACCATCGACGTCACGCTCATGGAGAACGGCGCCGTGCGCGTCAAGGACAACGGGCGCGGCATCCCCACCGACATGCACCCGACCGAGGGCGTCAGCGCCGTCGAGCTCGTGCTCACCCAGCTGCACGCCGGCGGCAAGTTCGGCGGCGGCGGGTACAAGGTCTCCGGTGGTCTGCACGGTGTGGGCTCCTCCGTCGTCAACGCGCTGTCGACCCGCCTCGACGTGTGCGTGCGCCAGAAGGGGCACGCGTTCCGGATGTCGTTCGACCACGGTGTGCCCGTCGCGCCGCTGGAGATGATGGAGCAGACCGACCGCACCGGCACCACCATCACCTACTGGGCCAACCCCGAGATCTTCGAGACGGTCACCTACGACTACGAGACGATCCGCGCCCGCTTCCAGCAGATGGCCTTCCTCAACAAGGGCCTGACGATCAATCTGGTCGACGAGCGCGTGGTGGCCACGGCATCCGCCGACGGTGAGCCCGACCTCGACGGCGTCGACGCCGACATCGCGCTCGTGCAGGACGACGAGGATGCCGCGGCGGGTGGGGAGGTCAAGCAGACCACCGCACGCTCGGTGTCCTACCGCTACGAGAACGGCCTGGTCGACTACGTCAACCACCTCGTGTCGTCGAAGAAGACCGAGAAGGTGCACGACGACGTCATCTCGATCGAGGTCGAGGACGTCGAGCGCAGCCTCTCGCTCGAGCTCGCCATGCAGTGGACCACCTCGTACTCCGAGTCGGTGCACACCTACGCGAACACGATCAACACGCACGAGGGCGGCACCCACGAGGAGGGCTTCCGCGCGGCGATGACCAAGCTCGTCAACGACTTCGCGCGCAAGCAGAACCAGCTCAAGGACAAGGACGACAACCTCACCGGTGACGACGTGCGCGAGGGGCTGACCGCGGTCATCTCGGTCAAGCTCGGCGAGCCGCAGTTCGAGGGGCAGACCAAGACCAAGCTCGGCAACTCCGAGGTCAAGGGCTTCGTGCAGCGGGCCATGACCGACGAGTTCGGGGCCTGGCTGGACAGCCACCCGAACGAGGGCCGCGAGATCGTCCGCAAGGCGATCCAGGCCTCGGCCGCACGCCTGGCTGCGCGCAAGGCGCGCGAGGCCACCCGCAAGCGGGTGCTGGAGAGCGGTGGTCTGCCGGGAAAGCTGCGCGACTGCCAGGCCAAGGACCCGGCCGTCTCCGAGGTGTTCATCGTCGAGGGTGACTCGGCCGGTGGGTCGGCAGTGCGCGGGCGCAACCCGCACAACCAGGCGATCCTGCCGATCCGCGGCAAGATCCTCAACGTCGAGCGGGCCCGGCTCGACAAGGCCCTGGGCAACCAGGAGGTCCAGGCCCTGATCTCGGCGTTCGGCACCGGCATCGGTGAGGACTTCGACATCGAGAAGGCCAGGTACCACAAGATCGTGCTGATGGCCGATGCCGACGTCGACGGCATGCACATCCGCACGCTGCTGCTGACCCTGCTGTTCCGGTTCATGAAGCCGCTCATCGAGGCCGGCTACGTCTACCTCGCGCAGCCGCCGCTGTTCCGCCTGAAGTGGAGCAACGCCCCGCACCAGTTCGCGTTCACCGACCGCGAGCGCGACGCGATGATCGCCGACGGTCAGAGCAAGGGCTGGCGCCTGCCCAAGGACAACCCGATCCAGCGGTACAAGGGTCTGGGTGAGATGGACTACCAGGAGCTGTGGGAGACCACGATGGACCCGGCCGAGCGGGTGCTGCTCCAGGTCACCCTCGACGACGCCGCGGCGGCCGACGAGATCTTCTCGATCCTCATGGGTGAGGACGTCGAGTCCCGCCGCGGGTTCATCCAGCGCAACGCGCGCGACGTCCGCTTCCTCGACATCTGAACCCCTGAACTTTCCCGCCCGATGCCGAAAGGTTCACCGTCGCCCCGGAACGTAACCCCGGCGAACATGAACCTTCCGGTGCGAAGCACCACCAGCACGAAGGAACACGATGACTGAGCAGCCCCCGATCGACTCCGACCGCACGGAGCCGATCGACCTCAACACCGAGATGCAGCGCAGCTACATCGAGTACGCCATGAGCGTCATCGTCAGCCGCGCGCTACCCGACGTGCGTGATGGCCTCAAGCCCGTGCACCGCCGTGTCGTCTACGCGATGTACGACGGTGGCTACCGTCCCGACCGCGGCTTCAACAAGTGCAGCCGCGTCGTCGGCGAGGTCATGGGGCAGTACCACCCGCACGGTGACGCCTCGATCTACGACGCCCTCGTACGCCTCGTGCAGGACTGGAGCATGCGCTACCCGCTGGTGCAGGGCCAGGGCAACTTCGGCTCCCCCGGTGACGACCCGGCCGCCGCCCCGCGGTACACCGAGTGCCGCATGGCTCCGCTGGCCATGGAGATGGTGCGCGACATCGACGAGGACACCGTCGAGTTCCGCCCCAACTACGACGGCAAGACCCTCGAGCCGGTCGTGCTGCCCAGCCGCTTCCCGAACCTGCTCGTCAACGGAAGCTCCGGCATCGCCGTCGGCATGGCGACGAACATCCCGCCGCACAACCTGCGCGAGGTCGCCGCTGCCGCCGAGTGGGTGCTCGCCCACCCCGACGCCACCCGCGAGGAGACCCTCGCCGCGGTCATGACCGAGATCAAGGGCCCCGACTTCCCCACCGGCGCTCTCATCATGGGCACCCGGGGCATCGAGGACGCCTACCGCACGGGCCGCGGTTCGATCATCATGCGCGCGGTCGTGCAGGTCGAGGAGATCCAGGGCCGGCAGTGCCTGGTCATCACCGAGCTGCCCTACCAGGTCAACCCCGACAGCCTCGCGCAGAAGATCGCCGAGCACGTCAAGGACGGGCGCCTGTCCGGGATCGCCGACATCCGCGACGAGACCTCGGGCCGCACCGGTCAGCGCCTGGTCATCGTGCTCAAGCGCGACGCCGTCGCCAAGGTCGTGCTGAACAACCTCTACAAGCACACCCAGCTGCAGACGAACTTCGGCGCGAACATGCTGGCGCTCGTCGACGGGGTGCCGCGCACGCTGCCGATCGACGCGTTCATCCGGCACTGGGTCGAGCACCAGATCGACGTCATCCAGCGCCGCACGGCCTACCGGCTGCGCAAGGCCGAGGAGCGCATCCACATCCTGCGCGGGCTGCTGAAGGCGCTCGACGCGCTCGACGAGGTCATCGCGCTGATCCGGCGCTCGCCGACGGTGGATGCCGCCCGCACCGGTCTCATGGAGCTGCTCACCATCGATGAGATCCAGGCCCAGGCGATCCTGGACATGCAGCTTCGCCGCCTCGCGGCGCTGGAGCGCCAGAAGATCATCGACGACCACGACGAGCTCGAGGCGATGATCCTCGACTACACCGACATCCTCGCCAAGCCCGGTCGCCAGCGCGACATCATCTCCGAGGAGCTCGCCGAGATCGTGCGGCGCTTCGGGGACGACCGGCGCACCCAGGTGCTGCCGTTCGACGGGGACATGTCGATGGAGGACCTGATCCCCGAGGAGGACGTCGTCGTGACGATCACCCGCGGTGGCTACGCCAAGCGCACCCGGGTCGACGCGTACCGCTCGCAGCGGCGCGGCGGCAAGGGTGTTCGCGGGGCGTCGCTGCGCGGCGAGGACATGGTCGACCACTTCTTCACGACGACCTCGCACCACTGGCTGCTGTTCTTCACCAACCTCGGCCGCGTCTACCGCGCCAAGGCGTACGAACTGCCGGATGCCGGTCGTGACAGCAAGGGTCAGCACGTCGCCAACGTCATGGCCTTCCAGCCCGGGGAGAAGATCGCCCAGGTGCTGGCGGTGCGCGACTACTCCAGCGGGGCCTACCTCGTGCTGGCCACGAAGAGCGGGCTGGTCAAGAAGACCCGCCTCGGTGAGTACGACAGCCCGCGCAGCGGTGGGTTGATTGCGGTCAACCTGCGTGATGGTGACGAGCTGGTCGGGGCCGGCCTGGCCGAGGCCACCGACGACCTGCTGCTCGTCTCCCGCAAGGGCCAGTCGGTGCGCTTCCACGCCGACGACGCCACGCTGCGCCCGATGGGCCGCGCCACCTCCGGCGTCACCGGCATGAAGTTCCGCGGCGACGACTCGTTGCTGTCGATGTCGGTCGTCGAGGCCGGCACCGACCCCGATGTGTTCGTCGTGTTCGAGTCGGGCCTGGCCAAGCGCTCGAAGGCCTCGGAGTGGAACGTCAAGGGCCGCGCCATCCTCGGGGTGGCCGTCGCCAAGCTCAGCGACAAGGGCGGCGACCTCGTCGGGGCCCTCACCGTCGAGGAGGACGACGAGGTGCTCGTGATCTTCGAGAAGGGCAACATCGTCCGTTCGCGGGTCGACGAGGTGCGCCTCACCGGCCGCAACACCATGGGCGTGCAGTTCGCCAAGGCCGGCCGGGGTGACTCGATCGTCGCCGTGGCCCGCAACCCCGAGCGCGAGGTCGACGAGGATGCCGTACCGTCGAGCACGGACTCGGATTCGGACTCGGACGGGGACTCAACAGGAGGCAGTGAGTGAGCAATAACGAGGCCGTCACGGGGGCGTCCGCTAACATCTCGACGGTGACGACCACGCCCGCTCCGCGACCGGCATCCGCACGTCGCGTGCGCCTCACGGTGTCGCGTGTCGACCCGTGGTCGGCGATGAAGGTGTCGTTCCTGCTGTCGGTGGCGCTCGGGATCGCGATGGTCGTCATGGTGTTCGTGCTGTGGACGATCCTGGCCGGCATGGGCGTCTTCGACCAGGTCAACGGGGTCGTCGGCGAGATCGTGCAGGACCGCAACCAGCGCTTCGACATCCTCGACTTCGTCGGCCTCGGGCGGGTGCTGTCGCTGTCGATCGTCATCGCGGTCATCGACGTCATCGTCATCACGGCAATCGCGACCCTGGCGGCGTTCCTCTACAACGTCTCCAGCGCGCTCGTCGGTGGTCTGCAGCTGACGCTCACCGACGACTGAGGGTCGCTCGCCCGGCCAGTGTCTCGTCGGGAGTCTCGTCGCGGGCGCCCGTTTTGAGTGCGGGGGTGGTGGTGAGGTAGCCTCGTGCACCGCGCCACCTTGCATGAGGTGCGCAACCGATCGCGGTGCACGGGCCTATAGCTCAGACGGTTAGAGCGCTTCCCTGATAAGGAAGAGGCCACAGGTTCAAGTCCTGTTAGGCCCACCACCCGATCTCCAGTTCAAGGTGGTGAACCCGTGAAGAAGCTCCTTCTCATCGTGGCGACTGCGGTCGGTGCGCTGGCGATCCAGAAGCAGATGAAGGCCAAGCAGGCCGAGAACAAGCTCTGGGCCGAGGCCACGGACACCCCGGCGAACTAACACTTCGGATGCCGTCCGCCTCCGGTTGTGGGGCGGGTTGGTGTTTGAGGGGCCATGGCGCAATTGGTAGCGCACCTGCTTTGCAAGCAGGGGGTTAGGGGTTCGAGTCCCCTTGGCTCCACCGCAGGTCAGAGGCCCTTGCCGCTCGTCGGGAGGGGCCTCTTTCGTGTCCGTACCCCAGATTTGTACCGCAACCGTTGGAAATCGCGGAACGGGGAGGGCCGCGCCCACCCGACCTATTTCGTGTAGGACTGCGATGTGCCAAGCGTCCGCCTGCCCAGAGGGTCGCGTACGACTAGTCTCGCTGCATGCCCAATGGTGCCTACACTCCTCGGTCATTGAGCGACTCGACCGTATCGGGGGTGGCTGGGCTCGTCGATCAGGCCAAGGCTGGGCGGCTGGTGCTGTACCTCGGCGCGGGAGTGAGTAGAGCTTCTCCCAGCAATGGGCCGATGGGGCCCGAGGTTGCGAACCGTCTGCGACATGAGGCGGCTGGTTTGCTCAATTGCCGCCGGGAGGACTTGGAGGACGACACCCTCGAGGAGTTGGCCAGCAAGGTCGCATCGCTTGGCGTCGAGGCTCTGTCCAGGTTTCGGTCTTTAGCATCGACTGCCTTTGACTTCGCTGGACTGGAGCCCAACTACGGTCATCGAGCCATCGCCTTGCTCATGCGCGAGGGTTTGGCAAAGGTCATCTCGGTCAACTGGGATTGTGCTGTTGAGCGGGCGGGGACCCAGATTGGCATGACAGTCGCGGGAATCACGTCCGTCCTCCAAGCTCAGAGCCTCAAGAGTGAGGTTCCGCTCTTCAAGGTTCACGGTTGTGCGAGAGCACCTCAGAGTCTGAAGATCACGAGAGAAGAGGTCGACGAACCCCAGACCTGGGCGGTCGCCAAGGTCCAGTCAGCTCTTACGTCTGGAACGATCGTCTTCGCAGGTCTAGCGACTGTCGGCGACTACGTATCCGATCCCATTCAGAAGACGCTAGAGGAGTGGTCCGGTTACGCCGGCGCCCTGCGGATAGTGGCGCCAGCTCTACCACCGTCATGGGAGACGGTGCTCGGACGTCGCACAGACGGCTCTCACGTCGCCGCGTCGTCCGATGAGTTCTTCGATGACCTCCTTCGCGCCATCATGTTGGACTGTCTCGCCCACGTCGCAGCCCGAGCCCACAACTTGGCAGACCTCGACGCATGGGCCACCCCGATGGCTACCGGGGTCGACTCGCTACGAACTGTGCTGCAGCCAATCCCAGCACACCTGATCTTGGCCTGGTGGCGGGACGGGGTGGTCGACACCCAAGCGGGTCGACCGTTCATCACGGACCTCGCAGGTCAAAGCGCCCTTATGGCCATTGCGCTCCTAGTTGGTATCGACGGAACCGTCGAGGCAGTGGGGCGAGGTCGACGGTTCTGTCTTCGCACGCCCTCGCAGTATCTCGAGATCATCTCCCGTCCTGGAGGGCACCTAACGGAGATCATGCCGGTGGCGTTGGACCGCGCGGACCGCCGCTGGGACGACGGCGCGTATGAGGACGCTCGCACCATCTCATATGTCGTGATCGGCGCGGTGGGAAGCTTCCCGGCTTGCGATGCGGTCGCCGATATCGCCGGGGCTGATGATGTTGACAATGACATCGGGGCAGACGTTCGCTCCCTCGTACGCTTCGTATCGGCCGAGGACGCGGTTCAAGGAAGGCTAGCCGGATGACAAACGCCATGGTTCTCGCGGAGTTGGAGGACCTTCAGCAGGTGCTCGCGCGGGCTGCTTATAGCTGTCAGATCCGCCCACTTGGTCGGTTTTCTCGCGTGCTCATCGCCGAGAACCCCTACGCAGCCGTCGCCATTGTCGACACTGAATCTTGGGAGAAGCTGGTTGAGCTCGTGTCCGACCTTCAAGCGGAATTGACTCGCTTGGCCCTGACAAGTGAGCGCTCGGCAATCCGATGGGACCTCTACGTGATGGTCCATGTCCGCACTCCGGTCCTGCAGAGTGTTCAGACTGAGCTCGCGGATCGCATTGAGTCCGACACTAAATTCGCACGGAAGTACGTCAGGGTGAACTTGACCCGAGAGCTCAGCGTCCTGGACAGGGCGCTTCGGCCCTTCCTGCCTTTACGACCGGCAGCCACGCTCACTGTGACGGAACCTCTAGATCTCGTGAGAGAGGAACTCGTGACGGAGGGCATCCAGGCGGATCTTGTAGACCATGTCCTGAGACAGTTCTCCGCTACTGGAGAGGTGAGTATTCCTTGAGCCCTCGACTAGTAAATCTTGAGCTCGAGGCTTTTCGCGGCTTCAGTTCACCTCAGTCAGTGGACCTGGATGCCGACATCATCTTGGTGAGAGGAGACAATGGCTCCGGGAAGACATCTCTCACGGACGGGATCCTCTGGGTCCTTACGGGTGCGCTTCCTCACATCACCGAGCGCGCGAAGGGTTTGCGCCCCACACACGATCCAATCCAGAACCGATACGCGGATGGGCCCAGCCGCGTCGCATTAACCGTTCGAGACGATTCTGGCACATGGCGGTTCGAGCGGGTGGGCAGTGCCCGCGACAGCACGCTTACTGCCGAGCTCAATGGCCAGTCCTTCGACGGGGATGCCGGACTAACGAACGCGTTTGGCGAGGACACCGCCGAATCCCTCCGGACGGCCGTGACCACTTGGGGTATTTTGCGACAAGACGCGGTGCGCTCGGTGCTCGATACGGGCGGCGCAGCCCTCCATGCCCGCATGTCATCCGTCATCGGACTCGCTGACGTGACTCGCTTTCGGGAGGCTTGCCGGACGGCATCAAAGAAACTGGCTCAAGAACGCCGCCAGACCGACGCGGTTCATGCCAGCTCCATCCGCAGCAGAATCGCCGCACGCCAAGCGCTCGACGGCTTCCGAAGCGCGAGCGCTGGTTCCTCAAAGCTCGCCCTTCAAGAACGCATTCGAGCCATGGCCTTGGCAATACGCGCTGACATAGAGATCGATGCCACAGGGATCGAAGATCTGCAGGGCGTGATCGCAGTGGGACAAGAGATTTCGTCTCTGATCGAGCTGTTCACCGTTGCAGCAGATGCGCACGACGCCAGTGTCCGCGCGGCCGCTGCGGTTAAGTCTGAATCAGCTAGGCTGGAGGTTGAACTGGGCGCCGTGGAGGCGCAGGCAAAGGAGCTCGGTCGACTGACCTCGGATACCCAACGTCTTGCTGAGGCGGCGCTTCAACTCTTGGGAGAGCGCTGCCCGGTCTGTGGCCAAGAAATAGATGAGGGTGTCGTCCGAGTGAAGCTCGAGCAAGACCTGCAACAGAACGCCGCTCGGATGATTGCCGCCACGGAGGCCCGCAATTCGGTTTCCACCATCAAGCAGCGCCTCATCGACGCCCAGACCGCAGAAGCTCGACGGGGCCAAGCCGCAGCGCACCTTGCCAGAGTTGCGAGCGAACTGGAAGCCGCTCTGGAATCTTCCAAGCACGTCAAGCTTCAAGCGGGGATGCCCGAGCCGAAATCATTTCGTCCGCTCGCCCACCGCTTAGAGGAGCTGCGCTCCGCTCTCAGGAGGCTGCACGCAGAGGCCTCAGCGCAGTCAGAAGTTGAGGAGTCGCGCCACCAGGCCGCCGCGGCCGCAGCGGTAAGCGAGGAGAATCGGGCGCGGGCAGCGCTCGAACGCGTTACTGCTCGAGAAGATTCCATCCAGAACCTCGAGAAGGCCGCACAGAGGGCGGAGGAGCGAATCGTGTCGAACTGGCTACGCCAGCTCGAGCCGAGCTTCTCCGAAGTATTTGACCGTCTCTCGCCCCACCCGACGTTCTCTGAACTTCGTGCTCGGCAGGACATCTACTACAACCGTAACCAGATCGTGCCGGAAGTCGTGGATCCTATCCGCGGGATCTCGGCCAACCCCCTTCTCGTCTACAGCGAAGGGCAATTGAATACCGTCGCGTTGTCATACTTCTTGGGGTTGGCGTTGAATGCGCCGTCTGCGTCGTTGGGCTTCATGGTGTTAGACGACCCGCTTCAGGCTATGGATGTCCTCGCGGTCCTTGGTTTTGCGGATCTTTGTCGTCGGCTACGTCGAGAGCGCCAACTTCTCATCACCACACACGATAGACGGTACGCAGACTTGCTCGCCAGGAAGCTGGCTCCCCGTGAGCCAGCAGACACCACTATCACGCATGAGATTGAGGGCTGGTCTGAAGACGGACCTCACATCTCATCTCGCCGCGAGGAGTTCCAGTCTGGCAAGGTGGCGAGCGTGAGCGATGTTTCTTAGGCCAGTGATTAAGCCTCGATCCACCGATGGGCAGGGTGGTAGTGGGCTGAGGAGGCGTGTCGGGACATGAGAATGCCCCTGTGTGGCAACAGAATTGGAGTTCTTCACGCTTCAGTTCGTCACACACGCAAGGGGCATCTCGTAGGTGAAACTCTCTCACACCCTCCCAGCGACCTCGGCGGTCTTCGACGACCCGAATCTTGTGTCGGCCGCCGGGTTGGTTCCGGTCTTGGCCCTGGCTGATCGGGCGGGGCTGCGACGCCTTGCGGATGAGCATCTGAGCGTGCGGGGTGACAAGGGCGCCAACGCCGGGTTGAACCCGACTCGTGCCACTTGACGGATAGGGCGCGACGCTAGCGGCAAAGGTGCTGGTCAGGGCCTCGGTCGTGGTCGGGATGACACACCCCGGGGTCGGTAGTGTCGGGCTCGTGGTGTTCGTGCGGAAGTCCCCGGGTCGCACTGGGAGCACCAAGGTTCAAATCGCGGAGCGTCGTGCCGGCCGGGATGTCGTCCTTGAGCACGTGGGCACGGCCCGCAGCGAGGGCGAGTTGGCGGTGCTGATGGCTGAGGCCCGTCGACGACTGCGGCCCGGGCAGGAAGCGTTCGACCTGGACGGGGTGGGCCTGGAGCAGGAAGGCCTGCCGCAGCGGCCCGGAGTGATCACGGGCAAGCGGTCCGTGGTGCTCTGGCAGGTCCTGTCGAGCGTGTACGCGCGGCTGGGGTTCGACGTGGTGGGCGACGAGGCGTTCAAGCAGCTGGTGCTCGCCCGTATCGTGGAGCCCACGAGCAAGGCCGACTCGCTGCGGGTGCTCGACGAGCTCGGGGTGGTGCACGGGTCGCTGCGCACGATGTTCCGCTCCCTGGCCCGCGCCCAGGAGCGCGGCTACCGCGACACGGTCGCGTCCGCGTGCTTCGCCCACGCCTCCACCAGCGGGACCGTCTCGCTGTGCCTGTACGACGTGACCACGTTGTACTTCGAGGCCGAACACGAGGACGAGCTGCGCAAGGTCGGCTACTCCAAGGAACGCCGCGTGGACCCGCAGATCATTGTCGGGCTGCTGGTGGACCGGGTCGGGTTCCCGTTGGAGATCGGCTGCTGGGAGGGCAACAAGGCTGAGACGACCACGATGCTCCCGATCATCCGCCAGTTCCAGGAGCGGCACAGCATCGAGGCCATGGTCGTGGTCGCTGATGCGGGGATGCTGTCCGCGGGCAACCTCAAGGACCTGCACGAGGCGGGGCTGCGGTTCATCGTCGGCTCCCGGGCCACCAAGGCCCCGGCTGACCTGGCCTCGCACTTTCGCTGGCACGGGGACGCGTTCACCGACGGTCAGGTCATCGACACGATCACCCCACGGGTGGCCACCACCACCGCCCGCGGTGTCAACGACGAGCAGAAACGGGCCGAGCCGGTGTGGGACCCGGCCGTGCACGAACGCTCGTGGCGGGCGGTGTGGTCGTACTCGGCCAAACGCGCCGCCAGGGACGCCAAGACCCTGACCCTGCAGGAGAACCGCGCCAAAGCCGTGATCGCCGGGGAGAAGGCCGCCCGCACCCCGCGGTTCGTGACCGTCAAGAACGGCTCACGCAGCCTGGACGAGACCTCACTGGCCAGAGCGCGTCGCGTGGTCGGGCTCAAGGGTTACGTCACGAACATCCCCGCGACGCTGATGCCCGCCGGTGAAGTCATCGCCAGCTACCACGAGCTGTGGCACGTCGAAGCGTCGTTCCGGATGAGCAAGAGCGACCTACGCGCCCGCCCGATCTTCCACCACACCCGCGACGCGATCGAGGCCCACCTCACCATCGTGTTCGCCGCGCTGGCCGTCGCCCGCTACCTGCAGGACACCACGGGGATGAGCATCAAGAAGATCGTCAACACCCTGCGGCCGCTGCAACACGTCACCGTCCGCATCGCCGGCCATGAACACCTCGCCCACGACCCGCTCACCCCAACGGCAGAAACGATCCTCGACGCACTCGACCTCCGCGCTCAGTGACACACCCCGGTGGCACGAGTCGGGCGGGGTGACAAGGGCGCCAACGCCGGGTTGAAGGTCGCCTCGCTGGTCGCGGGGATGGTCGCTGGCGCCGACAGCATCGACGACATGGCGCTGCTGCGGCACGGTGGGATGGGCCGGGTCTTCGCCCGGGCGTACGCGCCGTCGACGTTGGGGTCGTTCCTGCGCTCGTTCACGTTCGGTCACGTCCGCCAGCTCGACGCGCTCGCCTCGAGGTTCCTCACACGCCTGGCAGCTCAAGGCGAGCGAGCCGCGCAGGTCGTCGGCGACGGCACCGGTGGCCGGGTGTTGGTCGATATCGACGACACGATCATTCAGGTGCACGGCCACGCCAAACAGGGTGCCGGGTTCGGCTACTCCGGGGTCCGCGGGCTGAACGCGTTGCTGGCCACGGTCACCACCACTGGGTCGGCACCGGTGGTCGTGGCGCAGCGGCTGCGGAAAGGGTCGTGCGGGTCCCCGCGCGGAGCCAAACGGTTGGTCGCTGACGCGCTCAAGACCGTGCGCACGTTGCACCCCGGTCAGGGCAAGCCGTTGCTGCGGGCGGACTCGGCGTTCTACGGGGCGCCCACCGTCGGTGCCGCGGTTCGCGCCGGGGCGCAGGTGTCGGTCACCGTACGCCTGGACCCCAAGGTCAAGGCCGCGATCACCACCATCAGCGAACACGCGTGGACCCCGATCGAGTACACCGACGCCGTCTTCGACGAGGTCAGCGGCACCTGGGTGTCGCGGGCTGAGGTCGCCGAGGTGCCCTTCACCGCGTTCTCCTCCAAGAAGGCGGCCGATCAGGTTCCCGGGCGCCTGGTGGTGCGCCGCATCCCCGACGTCAACGCTGACAAGAAGAAGGCAACCGGGCAGGGCACCCTGTTCGACACCTGGCGCTTCCACGCCTTCTTCACCACCACCGACCCCACCGACCTGGACACCGTCGCCGCGGATAAGACCCACCGCGGACACGCGATCATCGAGCAGGTCCACGCCGACCTCAAGAACTCCGCCCTGGCGCACCTGCCCTCAGGCAAGTTCACCGCCAACGCCGCCTGGCTCGTGCTGGCCGTCATCGCGTTCAACCTCACCCGCACCGCAGCCACCATCGCCAGCGCCGACCTCGCCAGAGCCACCACCGCCACCATCCGCCGCAAGCTGATCACCGTCCCCGCCCGGGTGGCGTCCTCGGCCCGACGGGTCACCCTGCACCTACCGACCGCCTGGCCCTGGCAGGAAGCGTGGACCCGCCTGTTCACCCAGAACTGCGGCCCACCAGAACCGGTCAATCCCTGACCACCCAGCCGCCCCGGCCCGACCGAACAACCGACGTGGAACACCCTGACAGCCAGGTCAGGACAACAGCCACGCCCTCAAGCCGGAGCCGCGGCCCAAAGCGAAATCAGCTCACCCCACCCAGGACGTCGGTGGATCGAGGCTTATGCGCCGCGGCATCATCAGCGGCGCAGCCAGCGAGCGACAACAAAAGCAGTCCTACCCACTCAACCCACGTCCACCCGTAGGCGGTCTTGCGTCCCCGCGGTGATGACCTCGTGCGTCATTTCCACGCTCAGACGGCCCTGTGCAAGTACGGCGTCGAAGTCGATACCGTTGTCCACGAGGAGCACCTTGGCACGACCGAGGAGTTGGGGCGACTCCGACGGGCCCAACGATCCCGGCTCGGGCACGCCCCATTGGGCGAGCTGCTGGTTCGCCCTTCGGTAGGACGCATTCGATAGGCGCCCGAGCCGGTGAGCCCGGTATACGAGCGCGCGCAAGCTCACGCCCCAGTAACGTTTCAGTTCGTGGAACGTTGGCCAGTCAATTCGCTGTGGCAGCTGGTCCACGATTTCATCGCGAGGCATCAGCAACTCAGCGGCGAAGGCATTCGCCTGCTGCTCCACAACCTTCGACCCAGGCTCGGTGTCTGGATGCAGCAGCAAATGCCCTAGCTCGTGGGCGGCGTCGAACCTACTGCGCGCCCTATCTCCCTTGCCCGGGTTGAGGAAGACTAAGGGCCGGTCCCCGGCCCACGTCGAGAGGGCGTCAACACGCCGATCTGCCTTCTCGGGCAACCGAAGGACGATGACCCCGTGGGCCTCGAGCAATTGGACAACTGACGGCAACGGCCCCGTGGGCACCCCCCACAGACTCCTCACTTGCATAGCCGCTTCCTCGATCACGGGGATCGATAGGTCTCGCGGCAGCTCTAGGTCGGGCAGATTCACAACGGGAAGTTCGACGTACTCGCCGAGTAGGTCAACCAGCCGTAGGGATAATTCGCCGTAGGCCAACACCTGCTCGCGAGCCTTCGATGAGGTGGACCTCAATGAACGAAAGTGAGCAGCTGAAGCGGGCAGGAGTGCCAAGGGCGCGCCCGCGCCGAAGAACTCACGCGGCATCCCCAGAACAAGGCAAATCTGAGCGAGCACGGCCTGGGCGGGGCGAGTTCCCTTCTCGTACTGAGCCACTGCTGTGGGAGTGACATCGACGGCACGCGCCAGGTCTGCTTTGGACATGGCACGCAGACGGCGAGCGACGGTTAGACGCGTGCCGTCGAAGTCGGAGGTGCGGGCGACTCCACCGCGCAGCTGGGTCATGCTTCGCCCTCGCGGCCCGGCCGCGGCTTCAGGCGCAGGGCCGGGAGGCCGCTGGAGCGCTCGTTGAAGTTCGGGCCTGTCGGGGCAGTCCGGCGGATTCCGGTCGCCACGGCGCCCTCGGGATCCACCCAGAGTTGACGGACTGCCGCGAAGGGCTGGTCGCCCAGCGACGGCACGCCAAGCCACCCGCAGGTCGCGGGTGAGTCGATCTCAGCTGCCCAGACAAATACGAAGTGCCGGACCTGTGGAGGTCCGTATGAGAATGGCAAATAGAGAAGCGGATCCTGCCCGGGGGCCGCGGTGCGGTGTCCGGCAAGAGCCATCGTGTTGGCCCGGGCGGCCTCTTCACGAACTTCACTGGACGTGGTCCATTGGGGCAACGCGTCCCACCTCGGGCTCCGACCATGCGCCGTCGGAGACTTCATGATGTAGAAGCACCGCCCAGCGAAGTCCAGCCGAAGCGCCCCGTTGGGCCGTGCGACGCTGAGCCCCGGCAGGTCCCAGGGTTCGGCTTCGTAGTCGCTGCTGCCTCGAACGAGGCGCGCGACCCGGTTCGCGATGTTCTTTGCACACGTGCCCCCGAGGGTTTGTAGGTCATCCCCGAGTTCGTCAGGCTCGTACCGCGCCAAGTTGACCTGCCATACATCTGTGACGAGGGCGTTGAGGCGAGCGGCGAGTCCGGCGTTGTCGACAAGCTCGAGGGCCTCGTCAAGGGCAGTCGCAGCGGCCTTGGGTGCATTGAACATGCGAGAAGTGAACCACAATCGCGCCCAGAGGGTGTCAAGACACGCCATGTGCGCGCACAATGCGCGACGAAATGAAGGCAGCCATCCCGCCGGAACGACCAGTCGTGGGGCCCATGCACGTCGGACCAGCAGGTCTTTGGGGCCCGACTCGCCACTGTGGCTGGTGGGTGAGGCGCCCAAAGTGGGCGAAGTGACGGGTCTCGTCGGCGCTCTCGCGGACCGCACGAACCGCTACGGGTTGGGGACGGCTGCGCCCGTGGCCTTCGGCCGACGCTTGTGGGCGTGGTCGTTCGTTGCGATGAGGAGGTGTTGCGCGCGTCCCCTGGTGGTCTGGGCTACGCCGGACGAGAACGCGCCGGACCAACGTGACCTCCTCGCGGCCTCGACCTACCCCGGCTGGACCCCAGATTCGTACTCCAGAGAAGTACTGCAGTGAGGTGTGAAAACGGCGTGATCGTGTACCCCACAACGGCTCCGCTTGTGCTCAATCACCCTCTCGCGGAGCTCATTCGGGGATTTTGCAAGCAGGGGATTAGGGGTCGAGTTCCACCGCAGCCCGGAGGTGAGAGGCCTTGCGTCTCACGGCGAGGGCCTCTTCGGGTGCCAGTGCCTCAGCAAGGTCGGCTACAAGCGCGCCGCCCGGTGTGCGAGGGCAACCGGGCGTGCCGGCCCGACGAGCCCACGGCTGGTTGATCAGTTCGATTGGCTCGGGGCGAGGCTAATCAACCCCGTGTTGCGCCGCGTTGCGTCAAACTGAAAGCCGAGGCGTCACGGCGCCCCGCGGGCCACACCAATTCGTTGCACGATCCAGCCGGAATCGCTGGCCGTCTCAGAGGGCCGGGTCGGTACCTTCAGGTTCCTGCAGCGAGGCGATTGCGCTCTCGAGCTGGGTGATCATGTCAGGGAGGTCGTCGACTGCCGTCGCGACCAGCGTCTCCACGTCGATGTCCCAGTAGCCGTGGACGATGCGGTTGCGCAGCCGGGTGGCAGCACGCCACGCGATCTTCGGGTTCGCATCCTTCGTCCCCGACGGGACCTGGCTGGCAGCCTCGCCGAGCACGGTGAAGTGCCACAACAACGCTGAACGCCGGATGCCGTCGGCACCGACCTGCTCGCTGCTTCGACCATCCACCAATTCCCGGATCGCCGTCGCCGCATCGCGCATCTCACGCAGCAGCAGGAGTTCACGCTGCATAGAAGGGCTGTGCGTCGGCGAGGATCTGCTCGCGAAGGTACTTGTTGATGGATTGGCGCGCGACGAGGTCGACCCTGCGGCCGAAGAGGGCAGACAGCTCGTCCTCGAGGTCGAACAGTCGAAAACCTAATCGAGTACCCGGCTTCAGGACGAACAGCAGGTCGACATCACTGTCGATCCGGCTCTCTCCTCGAGCGACGGAGCCGAAGACCTCCAAGGCCGCGACACCGTAGCGCTCGCACACCATCCGCAAGCGCTCCCTGTCAACGTCCAAGGCCAGCACGATCCCAGACTAACGGAGAGGGCACGGCACCCCGTGGCCGCAATGAACGACCCTGGATCGCGGTGAAGCACGGGCCCATCCAAGAGAGCGCGTCAGTGCCAGGGGCCACTGCACGGGACTACTGGACGAAGCTGGCAGTGGCGAAGTCGGCGGCGGGCATCGGCACGCGCAACCGCCACGTGATCGCGATCGGCCGCTCCCCGCGGTGCTCGACGTAGTCGGCCTCCCCGAGGAACAGGTACGGCGTCCCAGTTCCGAACGCCGACACCTTCTGGGTCCGCGAGAACAGCAGCACGTGGCTCCCGGTCTCGCGGTGGCGCAGGTACCGCTGCCCCGTCGGCGAGGCCACCGTCGTCCCCGACTGTGACTCCCAGTGGAACAGGTCCTGGCTGATCGCGTAGTCCTGGTAGATCGTTGTCGGCGAGTGGTCCGACTCCGACTTGTGCAGCGTCACGAGCAGGGGTCACGAGTGCTCTGCCGTGCATCTCTTGTAGGCCGTGCCTCAGCATCGGCCCACCCACCTCGTCCAGCAGATCCTTGTTGATGTGTACGACGTAGTCGGGGCTGATGCCCAGCAGCCGCCGGTCATACGCGGCGTGGTGGATCTTGCACAGGCTGAGGCCATTGGTGACGACAGGGTCGACGCCGGGCTTGCCGTCCTCGATGAAGTGAGCGGCGTCCAGCAGCTCGGGATGCTTGAGTGAGCAGACAGTGCACTGTCCGCCGTATGCGAGCATCACCTGCGCCCGAAACGCGGGTTGGTGAACTCTTTGCTGCACGATGCGTGCCGCGTAGGCCTTCTCGACAGGGCTGAGGCTCTGTCCCACCGGGACGCTACGAAGCACCTCGTCAACGGTGAGGGTGAACTCCCGAACCCCCGTCGATCTCTCGATCTGGGTACGGGCCGTCGGGGGACGTGACGATTGTCAGCGTTGCCGCGTAACCCCGTGGGTTCCAGATGCCGCCTCTGCCCGGGTCGACCAAGCGTTCCATGGTGCCATCGGGTAGCGGAAACTCTGCGAGCTCGCTCCATCGGAGGTAGCCGCCCGTTGATTCGGCTCGCGTGGCCAATGCTGCAGCGATGATCTCGCGCCGCACGTACTCCTGGTTCGGTGGCAGCGGGCTCGACATCCCCACAGCTTGCCAGGGCTCGGGGCGCCCGCCGGCGAACGCGCCCTCTAGAATCGCGATCATGGGGGATCGGCCGTCCGTGCGCGCCGTGCTGTCGCGCGCCCGCACCTTCGCTGCCGCGCGTCCGGCCAAGCAGAAGGCGGGTGCTGCGGCGGCCGGGGTGCTGCTGGCCTCGGCCCCGTTCGGCGGCCTGGCCGCAGCCCCCGAGCCGCCCCCGCAGCAGCTCCGGCTGGGACAGCCGATGACGGTCGGCCCCTTCGAGGTGGCCATCGACAAGGTCGTGGAACTGCCCGACCTCGCCCCGGCCATCACCCCGGAACCCACCCAGCGGGTCGTCGTGGTGGATGCCGTCGTCACGCTCACCGGGGATCGCCCCGAGTACGCGGTCACCCTGACGAACAACCTGCGCGTCACCGGTGGCGGGGTGAAGACCACCGAGCGGCCGAGTCTCTACGTCGTCGACGACGCCACGCGCATGAGCGTGTTCAACCCTGGCGTCTCCTATCGGCTGGCCATCGCCTTCGTCACCGACGGGCCCTGGCAGGGCGAGACCGCCACCGTGCGCGCCAACCAGGTCGTCTTCCGCGAGGAGGACCGTGGCACCCTCAACCCCAACGCCTGGGTCGGCCTCGACGAGATCCAGTGGCAGGGCTCAGTTCCCCTGGAGCGACGGTCGTGAGCGGCCAGTGAGCCGCGCCGCCTCCACCGCCGCCACGGCCGCGTTCGTCATCGCCGCCATGGGTCTGGGCCGGCTGATCACCGACCACGTACCCCTTCAGGCCTCCGCCGTCGAGCCCTTCACCGTCACGGCGGGCCTCGGCCAGACCGCGGCCCTGGAGTACGCCGAGGTGACCGTCACCGGCATCCGCGTCACCCCCACGATCACCGGAAACCCGACCGCGAAGGCCGGCGGGCGCTGGCTCGTCGTCGACACCGAACTGGTCGCGACCCGCGAACCCACCCTGATGCTCGGGTTCGACCTCGTCGCGCCCGACGGCACCCGCTACGCCCACTCCAGCCGGGGTACGGACTGCGCGATTAACGCCACCCTCGCCACCGGCGTGCCCTGGTACGGCAGCTTCTGCTTCGACGTGCCCGAGGCCGCGCTCGACGACCCGCACTTCCTCGTCTCCCGCGGTGACTACGCGGTCGACGGGTCGGGTCAACGCCGCGACGGCCTCGCCGACATCGACCTCGCCATCGACCCCGCCGACATCGATGCCGTGTGGTCCCAGACCGAGCCCGTCGACCTGAGCCCGACCGGCGTCGTGCCACCCGCCTCGGCAGAGCAGGCCACGCCATGATCGGCGCCCGCCCCAGCCGCTGGTGGATCCTCGCCATCCCCTTCGCGATCGCGCTCATGCTCGCCGCGTCGGGCTACCGGGTCGGCACCTTCTGGTTCCACAACGGCCAGCACCGGGTCCTCGCGAGCGCGGATGCCGGGCAGTGGGCTCGCGCGAGCGAGGACTACACGGACGTGTTCGGCGACACGACCCGCTCGTATGCCGTCCGCCTGGCCGGGTGGGGTCAGGAGTCGTCGACGTTCGTCAACAGTCGCGGTGAGGAGTTCGCCCTGCCCGACGGCATGGTCGCCCGCACCGTCAACCTCGAGTTCGAGGCCGAACCCGACCAGGCCCTCACGAGTTGCACCATCTCGCTCATCGATGACCGGGGGCGCCGATTCGACAACGGTGGCAGCACCAGCCAGGTGGCGAACGAGTCGTCCGCGTGCGTGCCCGAGGAGACTCCGGGCCCGAGCGTGGCCGTCCTCGACACCGACGTGCGCGGCGCCACCCCGGACGACACGCAGCCACGGCCCACTCGCTGGGCCACCTCCCCACAGGTCGTCGTGCCCCGCAATGCCGAGATCGTCGAGGTGCGGGTGTCGTTCGAGCACCCCGACTACGTCAGGCTGACGCCGGAACGCTGATCCCCGTCGGGCCGCCAGCAGCGGGGTCGGCGGTGGGTTCGCCGGTGGGTTCGGCAGTGGGGTCGGCGGACGGCTCATCAGGCTCGGGAGTCGGGTCGAGCGAGGGGCCGAGCAGCCAGTCGATCGCCGCCGCCAGCAGCGATGCGGCCAGCACCATCGTCACCGCCAGCCCGAGCGCGGCCTCCATCGGCGCGAAGGCCAGCCAGGTGTCGGTGTTGACCGGCCCGATCGCGAGGCGCAGCACCTCACCCAGGGCCCACGGGATGCGGATGACGAGCAGGAACGCCAGGCAGAACGTCAGCATGGGCATCAGGCCAGCCGCGGCCATCATCCGCAGGCCGTTCCAGAACGCCGACCAGCGCTCGCGGACGTCCGCCACCAGCCCGCCCCCGAAGCGACGCACCGGGGCGGGGATCTTCTGCAGGGTCGGGTTCGGCTCACGGGTCGGCTTCGGTGGCGGGCTGAGCCGGTGCCCGAGGACGACGGCCCCCACCGTGAGCCACGCGAGCGGAACGATGACGACGGCATCCACCGCGCCGATCAGCCCGAACAGCCAGCCCGTCGCGGAATCGACCGGGTTCGCCAACGGCCCGAGCTCGTCGACGACCCGGTCGTACTGCTCGACCACGACCTGCGAGGCCTGTCGCTGCTGGACCCACTCGATGGATGCCGCTCGCAGGTCACTGACCTTCTGCGCCACCTGCGAGGTGTAGTAGACCTCGACGAGCGCACCGACGAAGGCCAGCGCGAGGAACTGGGTCACCCGCTCGAGCCTGCCGAGCGCAAACCGCAGCACCCACGCGATGGCGACGATGGCGACGACGACCTGCCAGTCGTAGATCGCGAGCCGGCCGGCGTAGTCGTACTCGGTGGAGCCGTCGAGGCTGAACTGGTTGAACTCGTCGAAGGCCGCCTCGTTGGTGAAGCGGTAGAGGTCCTGCTGGAGCAGCCCGTAGGAGACGTAGACCGCGAGGAACGGCACGAGCACACTCACGGCGACGTCGACGAGGCGCATCTCGCGCTTCTCCGTGGTGGCCTGGCGGGCCTTGTGGTGGCTGAGCGCGGCGACGTTGGGCAGGGACGCGCGGGTCAGGTAGAGCATGGCGATCATGGCCAGGAGGAACCCCAGCGGCGCGATCGTGAGGATGAGCTGGGCGACGAACGCGTTGTGGTCGCTCACCTCGACGGCCACCCACAGGGCGCCGCTGCGCAGGGCCAGCCCGAGGCAGGCGATGACGATGAACGGCGCCCAGAAGCGGCCCAGGATGCGCGCGGCCGCGATGAGGACCGCGGGGATGTCGCGCACCCGCATCGCGTCGTTCACCCTGCCCCCTTGCTCTGGCCCCCGTGTCGCCTTGCCGAGCGAGAGCCTATCCGCCGGCCTGGGCGCGGCGGCTGTCGGATGCCCGCTCTGCGGACGGACACGACGACGCCGGCCGCCCCGTGAGGAGCGGCCGGCGTCGTCGTGTGCTGCGGGGGTGGGGGGTCGATCGCGCGATCGATCGCGCTCCTGGCCCCCAGCCAGCGGTCAGCTCTCGCGCTTGGCCTCGTCAACGGCGTCGGATGCCGCGTCCTTGGTGTCGTGCGCCGCGTCACCGACCGCGTCGGCTGCGTCCGAAGCCGCGTCCTTCGCGTCGTCGATCGCATCGGATGCCGTGTCACCGGCATCCGAGACCGCGTCGCCAGCGGTGTCCACGGCGTCGGATGCCGCGTCCTTCGCGTCGTGCGCCGCGTCGCCAGCCGCGTCCTTGACGTCCGCGACCTTCTCGGCCACGGCGTCCTTGGCGTCAGCCGCCTTGTCCTTGGCGTCCGAGACGGCGCCGGACACGGCATCCGACGCGGCAGCAGCCTTGTCCTTGGCCTTGTCGGCCAGGTCGCTGACCTTCTCCGACGTGCTCTTGGGCGGGGTGTACGTGCCCGCGGTCGCCCACGGGTCGGGGCGCTCGTTGCTCTTGCGGTAGGCCATGATCGCGGCACCGGCAGCGATGGCCCCGAGCAGCAGCAGCCACTTGCCCTTGCCACCACCCTGCTTGGCGACGGCGTCACCCTTGAGCACGGCGAAGGCGTCGGGCGCGCGCTCTGCGGTCTCGGTGGCGGTGTCCTTCGCGGCGGCGGCACCAGCGGCGACCGCGGCGATGGCGCTGACGACCTTGGGCAGGACGTCCTCGACGAACACCTCACGCGCGGACTCGACCTTGGGGGCCAGGTTCTCGGCGGCGTGGTGCGCCTTCTCCTTGGCCGTCTCCGCGGCGCCCTGGGCGTACTCAGCGGCCTCGGCAGCCTTCACCTTGGCGGCAGCGGCGGTCGCAGCAGCGGCCTCGGCTGCCTCGGCGGCCTTGACCTTCAGCTCGGCTGCGCGCTCGGCGGCGTCGTGAGCGCTGTCGGTGACGTTTGCAACCCCGGTGGTGACGGCATCCTTGGCCTGGTCGGCCTTGCTGTCGGAACGGAACACGTGTCCTCCTCGTGTGGACGTTGTCTTGCCCTCCATCTTGCCCTGTGGCCCCACCTCGACGCGATGGTGGGTGCAGCCTGATCTGTCGGCCGATGGCCCGCGTCGTCGGGCGACGGGCGAGCAGGCACCGTCAGGACGTCGTGAGAGGATCGACGGCATGAAGGCAACCCTGCACACGAATTATGGCCCCATCGTCGTCGAGCTCTTCCCGAACGAGGCGCCCAAGACCGTCGCCAACTTCACCGGTCTCGCGACCGGCGAGAAGGAGTACAAGGACGACGCGGGTCGCAGCAACCCGACCCCGTACTTCGACGGCCTGATCTTCCACCGCATCATCCCCGGCTTCATGATCCAGGGTGGCTGCCCGCTGGGCCGCGGCATGGGCGGTCCGGGCTACAACTTCGACGACGAGATCCACCCCGACAAGCAGTTCGACCGCCCCTACATCCTCGCCATGGCCAACGCCGGCAAGCGCATGGGCAAGGGCACGAACGGCTCGCAGTTCTTCATCACCGTCGCCCCGACGACCTGGCTCAACGGCAAGCACACCATCTTCGGTGAGGTCGCCGACGGCCCGAGCCGCGAGGTCGTCGACAAGATCGCCGGCGTCCGCACCGGGGCCCAGGACAAGCCCCTCGAGGACGTCGTCATCGAGCGCGTCGAGCTGAACGACTGACGCTGGTCGTGACCGAGCGCGCGAGGCGGGAGTCCCGACGTGGCTGAGCAACCGGCATCCCCGGATGCCGTGGCACCGGTTCCGGTGTGCCCTCGCCACCCCGATCGGGAGTCGTACGTGCGCTGCCAGCGGTGCATGCGGCCGACCTGCCCCGAGTGCCAGCGGCCCGCTGCCGTCGGCATCCAGTGCGTCGACTGCGTGGCCGAGGGTGCGAAGACGGTGCGCCAGGTGCGCACCGTCTTCGGCGGGGCCGTGACCGACGGCCGCCCCGTCGTGACGATGACGCTCATCGGGATCTGCGTCGCCGTGTTCCTGGCGCAGTCCGCGGTGCCCGGGTTCGAGCGGCAGATCTGGTTCTCGCCGGTGCTCGGACAGTCCGAGCCGTGGCGCTTCATCACGTCGGCGTTCGCCCACGGCTCGATCATGCACATCGCGTTCAACATGTACGCGCTGTGGATCATGGGCACCTACCTCGAGCCGATGCTCGGCCGGGCCCGGTTCATCGCCATCTACCTGCTGAGCGCGTTCGGTGGGTCGGTCTTCTACCTGTTGCTGGCGGCGCCGCAGAGCTACGAGGAAGCCGTGGCGTTCGGCCCGGGCATGTGGTGGACCCCTGCGGTCGGGGCCTCGGGCGCGGTGTTCGGCCTGTTCGGTGCGTTCCTGGTGCTCCAGCGTCGTCTGGGGCGCTCGGCTGCGGGCATGTACGTCATCATCGGCATCAACGCGGTCATCGGGTTCGTGCTGCCGAACATCGCCTGGCAGGCCCACCTCGGTGGGGCGCTCACCGGGGCCGCGGCCGCAGCGGCGATCGCCTACCTCGGGCGCAACCGCGGGCCGCTCAAGCCCGTCGACCGACGGGTGCACTGGGTGGCGCTCGGCGGGTTGTCCGTGCTGCTCGTCGTGCTGTCGCTGGCCAAGTACGCCACCGCCTGACCTGGGAGCAGGCTCGCCGCGGCTGCCCGGGGCTGTGGATTACACGGATGTCATTCGTCCCCAGTGTGGACAGGGCCTGTGGATAACTCTGGCCAAGGCTCGATGGCTCGGGCGGATGGCGCCGACCCGGGCCTGAGCAGGCGTCCCCAGACACAGGTTGTCCCCAGATCGACCAATAGGTCGATCTGGGGACAACAGAGATGTGGTGGTCAGCGCCAGCGCGTGGTCATGAGGAAGCCGGACATCATCAGGCCGAAGCCGACACCGAGGTTCCACCGGCCGAGCTGCGGCACGGGGTACTCGTTGACCCCGGAGATGTAGTACGTGACGACCCAGATGAGCCCCGCCAGCATGAGCCCGAGCATGACGGGCACGAACCAGCGCGCGTTGGGCCCCGGATCCTTCTTCGCGGAACGGGGTGGCGTGTAGGCGGGCTTGGAGCGACCCTTGGACTCGGGCACGAACTGTCTCCTCGTGGCGTTGATGTAGTGGCCTAGCGTAGAGGGTGTTCCCGAGAGGAGGTTGACAGCATGCCCGGTACACACGGCGGGCGGGTCGACCGACCCTCTCCGTGGCCCTGGCTGGTGCCGGTGGCTGCCCTCGTGGCGGGCGCCCTCTTCGCCTCCAGCGTGCGGGCCTCCGAGAGCGGCGCTCTGCGCCCCGAGCAGGGTGAGCTGGCCGACCTGATCCGCGCCCAGAACCGCACCAACGAGGAGTACGCCTCCCGGCTCAACGAGCTCCAGGCCAAGGTCGACGAGGCGACCGCGGCCCTGGCCCCGGGTGACCTCGAGACCCGAGACCTCGAGGACAAGGCGAACCAGCTCGCGGTCGGCGCGGGGCGCACCGAGGTCGTCGGCCCCGCGTTGCGCGTCACCCTCAATGACGCCAAGCTGCCCGGCGGTGAACTGCCCGACGGGGCCGACCCCGACGACTACGTCATCCACCAGCAGGACGTCCAGGCCGTCGTCAACGCCCTGTGGGCCGGCGGTGCCGAGGCGATGATGCTCCAGGACCAGCGGGTGATCTCCTCGAGCGCGGTGCGCTGCGTCGGCAACACCCTGATCCTCCAGGGCCGGGTCTACTCCCCGCCCTACGTCATCACCGCGATCGGCGACACCGGCGCCATGCGCGACGCCCTCGACGAGGACCCCCAGGTCGAGAACCTGCGGCAGTGGTCGGTCGCCGTGGGTCTGGGCTACGACTCGGCCCTGGTCGGCGAGCAGACCTTCCCGGCCTTCGTGGGCTCCATCGTCCCGGAGCACGCCCAGGTCCCCACCGCGTGATCGTGCGCCGTGTCGCCGCTGGGCCGGTGAATTCCTCGTCACGCTCGGGGTGCTCGTGCTGCTGTTCGCGGCCTGGCAACTGTGGTGGACCGATGTGGTCTCCAACCGGGCGCAGACCCAGGTCGTCGACAGCCTCGAGGCCACGTTCGCCCGGCAGGGCGCGGAGGCGACCTCCGCACCGGTGCCCGCGAACGGCATCCCCGATGCACTGAACGACGATGGTGCCTTCGCCGTCCTGCGGATCCCGCGCTTCGGCGACGACTACGCCCGGCCGATCATCGAGGGCACCGGGCGCGGCGTGCTGGCGCTCGCGCGAGATCGTGTACCCCAGCGACGTCGAGGTGATCGCCCCCGTCCCCTCGGATGCCGGTGCCGCGGGCCGAGTGGGACCCGGCTCGCCTGACGACGGCATCGGCTGCCGAGTCGAGTGGAGGCAACATGCGCACGGATCAGTCGTTCGCCCTGCGTGTCGCCTCCTCTCGACTGCCAGAAGGGCTGGGCTGACCCATGGATGCCGTCCTCTGGCGTTCGTTGCCCGGCCGCACCTGGGTGCGCGCCGTGCTCTGCCTGGTGCTGGCCGAGCTCGTCGTGGCGGCCTGCTTCACGTGGCTCTTCCCGTGGGTGAGCACCCTGTTGCCGTTCACGGAGTCGACGGTCGGCCCGTGACCGGCGCCTGACGGTGCACCATGGACCCATGACCCGGATCCTCGTCGTCGACAACTACGACAGCTTCGTCTTCACGATCGTCGGCTACCTCGAGCAGCTCGGCGCCGACTGCGAGGTCGTGCGCAACGACGCGATCAGCCCGGCCGACGGCGCCGACTTCGACGGGGTGCTCGTCTCGCCGGGCCCCGGAACGCCCGAGGAGGCCGGAGTCTCGATGGCGATGATCGAGGCCTGCGCCGAGCGGTCCCAGCCGATGCTCGGCGTCTGCCTGGGCCACCAGGCGCTCGGGGTCGTGCTCGGGGCGACGGTGGGGCGCGCGCCGGAACTGCTGCACGGCAAGACCTCGCAGGTGCACCACGACGGCACCGGGGTGCTGGCCGGAGTGTCGGACCCCTTCACCGCGACGCGCTACCACTCCCTGACCATCGCCCCCGCGACGATGCCCGACTCGCTGATCGCCAACGGGCGCACCGAGTCGGGGATCATCATGGCCGTGCGTCACGCGAGCCTGCCGCTGCACGGGGTGCAGTTCCACCCCGAGTCGGTGCTCACCCACGGCGGCCACCGGATGTTCGCGAACTGGTTGGCGATGTGCGGGATGCCGGATGCCGTCGACCGCTCCGTCGGGCTCAGCCCGCTGGTGCACGACGCCGCGGGTGTGGCGCGGATGGTCGCCGCCGGCTGACCGGCATCCGACCGCCGAACCCAACCTCCCGGCATCCCCCTGCGTACCTGAAGTGACCAATAGGTCACTGGGGGTACGGGAGGTCTGGCGTTGGCTGTACCTGTGGTGACCTATTGGTCGCTGGGGGTACGGGAGGTCTGGCGTTGGCTGTACCTGTGGTGACCTAGTGGTCGCTGGGGGTACGGGAGGGTCAGGGGGAGGGAGAGGGCACCGGGTCGTCGGGCGGGGAGTCGCTCGGCGACGGCTCAGGTGTGGGCTCCGTGGTCGGCTCCGGCGTGGGGGTCGGGGTGGGCGTCGGTGTGGGAGCCGCCTTCTGCGACACGACGATCCGAACCGTGCCGCCGATCTCGATCTTGCCGCTCGGCGGATCCTGCTCGAGCACCCGGTTCTCCGGAACCTCCGAGCTGACGCGGAACGACGTCTCGGGAGACAGGCCGACGTTCGAGAGCAGCTGCTGGGCCTCGCTCAACGGTTTGCCGACGACGTTGGGGACGACGACCTGACCGGTTCCGACCCGCACGCTGATCGACGACCCGGGGCTCACCGAGGCGCCGACTGCCGGGTTGGAGTCGATGATCTGCCCCTGCGGGGTCTTAGGGTCGTCCACGTCGGTGACGGTGCCGAGGGTCAGGCCGAGGTCGCCGAGCAGCTGTCGGGCCTCGTCAGCGGTCTTGCCGGCGAGGTCGGGCACGGTGATCGCGGTCGGGCCGGAGGACACGACGAGGCGCACGGGGCTGCCGCGATCGACCTCGGTCCCACCCTGGGGCGTCTGGCTGATCACGACGTCAGCCGGCACCG
Organism: Ornithinibacter aureus; assembly: GCF_009858245.1. NCBI lineage: Bacteria > Bacillati > Actinomycetota > Actinomycetes > Micrococcales > Intrasporangiaceae > Ornithinibacter > Ornithinibacter aureus. The sequence continues at coordinate 2,448,114 of NZ_VMSB01000001.1, forward strand.
TGTCACTGGCCTGGCGGATGACGTCAACCTCGAGCCCGGCTCGCGCCAGCTCGGCGATGGCCGTCTGCTCCGGCTTGTCGACGACGGTCGGCACCGTCACCTGCGGCACCTCCTCCTCGCCGAAGTACGACGAGAGGCCGAACGCGAGCGCCGCCAGCGCTGCGACCGCGAAGATCGCCAACACCACCCAGCCGCTCTTCTTCCGCTTGTCCTGCGTGTCGTCGGCCAGGGCCGGGAAGGTCTCGGTGTTCGTGCCGACCGGGACCTCCGCCGGCACGGCCCCGGGCGACAGCACCTGGGTCTGCTCGGACGTGATGGCCGGCAGCGCCTCGGTGGCGTCAGCGGTGAGGGCCGCCGCACCGGCACCGCTGGCCAGGGCCACCGCCGTGGCTCGGGCCGCGGCACTGATCGGGCGGCCGAGCCGTACCGCCTGGAGGTCGCTGCGGAACTCGCCGGCACTCTGGTAGCGGGCGTCGCGGGGCTTGGCCAACGCGTGCATGACGACCGCGTCGAGGTCTTCGGGGATGGCGGGGGCGAAGCGCGACGGGGGCAGCGGCTGCTCACCGACGTGCTGGTAGGCGATCGACACCATGCTGTCGCCGAGGAAGGGCGCCCGGCCGGTCAGCAGCTCGAAGAGCATGCACCCCGCCGAGTACAGGTCCGATCGCTCGTCGACGGCCTGTCCCTGGGCCTGCTCGGGCGAGAGGTACTGGGCCGTGCCGACGACCGACTGGGTCTGCGTCATCGTGGCGTTGGCGTCGGCGAGGGCCCGGGCGATGCCGAAGTCCATCACCTTGATGGTGCCGTCCGCCCCGATCATGACGTTGGCCGGCTTGATGTCACGGTGCACGATGCCGTTGCGGTGGCTGTACGCGAGGGCGTCGAGGACGCCCTCGGTGATCCGCATCGCCTCGGTCGGCTCGAGCGTGCCCCGCTCGTTGATGACCTCGCGCAGCGTCTTGCCGTCGACGAACTCCATGATGATGTAGGGCACCCGCACCTCGGCCCCGCCGCTCTCGGTGACGGTGTCCTCGCCGTGGTCGTAGACGGCGACGATGGACGCGTGGTTGAGCCCGGCAGCCGACTGGGCCTCGCGGCGGAAGCGGGTGAGGAACGTGTGGTCGCGCGCGAGCTCGTTGCGCAGCATCTTGACGGCGACCTGGCGACCGAGGCGGGTGTCGTAGCCGAGGTGGACCTCGGCCATCCCGCCACGTCCGAGCAGGGTGTCCACCTCGTAGCGGCCGCCGAGCAACTTGGGGACCTCAGCCATGCCGTGCGCTCCTCATCGATTCCATCACTTCAGCCGTGCTTCCATCATCTGGCGGGCGATCGGTGCGGCCACGCGGCCGCCACCGATCTCGCTGCCGGTGACACCCCCGTCCTCCGCGATGACGGCGACCGCGATCTGCGGGTCGTCCGCCGGGGCGAAGGAGATGAACCAGGCGTGGGGCTTGCGGCCCTCACCGTGCTGCGCCGTCCCCGACTTGCCCGCGACCGCCACCCCGTCGATCTGCGCCCGCGTCCCCGAACCGTCGCTGACGACGGCCTCCATCATCCGGGTCAACTGTGCCGCAACATCGGGGGTCACCGCCTGCGACAGCTCCTGCGGATCGGTGGTGTCGATGACGGACAGGTCGGACCCGATAACCGACTGCACGAGGTAGGGCTTCATGACCGTGCCGTCGTTGGCGACCCCGGCCGCGACCATGGCCATCTGCAGCGGGGTGACCCGCACGTCGAACTGGCCGATCGAGGACTGCGCGAGCTGGGGCATGTTCAGCTCGGCGGGGATCGTGCTCGGGGTGACCCGCATGGGCACGCTCAGCGAATCGCCGAAGCCGAACTTCTCGGCCTGGGCCCGCAGGGCGTCGGCGCCGATGTCCATGCCGACCGCGGCGAAGGCGGTGTTGCACGAGATCGCCATCGCCCGGGTGAAGGACACCTTGTCGTTGGCGCCGCAGGCCCCGTCGAACATGTTCGGCAGGCTCGCCGTGGTGCCGGGCAGGTTGAGCACGGCGGGCCCGGGCAGCACGCTGTCCTCGGTGTACTCACCCGAGGACAGGGCTGCCGCGGCGGTGATCACCTTGAAGATCGACCCGGGCGGGTAGAGGTCACCGTTGATGGTGCGGTTGACCAGCGGGCGCTGCGGGTCGGTGTTGAGCTTGTCGTAGTTCTCGTCGAGCGCGGTCAGGTCGTGCCCGGCCAGGTCGTTGGGGTCGAACGTCGGCTGGCTCACCATCGCGAGGATCGCGCCCGTCTTCGGGTCGAGGGCGACGGCAGCACCTCGGATGCCGGTCATCGCCTTCACTGCCGCGCGCTGGACCGCGGGGTCGAGCGTGGTCTCCAGGGTTGCGCCCTGCGGGCGGCGGCCGGTGAACAGGTCGGAGACCCGTCGGTAGAACAGCTTGTCGCTCGACCCGGAGAGGTAGGCGTTCTCGGCCTGCTCGAGCCCACCGGAGGCACCGTAGAAGGAGTAGGAGCCGGTGACGTGGGCGTAGAGCTCGCCGTTGGAGTACTCGCGCTGGAACTTGAACTGGTCGTCGACGGGCACCGAGCTCGCCACGGACGTCTGGCCGACGAGGATCGAGCCGCGCTCGCGGGCATACGTCGACAACAGCGTTCGCCGGTTGTCGGGCCGGGCGTTCAGGTCGGCGGCGAAGACGTACTGGATGAGGGTCGTCGACACGAGCAGCGACGCGAAGAGGATCGCGACGACGATCGAGAGGCGACGCACGGGCGCGTTCACGGCATCCTCACCACCTCGGTGTGGGCCTGGCCGACCTCGTGGGCCAAGTTGACCTCCGGCATGGGGCGGCGGGCGTGGTCGGAGATGCGCAGCAGGATGGCGACGAGGGTCCAGTTGGCCAGCAGCGAGGACCCGCCCGAGGACAGGAACGGCATGGTCAGGCCGGTGAGGGGGATGACGCGGGTCACCCCGCCGACGACGACGAAGCACTGGAGTGCGAGCGAGAACGACAGGCCGGCGGCGAGCAGCTTGCCGAAGCCGTCGCGGGTGCCGAGCGAGGTGCGCAACCCGCGCTGCACGAGCAGCACGTAGAGCATGAGCAGGGCGAACAACCCGACGAGCCCGATCTCCTCACCGAAGCTCGGGATGATGAAGTCGGACTCGGCGAAGTACGTCAGGTCGGGCCGCCCCCGACCCAGACCCGTGCCGAACATCCCTCCGGCGGCCATGCCCATGAGCCCCTTGGCCAGCTGGTCCGAGGCCTGAAGGGCCTCGGGGCTGAAGGTGTCGAGCCACAGCAGCACGCGGGTCTGGACGTGCCCGAAGATCAGGTATGCCACGTACGCGCCGGCGGCGAACAGGGTGAGGCCGATGGCGATCCAGGACACCCGTTCGGTCGCGACGTAGAGCATCGCGACGAACAGGCCGAAGAACAACAGCGAGGAACCGAGGTCGCGCTCGAACACCAGGACGGCGAGACTGGCGAGCCAGGCGATGAGGATCGGCCCGAGGTCGCGGGCGCGCGGCAGGGTCAGCCCGAGCACCTTGCGCCCGGCGACCGAGAGGGCGTCCCGGGTCTGCACGAGGTAGCCGGCGAAGAAGACGGCCAGAGCGATCTTGGCGATCTCGCCGGGCTGGAAGGACATCGAGCCGATGCGGATCCAGATCCGGGCGCCGTAGATCGACGTGCCGATGACGGGCATGAGCGGCAGCAGGAGCAGGACGAAACCGACCACGCCCGCGAGGTAGGTGTAGCGGCGCAGCACCCGGTGGTCGCGCAGCACGACGAGCACGGCGGCGGCGATGACGACGGCGACACCCGTCCACATGAGCTGGCGCAGGGCCACCCCGTCGGAGATCGACGTGCCGTTGGCGAGGTCGATGCGGTGGATCATCACCAACCCGAGCCCGTTGAGCAGGGTGATGATCGGCAGCATGAGCGGGTCGGCGTAGGACGCCCGCCAGCGCAGCACGAGGTGGAACCCGACGGCCATCGCGAGGTAGCCCCCGGCGAGCGCCATCGTGCCAGGCGGGATCGTCTCCGACGTCGCCAGCCCGACGTTGACGTAGGCGAGCAGCACGATCGCGACGGCGCCGATGAGGAGCACGAGCTCGACGTTGCGTCCTCGCCTCGGGGTGTACGACGAGACGACACTCATGCGGTCACCGGGCTGCCGGTGGGCGAGGGCCCCGGCGAGGTGGTCGTGGGCGACGGTGTCGGGGTGGGGGTCGCGCCGCTCGGGGTGCCGCTCGGGGTCGGGCTCGGCGTGGGGCTCGGTGGGGTCCACGTCGACGGCACCGTGCGGCACTCCTCGCCGTTCAGGCGCGCCCACCGGCAGGCGGTGGCCTGCAGGCGCAGCTCCTCGACCCGGGCGTCGGCGGCGGCGCGGTCATCGACGTCGATGCCCTGCTCGAGGCTGCTCTGGTACGAGGGAGGGAGGTCGTCGACGGCGATGGTCGTCGTGTACAGCGGGCGCGACAGCGAGATCGGCCCCAGCGTCTGGTTCACCCCTTGGTAGACCGTGACGACGCCGTCGCTCCCGCTGAGGTGGTACTGCTGCTGGGACCAGGCGTACGCGGCATACGAGCCGCCCGCGAGCACGACCGCCGAGACGACCACCAGGGCCAGCAGCCGCAGGACGGTGCCCCCGCGCGAGCGTGGACCCTCCTCGGCGAGGGTGACCCCGTCACCTCCGGCGTCGGCCTCGGCGCCGCTGCCGGATGCCGCTCGCGTCGCCTCCTGGGTCAGCGCCGCCGCCTTCGCGGCGGGTGTCGTCGGCATCGGCCGGGTGCCCTTCTCGCGCACCGCTGCCGCGCCGACGACCTGCGGCTGGGTCGGGGGCGCCGAGTCGGTGGTGCCGTCGACGATGTCGCTGACGATCACCGTGACGTTGTCCGGGGCGCCGGCGCGCAGGGCGAGGGCCACGAGCCGGTCGGCGCAGTCAGCCGGGCTCCCGGGCGCCGTCAGCACCTCGTGGATGGTGTCGCGGGCGACGTAGTCGGTGAGGCCGTCGGAGGCCAGCAGGTAGCGGTCGCCGATGCGGCCCTGACGCACGACGAGGTCGGGCTCGTCGTCGACGGACCCGGTCAGCACCCGGGTCACGAGCGAGCGCTGCGGGTGGGTCTGGGCCTCCTCGGGGGTGATCCGCCCCTCGTCGACGAGGGTCTGCACGAAGGAGTGGTCCTTGGTGATCTGGGTGACGACCCCGTCGCGCACCATGAAGGCTCGTGAGTCGCCGATGTGGGCCAGGACGATCTTGTCGCCCGAGCGCAGCATCGCGATGAGGGTGGTGCCCATGCCGTCCAGGCGCGGCTCGGAGCGCACCTCGTTGCCGATGTCGGCGTTCGCGGACAGGATGCGGGCCAGCAGGGCCTCACTGAGGTCGCGCCCGCTGAGGGCCTCGTCGTCGAGGGAGACCAGCCCGGCGATCACCGTCGAGCTCGCGACGTCACCGCCCGCGTGGCCGCCCATGCCGTCGGCGAGGGCGAGCAGGTGCGGCCCGGCGTAGGCGGAGTCCTCGTTGTTGGACCGGACCATGCCGACGTCCGAGCGGGCGGCGTAGTGGAAGGCGAACGGCATCCGTCACCTCTGCAGTTCGACGACGGTCTGGCCGATCCGCAGTACGCTGCCGACGGCGACCTCGCGCGGCTCGGTCAGGCGGTTCGCACCGAGGAACGTGCCGTTGGTGGAGCGCAGGTCCTCGACCATCCACGTGCCGTCGTCGGCCTGGAAGATGCGGGCATGGCGGCCCGAGACGTAGTCGTCGTCGAGCACGAGGGCGCACTCGGGGCTGCGACCGATGAGGGTGCCGGCCGGGCGCAGCGGCAGGGTCGTGCCGGCGAGCTGCCCGGCCGTCACCGTGAGCCTGGTCGGGCCCTTGCCGCCGCCACGACGGCCGAACCGACCGCCTCGAGCGGGGGCCTGAGCCGGGGCCGTGGCCACCGCGCCCCCGGCCGCGGGGCCGGCAGCCACTGCGACGGGTGCGGGCTTGGCCGGCTTGGCGGCCTTCGCGGCCCTGGCCTTGCCGGCGGAGCGCCGGCCGACGCGGGTGCCGTACAGGTCACCGCGCAGGACGCCGACGATGGCGAACACGAAGAACCACAGCAGCACGAGGAGCCCGAGCCGCATGAGGGTGATGGTCAGCTCGCTCAGCACGCCGACGTCACCTCCGCCCGCCACGGAACGTGATCGAGGTGCGGCCCACGGTGATGCGGTCGCCGTCCTCGAGGTGCTCGCTCGTGATGCGCTCGCCGTTGACGAAGGTGCCGTTCGTCGAGCCGAGGTCGCGGATCGTGGTCACGAAGCGGGGGCCGTCGGTCGTGACGCGAAGCTCGCTGTGCCGGCGGGAGATGCCCGGGTCGTCGAGGATGATGTCGGCGATGTCGTCGCGGCCGAGGATCGTGATGGCCCCCATGAGCGGGTAGCGCTCGCCGTCGACGTCGAGCCAGGGGCGGTCGGCCGGGTTGACCCGCCGCGGGGCCGCGGCGACCGGCGGTGCCGGATGCCGGGTGGCCGCGGCTGGCGCTGCCCGCTCGGGTTCGGGGTCGCGGGCGACGGGGGCCCGGGGGGCGCGAGCGGCCGGCGGTGCGGGTGCCGGTGGGGCGGGTGCAGGCCGAGCGGCCGGGGGCGGGAGCGCGGCGCGAGGCGCGACGTGCGCAGGGGGTGGGCCAGCGGCATCCGGCGTGCTGGGCCGGTGCACCGCACGCTCGGAGCCGGTGGTGCCGGTCGCCCGGGGGCGCGACGCCTTGGACGGGCGGATGCGGAAGACCCCGGTCTCGAGGTCGTCGTGCTCCTCGAAGATGATGTCGAAGGGGCCGGCGGGCTGGTAGCGCTGACCGTCGCAGTGCTCCTCGGCGGCGGCGACGAGGTCCATCTCGACGTCGGCCAGGTCGGGGTGCAGCCGGTCGTAGTCGCCGGGGGAGAGCTCGACCGTGAAGACGTTCGGCACGATGGCCCGGCCGGAGCTGCTGACGGCGCGGTCGTCCATGGCGCGGCGGATCGTGCTGGCGATCTCGACAGGGTGCACGGCCGAGCGCAGGTGCTTGGCGAACGTGCCCTGGACGGCGCGCTCGATGCCGGCCTCGAGTCGGTCGAACAGACCCATGGAGCACCTCCTGCGCGGTGTGGGGGGACGGTCGATTTGTCAGCCTATCCGTCACGGCTGGGAGTTCTCCGACAGTGCGGCCCCGTACCGTGGACGGATGAACGACGGCGTGCAGGTGATCGTGCCCCGCGAGGTGCCCCTCGGGGGGCTGCGGTCGATGACGGTGCGGCGCACGCTGCCCGCCAGGGAGCGCTCGTTCGTCGGCGCCTGGTGCTTCGTCGACCACTACGGGCCCGATGACGTCGAGGTCACCGGGGGCATGGACGTCGCGCCACACCCGCACTGTGGTCTGGCGACGGTGTCGTGGCTGTTCACCGGCGAGGTCGAGCACCGCGACTCCCTCGGGACGGTCGCGACCGTCCGCCCGGGGGAGGTCAACCTCATGACGGCCGGGCGCGGCATCTCGCACTCGGAGGTGTCGACGGCGGCGACGTCGGTGCTGCACGGGGTGCAGCTGTGGCTGGTGCTGCCGGCGGAGTCGGCGGGGTGCGAGCCACGCTTCGAGCACCACGTGCCCGATGTGGTGGCGGTGGCGCCCGGGGTCGTGGTGTCGGTGTTCGTGGGGTCGCTGTTCGGGTCGTCGTCGCCGGTTGCGGTGGCGACGCCGCTGGTCGGGGCGGAGGTCGTGCTGGAGCCCGGTGCCGTCGTGGACGTGCCGGTGCCTGTTGGGTTCGAGCTGGGGGTGCTCGTCGACCGTGGCTCGGTGGTGTTCGCCGGGCAGGGCCTGGCGCGTGGCGAGCTCGGGGTGGTCGAGGCCGTGGGTGCGGATGCCGGTGGCGCGCCACGGCATCCGGGTTCCGTTGCGCTTCAGGCCGGTTCGGACGGCGCGCGGGTGCTCGTGCTGGGGGGTGAGCCGTTCGCCGAGGAGGTCGTCATGTGGTGGAACTTCATCGGGCGCTCGCACGAGGAGGTCGTGACGGCCCGCGAGGAGTGGGAGGCGTCTGGGGTGTCGGGGGCATCGATGGGCCGCTTCGGGTCGGTGCAGGGGTATGTCGGTGAGGTGTCGCGGATCCCGGCGCCGGGGCTGCCCGGGGTGCGGCTGAGAGCTCGGGGCAACCGCCGCCGGCCGTGATCGGTGGGGCCGCTTTGGAGCATCGGCCCTTCATCGGGCACACTGTGTCTGCTCGCATGAGCACCACGCGCAAGTGGCGGAACGGCAGACGCGCTGGCTTCAGGTGCCAGTGTCCGAAAGGGCGTGGGGGTTCAAATCCCCCCTTGCGCACCACTGGGATGTTTCCGAATCTCGGAGGCATCTCTTCCCGAAAGTCCCCGGTCAGAGGTTTCTGGCCGGGGACTTCGTCGTTCGTGGCCGTGGTGCGGGTGAAATGGACGCTGTCGGCTGCCGAGCCGCGGCCAACCTGGACAAGTCGGTGCCGGTGGCGTCAGTCGAGGCTCCCCTGGGCGCGGTCGAGGGCCGCGGGACCGGCCTTGGGCGATAGTGCAGCAGCTTGTTGCACAAACGGGTCGTAGAACCGGGCTGGTCGAGCTACTGACGAGTGACGGGGCTTCGAGATCTGCGGTCGGTTCGGTAGTAGTGGTCCAGCGGCCGGGTATCCGGCTCCTCGTTCAGTGCGAGCCGCTAAGGGTCGTCGAGTCCGCGGGTGGTGTGCCACCGGTACAGCCGGCGGATGTTCATGCCGAGTAGGGCAAAGGCGGTCAAGAGACCGGTGGCAGCGCGTCCGCGGCAGCGGATGTAGCCGCGGTTGAGGTTGACGTCCTGGTAGCGGGCGAGGCCGTTGAGGCCTTCGATTCGACTTCGCCGGTTCCAAACCTTGGCCCAGGCGGTGCTCTGCCACGGCAGTGCTTGGCGGTCGCGCTCATGAGTGGTGGCGGGAACAGTTACTGTGGCGCCACACCCACAGGGCGTTCCCTTTGGCACGCCGTCAGGGCTCGACGGGCTGGGTCGCCGCGCATGCTTTTGGGGATGTTGCGGCAGCGGACGCGTCCCGCGAGGGCCGGCCCTTTGAACCGTTGGGCGCCGGTCACCGGATCGGGTGCGTTGTGGGCGACGAATTCGTACTTGTGGCGGCGGTCGAACTCGTCGCGAAGTCGATCCTTGACGGTGGCGGAGTCGCCGGGCCGCGGTGGTCGGAGTTCGCGAAGGTCAGTGGGGATCGCGGCGCTGTAGAGGCAGCCGTCGAGCCAGATCGTCCCGGGGACGGGGCCGGGGCGGACACCGCGTTGGGTCTCGTGGAGGTTCTTGGTGTTGCTGATGCCCAGGCTGCGCAGCGGTCGGGCCCAGCGTTCGGGCTTGGCGGTGGTGTAAGCGCGGTCGGCGAGGACCTCTGTGAGGTTGCCGAGGCGACGGATGATGGCCATGGCCGCGGCGTTGCGGTCCCGGACGCCGGGGCGTACCGCCAGGCCGGTGGCTAGCAGGGGCAGCTCTTGGTCCGCGCCCGACGGCAGCATGGTTGCGATGTGCGCCTCGTTGCCGACGTAGAACTCGGTGCGGCGCCGATCGGTCGGAGTCCGCTTGCCCAACGAGGCCTCGGTGTCGATGCAGTCCCACTTTTGGTCTGCTGGGGTCGCGGGTCCGGGCTGCCTTCTCCGGTAGTGCGACTCGATGTCGGTGCCGTCGATGGCGATAGCGGTCGGCAGTTTCGCCCTGTAGCCGTCCGGCAGGCTCGCCAGCAGAATGTCGGTGAGGATCTCGTCAAGGTCTGCGTCTATGTGGCTGCAGCTGGGCCGCACTCGATGACCTCGCCGGTCGCGGGGTCGGCTTCTGGATGGTCGTGTGGGAGGTGCACGCCGACGGAGGAGCGGCTGATAAGGGCTGACACGCCGCTGCGGATGCGCTTGTCGGTGACTGCCACCCCAGCGGGGATGCCGATGGTGAGTCGCTCGCTCGGCGACAAGTCGGCGGCGGTGCGGACGATCTGGGAGACGATCATCGAGGCGCCGGTGCGGATCGCGTGCAATGCGAGCAGGATCGCGATCGAGCGGAGCGGGATCATGCGGGGACGGCCGAGTCGTGGTGTGGCGTGATCGAGCAGGGTGCGCATCGTGGTGTTGTCGGCGCAGCCGACGGCACGGGCGATTTGCTGTGCCCGGGTCAGCTCATTGGCGATCAGCACCCGGCTCGGCGCCGGGCCCGACCGCGTGCGGTTCTTGGTTCGCCGGCTCATCGCCTCGTCATCTGGGCGAACACGTCAGCCTCGGGGATGTCAGGCAGGTAGGGCATCAGGTGCCCGATGGTCTTCGTGGTGCTGAGGCCGGCGACCTTGGAGAGTTCGTTGAGGGGCACGTGGTTGCGCATGTGGTGCAGGAGCCAGGTGGCTCGTAAACGGTGCAGCTTGATCACGGGTGTGCCCGGTGGAAACTCGTCCTTGCCGAGAAGGTTGCTCAGCCGGGAGCGGTCCCATGCGGGCGCGACGTAGCCGAGCAACGTCGAGCCGGGATCCTCAGATTGGATCGTTCTGAGAGTGTCGTCGTAGGGCGGGAGGATCGGCACGACGCGAGCCCGGTCACCGAGAACGTTGAGGCAGAGCAGGCCGTGCTTGTCGAGAAGGTCGTCGGTGGTGACCGTCCACGACTCCTTGGGGAAGAGTCCGGCGCCGAGGCCCAACGCGAGGAGGGATTGCAGATGCCGTCGCTGCACCCGGGTCCGTTGTGATGCGGCGACCTCGAGCAGTCTGGCGACTTCCTGGTCGGTGTAAGGAACGACGGCGTAGTTCAAGCCTCAATGGCTTGACGGCGGGCGGCCATGGCGCCCTGGTCGTGAGTTCACGTCCGTACTGGCGCAGGTAGGAGCGTCGGGTCGCCCGGGATGACTGAGCGAGGTGATGGCACCCCCCGGCGATGTAGCCCTCGACTGTATCGGGGTCGAAGATCAGCTCCACATCAAGAGGGAGTCCCTGCGTCCGCGACCAGTGGATGACTGCGAGATGGTGCGCATCGACTCGATCGCTCGTTTGGGATTGGCGGGGTTCAGCTGCAACGCGAGGACGACGGTGAACTCGGCGATCGGCTCCCACTGATCCGCTCGCAGCAGGTGGGGCACGTAGCGCCGAACGGCCCGCTCGGCGGCGGACGGGGACACGTTGGTCGTATCGTGCTTGACTCGGGTGGTTCTGGAATCGGAAGATGGCCTGACGAAGCCCTCCACATGGGATGCGTTGTTTGGAGCAGCGGTGTTGCCCGCTGTGAAGGCGAATCGGTCGGGATGGCAGTCCCGGCCTTTGGCATGTTCGGCGTCTTCCGCCGACAGGGGTCAGGTCAAATGGCCTCCTCTCGCTCGGCGAGAGCGGCAGCCAGGAGGTCGGAGGCGATAGCGCTCACGGGGCGACCGTTCGCCGCGGCCAAGGCGAATACCTGGGCGGCGACCACGGCCGGCGTACGCACTTCAACGCGCACCAGCGCGTTCGGCGGCAGCCGACGAGGTGTTGAGGGTGGCCGGCCCGAGCGAGCAGGGGGAATCTGCACCCTGCTGTCGTCTTCCGTGCCCATCTGCCTCACCTCGTCCGAATCGATCACATCTGCCAAGTCGCTTCGGGGCGTTGGTAAGACGCTGATCTCATCGGGGTTCGGCTGGGAGGCCGACTGATAGGGCAAGGCTACCCCGTAGCAGTCGGGCCTTCTGGAACTCGCTGCACGTCGGCGCGCCACGCGCCATCAGCCCAATTGGGCAGCAACCTGCTGCCCAGTTGGGACCGGTCGCCGACGCGCCACAGACGCCAGAGCCGACACGTCCGTCGGTATCAAGTGCCACTCTGAGGCTGTGCACCAACGGGATCCTCGAAGCGTTGCTCGTCGTGGCGTCGCGATGCGGTGTTGCGCACAAGTGGCTGCCCCCACGCGAAGCGTGTGGCTGCTTCTCAACGTAGAGACCAAGGACTGGTAGGTCAGCACGGCACGCCACATGATGAAGTGCCCGGTTCCAAAGCAGCGCCAGCCAGTTCTGGGTGGGTCAACACGGAAACGTGGCACCTCCTTGACCGGAGTCAGGAGCGCTAGCCTGGCGTTGACCTCGCAGGCGTTGCCATTTCAGGCGTCAACCCTGCTGGCGGTGCCCCGGCCTCCGAGTGGTCGTGAGAGTCTGTCGTTCACTCAGGATCGAATGGAGACAGCTGTGAGAAGCTCGGCGTGACGCGGCGCAGCAAAGCGAAGCGGTGGCTTGGAAGGCCGGATGACCCCTCGCCCCTATCGCCGACAGACAGTGCAGCCCGCCGCATTACAGTGCCGCTCGTCCCCCCGGTCGCGGACCTAGACGAGCCGGATGAGACCACTGAAGTAGGTCAACACTGGGTCACACAATCGGCGAAATGGAGCGTTCGACGGAGCCCCGAGTTTGGTCCGCTGGTGGTTCCGACAGGCAACTCTGATGGGCCGGTGCATCGTTGGTTCCACTTAAAAGAAGCCTTCAGTCGAGATTTGCTTCCCCAGCTGCTCCAGCTCTTGCCCGAGGCAAAGTCGCCTGACGGTGGATTAACCATTGTCGACCCGTTCTCGGGTGTCGGGACCACGATGCTTTCGTCGGTGGAGTTGCTCCGCGACGGCCACCTGAGCTCGTTGCGGGGTTACGGGCTTGAGGTCAATCCCTTCTTGCAGTTCGTCAGCTCAGTCAAAGTGAGGTCAGCGCTCTCGGACACCGAGGCCGACGTCAACACGTTGCTGTCGCTGGTCAAGGTGGCGGGCGGATTGGCGGTTTCAACCTCGGATTTTCCTAGCCTGTCGACTTTCCGAAATGAGCGGTACTTTCCCCCAACGCATCTTGAACAGCTGGTCAAGCTTCGTCGCGCCATCGACGTCATGGGTCTAGACGAAACGAACCGTGACTGGGCGAGGTTGGCACTCGCGATGACCGTCGAGCCCGCCAGCCGTCTTCGCCGCGACGGCCGAGCATTGCGATATGAAGCTCGCGAGCCGCTCGCGCCTATGCAAGTCTTCGAGCGTGCGGTCGGGCGCATCTCGCATGACGTTTCAACTTTCGGTGCGGTCACCGGAGGCGATGTCGAAATCGTTCAAGGCTCGGCGGCGACCCCGGAGTGGCAGCTCGTCGGTCCAAGCTCTGCTGACCTCGTCGTGTTCAGCCCGCCGTACCCGAACAACATCGACTACACAGAGGTCTACAAGACCGAGCTGTGGGCGTTGTCCTTCGTGACCGATGCCGACGAATTCAGAGAACAAAGGCAAGCGACGCTGCGGAGCCATCCAAGTGTCAAGTTCCGGCGTGAGGTGGCGTACTTGGAGGGTGACCGAGCGGCGGAAGTCGCAAGCGTTCTCGGTCCGGTAGTCAAGGCCATCCCAGCAACGTCTCGCTACGCAAAGCCGCTGGAGCGGATGATATGCGGCTACGCCGACGACATGCTTACGACTTTCGACGCCGCCTTCAAGAGTCTCCGGAAGGGGGGCTATTGCGTGTACGTCGTGGGCAACAGCGTGCACGGCACCGCTGAGGACCCGGTCATGATCGCATCTGACGTCATGCTGGGTCGGCTAGCGGAGTTGGCTGGGTTTGAGGTCGAAGTCGTGCTAGTTGCCCGTGATCTGCCGCGAAGGAGGACGGCCAGCAGGTTCGTTCGTGAGAGTGTCGTTGTGCTGCGCAAGCCGTTCTAGGCGCATGACGGCGCGAGAAAGCAACGGAACGGCTGGCCCATATCGGCGCGTCCGAGAATGTTGGTCGGGTACTCCGGGTCTCTCAATGCGTAGTAAAGCCCGTCTTCGGCTGTGATGCTCGCCTGTGTGGCTGACAGGTTCCGACGCCGCGCGTCGAAGACGAACAGGTAACCCATCACAGGAACGTCAGAGCTGGTCGAATCCCGTAGGTCCAGGTACTCGGCGAGCTGTTTCAGGCCGGAGACGGCGCGCGCTTGGGTGTAGGACGTGCTGAACGCTGAAGCGTTCAGCGGACCTGAGTCGCCCAGCCACTTGATCTCGATAAGTGCAGAACGCTTGACACCCCACCATGTGACCTCGATGTCGACCGGCCTTGATTCACTTTGGTTGAGTTCCGGGCGGACAGTGGCGTCGCCGCCCAGCGCGTAGTTGAGCGCCTGGAGCAACGACCGGCGCATCAGCTTCTCGGGCTTTTCGACGAGCCCCAACCGCGATCCATCGCGCCACATGGTCTGAAGATGTCCACACTGCTCAGGCACTCGGTTCTGGCGGACATAGTGGGCGAGTGCCTCCTCCAGAGTCGCGAAGGTCGGCGTGGCCATCCCACAAGCCCAAGGACTGTCGTTCACTGGCCAAGGTGTGCCGTCAACCACGATCTCTTCCACTTGACCGTGTACGTAGCGATAGGTGAGGTATGGGCCGTCGCACACCACGTCCAATGCGTCGTCGTCCCATGCCTTATGCGTGGTCGTCCCCACGATGACGACAGTGAGCTTGCTCATTGCCTTCCCGCCGAACTCGTCGAGTCGATGAAGGACCGAGCCGCCGTCAGCGTCGATCATGAGCTCGGGATCTATGGGCGCGAGCACGCGCAGCCCGTCAGTAAACATCTCGAACGGGACGTGCTTCAGCAACTCGCGCGTGGAGGCTAATAGGCGAATCAGCGCGTCAACGCCCGCTACGCCGAAACGTTGATGAACCGCCACCTCGTACTGGTTCTCATGCAACCTGGCGAAGGCTGCCACGAGCTCATCAGCGCCCTCCTCCGTCACTGTTCGTCCGCCTCGTCAAGCGCCCGAGACACGCCGTCCTGAGCCCTCTGCTGGAGGTATCTGACGTACAGAGAGGCAGGAACGATCAGTTCCTCGTGCTCGGAGCCTAGAACCTGCACGAGTGCGGAGAACTCGCGATACAGAGGCTCGCTGGATACTTGAGTGAGAAGCAGGCGTGGATTGTCCAACCGGAGTGCCTGTGCAAGTTGAGGCTCGTAGGCGAGCGAGTTCACGACGGCCGGAGGAGAAGTGAAAAGCGCCGTCTTGCCGGCGGCGCGAAGGAAGTCGACACGTGGCGCGAATGCTTCCAGTCCCGACAGGAACGCGAGGTCGCCCCTCCCTTGTGCAGTCAACCTGTAGCAGTTGGTGCCTTCATCAGCGTCCTCGGATCGGGTGCGGAGCAAGCGAGCCGACGCCACGAGATCTGAAAGGGCGGCCTCGATGGCGGGGCTGAACGGAAGCGTCGGAGGCACAGCACTGAACGCGTAGCCCCACTCGGAGGCAGGCTCGCCTTTGTAGACGGACATAAGGCACCCCAGGTACGCAAACGTCTGAAGTTCGAGCCGGCTAGGCGAGCCCTGGGGTTCCAGAACAGCCACAAGATAGAGAACATCGAAGGTGGCTGCCGGTTGCCAGTCTTGCAGGGCTTCCCACGCGGTGTCCTCTAAGCCGTCGTCTACGAAGTCAGAGCCGCTCTCCTCATTGAACGTCTCCGCATCGTCGAGCTCTAGATCTCCGAGCGTCAATTCATCAGTCATTGAGCGCCGCCAAGGGTTCGGAACCGCCGTTGTCAAGCGCCTCCTCGATGGCCCCGTAGGCCT
Organism: Ornithinibacter aureus; assembly: GCF_009858245.1. Taxonomy (NCBI): domain Bacteria; kingdom Bacillati; phylum Actinomycetota; class Actinomycetes; order Micrococcales; family Intrasporangiaceae; genus Ornithinibacter; species Ornithinibacter aureus. The sequence goes on from NZ_VMSB01000001.1 coordinate 2,463,613, forward strand.
TCTCGAAGAGATGTTCTTCTTCGACCTGGACGTCAGTTAACGTGGTCCACTCGGTCATCCGAACGAATTGCATCTTGGCTCGACCGGATCGTTCGGCCATGCGCGTGAGCAATTGGGAGGTGTTGACATTGGCAGTCATTATGACTTGGTCCCCGTCGGCAGTGAATGAAGCAAACATGTCGCCTGCCTTCGCCTCGTAGGCGATGTCGAGTGCTCCCTCGGGAGTGTCGATCAGAAGGCACGCGGGGCCACTTCCGCTGGTCATGTGCTGGGCGAGGCTCATGCGAAGCGCGATGTCGAGGAAGAAGCGCTGACTTTCTGAGAGTTGCTCAGACCGTCGTCGATGGGTGCCGCTCACCGAAAGAGCAAGGTGAGCCATCCCTGAGATCCCAGAGCCTGCGTCAAGTGTGACCTGCAAGGGCAGGCCCATGAACTCCTCCGCGAGGCGACGGAACCGCGGAACGAACTCCACCTCCGCCTCGTTCCACGCGGACTTCAACTGTGCCTGAATTGGCTCATAGGATGCGAGCGCCTCGGCTCGAAGTCGCAGGTGTTCTTCCTTCCGTCCGAGCAAGACGTCAATCGAGCCCTCCAGTTGCGAGATCCGATCGCGCAGGAGCCCTTCATCGGCGTCGGCGGGCTCTTCCTCCGATGGCAGTTCGTGATGCGCCTGCATCTCGGAGACTTCGTTGATGATCGAAGCCAGTTCCCGTTGCTTCTCTCGGACCTCTCCGTCGAGCCGCTCGATCGTCTTCGCGAGGCCCGTCGATCGGCGCGAGACGGCTGCAAGTTCCTGATCGAGAGCAACAAGGCGCTCCTGCGCCTCCTCGGCGTCCGAAGGGTCGTGGACCAAGTCAGCTGTGCAAAGGGGGCACTTGTTGAGCGCGACTGCTGCTTTGATCGCGACCGGACCCGTCGAGTGCTGGGTGCCGCAGATACGGCACTGGTGGTCCGAGAGACTTTGTCCGATGATCGCGTGGAGCTGAGGGCCAGCACTGGTGCGGCCAAGACGCCGCATGAAAGCTTCGTCGTACTCAAGGCGTTTCCGCATCCGCGTTGCGCTTGCCTCAGCGAACTCCAGTCGGGAATCGGCCAGTTCGGTGCGCAGCGCATTGCGCTCGACCGTGATCCGCTCACGATCGGATTGCAAGTTGCGGTAGCGATCCATGACGCTCTCATCGACCCCGGACTTCCGGCGCAACTGACCGGTCACGCGCTCTAGCTCGTTGCGCGCCAAGGTTGCTTGGTACTGAGCGTTGCGCGCCTGCGACCCAGCGGCGGCGGCGGCTTTTCGGAGCTCGTCGACTTGCTTCGCCAAACTGGGATCGAGTCCAAGCGCAAGGTACAGAACCAACTCGGTCGCACGGGTGTCCCAGAAGAGGAGGTGTCGGTGCTCGTCGAACGAGAACACAAAGTGTTGGAGAAAGACGAACTGCGCGAACGTCTGCAGGCCGGTGTCCTGGACCAGTCGAACTTCGTACAGACGGTGTCGTTCCTCGGCGTCCATGTGAGGTTCGTGCGCCACGACCGTTCGGCCCTCGCCGTCAGACACGGAGAACTCCTCGAGCTCGTGAGCAGCGAAGAAGCGCCGTCGCACGTAGTACTCGAATTCGCCGACCCTGAATCGGAGAGCAACGCTTGCGCTCGGCCGATCCAGTTCGGCGATCCTGCCAGTGAAGTACTTGGTTCCGTAGGCTGACGCATCGCGCTGGTATCGCGAGAGTTGCTCGACTCGCACGTTTGGCGGCGCCACCCCACCCGTGAGGCCGTAGTTCAGAGCGGCGATGAAGCTCGACTTGCCAAGGCCATTGGCCCCAGCCAGACAGAACACGTCCCGGTCGATGTCGATCGTCACCGTCGGCTTGACGCGGTACAGGCTGAACGCGTTGAGCGCCACCTCGCGCAGATGCGGCAACTTGGTCTGTCGCCGTTCGGCGCTCACGAAATGTCTCCTCGGGTTTGCGGACTGTGCGGCCTAAGTCTGCACAGGTATTGCTACCAGACATCCGGCCATGCCGCTGATGAACGGACTCCAAAACGGCCGGGTGGCCGTTCAAGTTCAACAGGTCGCCTACGGGGCTGGCCGTCGGAACATCTGCACGACACGAACCTGCTCCTGAAGCGAGTTCAGCAGAGTTGCCCCGGCGGCCGTCAGCTCACGAACCTCGGCGACGTCGTGCATCGATACGAACAAGCGGGGTCCCAAGGGCATACCCGCCGCGGTGGCGTCCCCCAAGGCAACGCCCTGCGAGGGGTTTAGCCCCTTCCTGCGGCCGGAAGGCGTCAGAACGGGGGCGTCGGACATAACCAGGTCCTCCACTCCGTCACCACAGAGCAGCACCTGAACATGACTGCGAGCGAGGTGGCTGCGTGCGAACCCGTAAAACTCCGGGACGCGGGCAGCGAAGTGGCGCCCGTCGAGCACCTCTTCGGGGCCCGTATGCAGTTCCGCATTGAGGGCGTCGAGTTCCGCAGGTGTGGCCGTGCGGCCTGTCCGCCTCTCGAACAGCCCCGCGAGAACGTGATCACCTCGACTCCGGAACTCGTCGCGATGCCTGGCCTGCACCCTCAGCCACGATTGGTGGGCCGCGGTCTTCACGGCCTTGCTGCGGGCCCAGTGCAGGGCGATGCAGTCACGCAAGGTCGACTCCTCGGGCGAACCCGGCTCCGGAGCCACACCTTGGAGCGCAACGGAGATGGCTTGGGGCAGGCGTGTCTCCACGGTTTGCCAAAGGGCCTCGACCTGCCCACTGTCATGTTCGACGAAGTCGCTGACATATCCGACCGCTGCAGGGGAGCGGAGACGCCACCGTCCGGGTCTGCGGGAGTCCTCAACCTCTAGGTGTCGGTCGACTGCGAACTGTGCCAGAACGACGCGGGACACCACGTGCTGCTTGGTGACCGACGCATTCACAGGGCTCATCCTCCTGGCTGCTTCCTGAGCCAACACGGCAATGATGTCCGTTGCCCTATGTCCCGACCCAACAGCGGGCCGTCGAGCCTATAGTGCGGCGCGCCGTGGGGTATCCCCCCGGACTCAAGTCCGAACACAGACCTTACAACGGCCGGACTCGGCGCCTAGGACCGAGAGCCCTACTCGTCGGAGTGACCCTCCATCTGCGTAGCGACCAATGTGGGATCTGCGCATCTCGGCTCGCGGCGGAGAACGAGCTCAAGCCGCGGGCGCACGGTCGTCGCGGCAGGTTGTGCCACAGGGAGGAGAGATCGGGTGCCAGAAGCCCTCCCGGCAGGGACGTCGAAGGAGTCAACGCCTTTCGGGAACCACCCACCACTGAGTGAGACCCCGACAGGCTTGTTGTCGGGGTCTCACTCTTTTGCGGCCTCGGCGGGGTGCACGAAACCGGGGTCATGACACCGATTTCGTGCAGCACCGCCAGCGGGGAGAGGCACGAACCACCTTGGGGTTGGTTCACGCGGGGCCCTGACGGCGTGTGTCACGTGAACAGGGCCTGACCCAGCACCTCACCCTCGCGAGCCCCGGGCAGCACCGCGAACACGGCTGACCCGACCGGGGTGGTCCACAGGTTGAGCAGGTCGAGCTCGGCGAGGCGGGCCTGCACCGGTACGAACTGGCGCACGGGGTCGGCCTGGTACGTGACGAACACCAGCCCCGACGAACTCGTCGACCCGGCATCCGGCGCATCGTCGTACGAGTAGGGCCGACGAAGGAACCGCTCGTGCGGGGCGCTGGCGTGCGCCCGGCGGATGTGCGCCGCGTCGTCGATGACGTGGAAGCCGAGCCCGTCGACGGCCTCGAGGTCGGGCGCCGTGTGGAGCCCGCCCCCGGTCACGGGTGCCCCCGTCGCCAGCCTGCGCCCGATCGCGTTCTCCCGCGAGAGCCGGTCGACCCGGTCCCAGCCGTCGAGGTCCATCTCGATCCGCCGGACGACGACCGAGCTGCCGCCGCGCAACCAGGCCGGCCCGGCATCCGCGCTCCACAGCAGGTCGGCGTCGAGCCCAGCCACGTCGGGCTGAACCGTGCCGTCGACTTGCCCGAACAGGTTGCGCATCGGCACCCCCGGCCCCTCGTGCGGTTCCCGGAAGCCGCGCTGCACCCACCGCACCGACGCCAGCCCGCCCGCCCCTGAGAGGAGGCGGCGCTGGGCGTGGGCCACCGTCGTCGGGCTGGTCGCGCAGATCTGGAGCAGCAGGTCGCCGCCACTCCACCGAGGGTGCAGGCGGTCGATCGAGAAGGCGGGCAGCGGTGCCAACCAGGCCGGCACAGGCGCCCCGACGATCTCCACCACGCGCCGCCCGACCCCGACCGTCACGGTCAGCTCGGCCGTGACCGAGGCGAGTTCGGGCTCCTGGTCGGTCAGGGTGCCGCGGCCCGCCATGAGCCGCTCGATGTCGTCGGTCCACACGGTGAGCAGCCGCCGCACCACGTCGGAGTCCGCCCCGTCCACGAGATCGAGGGCGACGAACGTCGCGTACGCCGCAGGAGCCTCGAGGATGCCGGCCTGGTGTGGCCCGCGGAAGGGGCGCGCCACGGCATCCGGCCCCGTCGCCCGCGTGCCCGGTGGAACCGCCGGGACGGCGCTCGCCGGGCCCCCGGATGCCGCCGTCGCGATGGCTGCCGTGGCCGCGAGACCGGCCCCGGCGAGCCCCGAGAGCAGGACCGAACGGCGGCCGGACTGCGCCGCTCGGCCCTGGTCGGGTGTGCTCATGAGTGGGTGGGGCTCGGTGCGTACGACTCCTGCGCGCCGGTGAAGGCCCGCACCGGCACCTCGAGGGTGATGTCCCCGTCGCTCGTGGTGAGCGTCAGGGTGGTGGTGGTGCCGGTCTCGAGGGGGCCGGTCAGCATCATGAGCATGACGTGGTCGGCGCCGGGCTCGAGCACGTGCGTGCCTCCGGCGGGGATGACGATGCCGCCGGCCTTGGGCTGCATCTGCATCGCGCCGGTGTCGTTCTTCACCGTCTCGTGCAGCTCCACCATGCCGGCCGCCGGGCTGCTGCCGCCTGTGATGGTGACCTCGTGGTCGGTGGTGTTGCGCAGGGTTCCGAACGCGGCGGTCATCGGCTCCGTGCCGGCCATGGCGTCGTCGCTCGCCTTGACCCAGCCGTCCTCGAGCACCACGGCGGCGGCGCCTTCGGTGGTCTCCGGCGTCGTCGACGACGAGGTGGATGCCGTGGCACCGGTTGGGGTGGACGGGTCCTGTCCGCAGGCGGTCAGGGTGAGGACGAGGGTGGCGGCTGCACCGAGGGTGAGGGCGCGGCTGATCGAACGGGTCGTGCTGGACATGAGGTCTCCTGGAACTGGCGTGCGGGATCACACCCGCGGGGAAGGGGTCAGCGCGTGGCCGACCCCGTCGCGGAGCCGGCTCAGGTGACGGGCAGGGGCGGGCCCCGGCCGCCGAGGGGGCGCAGCGCCCGGCTGGTCGGGGTGGTCAAGGCGCCGGCCTCGACGGCAAGGCGCAGGATGCCGTGGGCGAACCGCAGGCTCAGCGGCTGGGGGAGCAGCGCGCGCACGACGGCGCGTACGGCATCCTCCCCGCGGGAGAGGAGTACGGCGGCGACCACGGTCGCGATCGCGTGGGCCGCGAGCATGCCTGGCGTGACGTGCAGGCTGGCGAGCAGGGAGGTGCCAGCCGCGCCCATCGAGGTGACGGTCGCCCCTGCGGCGGCCACGGCATCCGAGGTCGGGAGACCCGACGCCCCGTGGACGTGCGGGGCCATGCTCGTGCCGCGGCCCGGAGCCATCATCACGAGCGTGACGTGGGTGAGCACCTGCCCGGCGCCCATGGCCACGCCGAGGCGGGTGGCGGAGGCGCCGCGCCGCACCAGGGCCCACACGAGCGGGCCGACGAGGGCGGCGAGGATGAGCACCGCGAGGGGTTGCGGGCCGGTGGCGCCGCCGAGGCTGTGCGCGGTGTGGCCCAGGCCGATGACGACGAGGGTGGCGACGAGGGCGCGCAGCATCCGGGCATCGCGCGTGCGCTGCGGCATCCCGGTCACGAGATGAGCGTAGCCACGGCTCCTGACCGGCTCGCGCCCGGTCAAGGGGCACGACTGTCAGTCCTCGTCTCTACCGTCTACCCCATGAAGAAGGTAGACTCTACCCATGGGGCTGAACATCAAGAACGAGCGCGTGCACCGTCTGGCTCGCGAGGCGGCGCGCGTGACGGGGCGCACCCAGACCGGCGCGATCGAGGAGGCCCTGGTGAGGCTGCTGCGCGAGTACGACGTCGACCCCGACCAGGCCCGCACCGCGCCGGTGGTCGACCGCGTCCTGGCCATCGCGGCGCAGTGGCAGGCCGATCCTGGGCGGGGTCACCTGCGCGCCGAGGACCTGTACGACGAGGTGACCGGGCTGCCCCGATGATCGTCGACTCGTCCGCGTTGATCTCGATCCTCGAGGGTGAGAGCGGCTCGACGCGGGTGCTCGAAGCCCTGGCTGCCGCCTCGCCGGGGGCACTGATGTCGGCGGCCAGCTGGGTCGAGGCGGGAATCGTCGCGGACGCCCGCTCCCCGCGGCACGGGGAGCGCCTCGACCGGGTGATCGAGGAGCTGGGGATCGAGATCGTTCCCGTCACCACCCGCCAGGCCGCGGTGGCGCGACTGGCCTACCAGCGTTTCGGTCGCGGGTCGGGTTCACCTGCTCGCCTCAACTACGGCGACTGCTTCTCCTACGCCTTGTCCACGACGGAGGGTCGACCCCTGCTCTACGTCGGCAACGACTTCAGCCAGACCGACGTCGCTGCGGCGCTGCGTGCAGACTGGTCGCCATGACGAAGGCCCCAGGCACATCCCCGGAATCCGTGCGTGGGCTGGGGCCGATGACGGCGGCTGCCTTGGTGTTCGGGTCGAGTGCAGCCGTGCTCGTCGTCGAGCTCGCGGCGCTGCGACTGCTCGCCCCCTACCTCGGCCTGACCCTCGAGACCAGCACCATCGTCATCGGCATCGCCCTGGCCGCGATCGCCACGGGGTCGTGGGCCGGGGGCCGGGCCGCCGACATCATGCCGCCGCGTCGTGCCCTCGGCCCACTGTTGGCGATCTCCGGGGTGGCGGTGGCCGCGACCCCGTTCGTCGTGCGGGCTGCCGGTGAGACCGCAGGGTCGGGAGCGGCGCTGCTCATGGCGATCGTCGCGATCCTCGTGCCGGGGGCCCTGCTCTCGGCCGTGTCCCCGATGGTGACCAAGCTCGTGCTCACCGACCTTGCCGAGACCGGCAGCGTCGTCGGCCGGCTGTCGGGCATCGGCACGGTTGGCGCCATCGCCGGGACGGTGCTCACCGGGTTCGTCTTCCTCGCGGCACTGCCGGTCAGCTCGGTGCTCGTCGCCACCGGGGTGCTGCTCGTGCTGGCGGCGGCCGCCGTCGAGGTGGCTGTTCGGGGTGCCCGGGCTGCCGTCGTGCCGCTCGTGCTGCTGGTGCCGGGGGCGCTCGGCGCGGCCTACGGGCCCGGCCGGTGCGAGGCCGAGACCGTCTACCACTGCGCGCAGGTGCAGGTGGACCCGGCGCGCGAGAGCGGTCGGGTGCTCGTGCTCGACAGCCTGCGCCACTCCTACGTCGACCTCGACGACCCGACGCACCTCGAGTTCCAGTACGTGCAGGCGCTCGCGGGTGTCGCGGACACGGCGTTCCCGGCCGGTGAGCCGCTGGACGCCTATCACCTCGGAGGCGGCGGGCTGACCTTTCCTCGCTACCTCGAGCGGGTGCGGCCCGGCACGGTCAGCGTGGTCTCCGAGATCGACCGCGGTGTGCTGGAGATCGACGAGCGCGACCTCGGGCTGGTCACCGGCCCGGCGTTGGACGTGCGCATCGAGGACGCGCGGCTCGGGCTGCGCAGCCTCGACACCGACAGCCGCGACCTCGTGGTCGGCGACGCGTTCGGCGGCATCAGCGTGCCCTGGCACCTGACGACCCGCGAGGCCCTCACCGACGTCCGGCGCGTCGTGCGGCCCGGCGGCATCTACGCCGCCAACCTCATCGACTTCGCGCCGCTGTCCTTCGCCCGGGCCGAGCTCGCCACGATGCGAACGGTCTTCGAGCACGTCGCGGTGGCCGCGGATGCCGCGACGCTGGGTCGCGAGGTCGGGTCCGGTGGCAACGTGGTCGCCATCGCCTCCGACGAGCCGCTCGACCTCGAGGCCCTGCGGTCCGGGTTCGCCGCCCAAGGGCTCGCGTGGGAGGTCGTCCAGGGCGATGAGCTGGACACCTGGATCGGGGACTCGCCGGTCCTGACCGACGACTTCGCCCCGGTCGACCAGTTGCTGACCCCCTACCCGAGCGCCCGCCGCCCCGTGGCCTGACGCAGCACGTCAGGACAGTGGGTGGTCGAGCCGCTCCGGGCGGGTCAGCAGGTCGCGCACGATCGTCGTGACCTGACCGGCGTGGGCCCCGTCGACGATCCGGTGGTCGGCCGTCGCGACGAGCACGAGCACCGGCCGGGCGACGACCTCCCCGTCGACGACGACCGCCCGCTGCTGCACCGTGCCCACCGCGAGGTAGATCGGCGTGCGGGCCAGCGGCAGCGGTGCGAGGAAGGCCTCGTCGAGCCCGAGGGTGCCGACGTTGGAGACGAACGCCGTGCCGAGCGGGAAGCCGGGCTGGCCGACGAATCCCTTCCCGAAGCCACCGGCCACGACACCGGCCGCCGCCATCACCGGGCGCAGCGCCCACGCGGGGGCGATCTTCACCAGGCTCGACGTGCGCTTGTACGAGGTGTGGTCACCGCGGCGCAGCTTGCCGGCCCCGGCATCCAGCGCCTGGGCGATCTCCACGGGGCTGAGGCGATCGACGTCGTGCACCTTGATCGGCGCGAGGTCGGACCCGCGGCCGATGTCGACGGCGAACCCGATGTCACACCTCTCCAGTGGACGCAGCCGCCCGAAGACCACCCGCGCCCGCACCTCGGGCACCGCGCGCAGGGCCCGCCCGAGAGCCGCCCCGACGACGTGCGTGATCGTGATCCGTTCGCCGGTCTCCTCCCGCACCCGCTCGATGTAGGCCAGGGCGGGCGTGACGTCGACCTCCGTGCGCGCGTAGATGCGTCCGTCGCGGGACGGGCGCCAGGTCGCCACGGCGATCTTGCGGCGCACCGGCACCCGGGGTGCGCTGTGGTGGCCGGTCATCGGATGCCGGTCAGGGCCAACCGCACGACGCTGCGGGGCGCGTGGGCGAGGGTTGCGAGCGGGGCCGCGCGGCGCGGCATCCGAAGCGTGGCCTGGTCGTCCTCGACGGCGGCGACGACGGCGCGTGCCACGGCATCCGGGTCCAACATGGTCAGGGCGCGCAGGCCGAGCACCCGGTCGAACGCCGCTGCCGTGGGTGGGTGGCTCGCGATGCGGCTCATCATCTGTGAGGAGACCGGCCCGATCTCGACCGCGAGGGTGCCGATCGGGCCGCCGCGCAGGTCGGCGCGCAGGCCGGACGTGAAGTGCGTCAGCCCGGCCTTGGTCGCGCCGTAGGTGGCCAGGCCCGGGAAGGTGGCGACCCCGGCCAGCGAGGAGATGTTGACGAGGTGGCCGCGACCGCGCGCGGTCATGCCCGGCAGCACCTGGCGGCAGAGCTCGACGGGGGCGAGCAGGTTGAGGGCGAGCAGGTGCTCGAGGTCGTCGGCGGTGAGGTCGGTGAGGTGGCCGACGGTCTCGGTGCCGGCGTTGTTGACGAGAACGTCGACCGGGCCGTGGGCCTGCTCCACGTCGCGGATCAGGGAGCGCAGGGTGTCGCGGTCGGTGAGGTCGGCGGACACGGCGTGGGCGCCCAGGTCGGCGGCGAGGGCCTCGAGGGGCTGGGTGCTGCGGGCGACGAGCGTGAGGCGCGCCGCGGCATCCGAGAGGTGGGTGGCGAGGCGCCGCCCGATGTCACCGGTGGCTCCGGTGAGCAGGACGTGGGTGCCGGCAACTCGCATCCGTCCAGTGTCGTGCACGGCGGGTCGGTGGCCACCATCGTGAGTGGCCTGGGGGTGGGGATGTCGAACCTTGGTCGGGCTGCGGCCCCGGGCGTTCCGGTGTGCGGAATGGCGGATGCACCGACTTGAGCCCGTCCGGAACAATATGGTGAGGTAAGCCTCACCTTCATCCCCTGGTGCCTCGTGCGCCCGGCCCGCGACAGGAGACGCCGTGATCGTCTGCCACTGCCACGTCGTCAATGACGCGGCCATCGCGGCGGCCGTCGACGCCGGCGCCCGCACCCTCGGGCAGGTCTGCCGCTCGACCGGGGCGGGCAGTGACTGCGGCTCGTGTGTGTTCTCGGTGCGGCGCCTCGTGTGCGAGCATGTCTCGAGCCAGGTTCCCGAGAGTGTGGAGGCGCAGCATGCAGCCAGTTGACCCCAAGATCGTCGACCACCTCAACGATGCGCTGACCTTCGAGCTGAGCGTCGTCAACACCTACTTCCTGCACGCGCGCATGCTCGACAGCTGGGGCTTCCCCAAGCTCGGCAAGGTCTTCTACGACCTGTCGATCGACGAGATGCGCGACGCCGACTCCCTCATCACCCGCATCCTGTTCTTCGAGGGTCACCCGAACATCCAGCGTCTGAACGCCCTGCGCGTCGGCGAGAACGCCGAGGAGATGCTGCGCCTCGCCCTCGAGAGCGAGTACGCCGCCGTCGCGCAGTTCAACGCCGCCGCGCAGGAGTGCCACGACCTCGGCGACCACGGCACGGCATCCCTGTTCGAGACGATGGTGCTCGACGAGGAGAAGCACGCCGACTGGTTCGAGGGTCAGATCGAGGCCATCGCACGCATCGGGCTGCCGCAGTACCTCGCCCAGCAGGTCGAGACCACCACTCCCTGACCCCGGCGGCTACGCCAGGAGGATGCCGTACCATCGCGCCCCGGGCGGGCCGGTCACGGGCCGGAACCCCAGCCGCTGGTAGAACCCGGGCGCTGCGGTGTTGCCGGGGTCGACGCCGAGGTGGATGCCGGGCACTCCTTCGCGAGACAGCTCGCCGACGACCTCGTCCATGATCCGGCGACCCCACCCCTGGCCCTTGAGCCGGGGAAGGAGGTCGACGTGAAGGTGGGCCGGGTGCTCCGCCAGCAGGGCGGCATCCGACCGGGGGGTCTCGTGGATCCGCTCGACGAGGGCCCGGTCGGCCTCGGTGGCGCCGCTGCCCAGCGGCAGGCGCTCACGCAGCGGCGGCAGCCAGACGGTGTCGAGCCAGTGCTCGAACGCCGCGGTGTCGGGGACGGCGAGGCAGTAGCCGGCGACGCCCTGGTCGTCGTGGATGACCCGGGTGACGGCCTCGGGAAAGGCGAGGTAGGGCCCGGCCCAGAGGTGTCCGAGGAGGTCGGGGTCGGCGTGGCGGGAGGTGGCGTCGCGACCGGCGTGGCCGGTGAGGCGGCAGACGCGGTAGACCCCGGGGAAGTCGTGCAGGGTGCCTTCGCGCATCGTCGTCACGGCATCCACGGTAGCGAGGCCTGCCGATCTCGTCATGATGTCGAGGCTGCCCGGTTAGCCTCGAGGCACCGCCCCTGACTGAAGGAGTTGTGCCCCGTGGCTGCCTCGACGGTCGTGAGGTGGGTCAAGGTGCTGGTGGCGCTCGTCGCCGTGGGGCTGATGCTGTTCGGGGTGGTCGCGATCCTTGTCGGGTTGCTCGGCCGACTCTCCACCGGCACAGGTGGACTGGTGCCGGACGGGCCTGCTCCGACCGCTTCCGTCGCGCCGGGTGACCCCGTGAAGGTGGTCTCGGTGCCCGACGGCGACACCATCGTCGTGCGGGTGGGTGAGGGCACCGAGAGGGTGCGGGTCATCGGCCTCGACACCCCCGAGATCGGCTCCGAGGAGTGCTTCGCCGTCGAGGCTGCCCGCGAGGCGCGGGCGCTGGTGCAGGGCAGGACCGTGCTGTTGTCGGCCGACCCGACGCAGGATGACCGCGACCGATACGGCAGGGTGCTGCGGCACCTGACGATGGCCGACGGTCGCAGCATGGCGCAGGTGCTCATCGCGGGTGGGTTCGGCCGCGAGTACACGTACGATCGGCCGTACGCCGGTCGGGCCGAGCACCGGTCGGCCCAAGCGGCTGCGCGCCAGGGCAGGCTGGGCATCTGGGGCCCGGCCTGCGCGTCAGCAGAGTCGTGACATGCAGGGGGCGCGGTATGTCGCGCGTTCGGCATGTCAGTGCTGGAACCCGGTGAGCTCGACCCTCAGGTGGGGCCCAGGCCGGTGACGGTCAGCACGAGTTCGCCTGCCTCGTCGGTGGCCGCCACGTCGAGCTCGGCAGTGATCCGCCAGTCGTGGTCGCCCTCGGGGTCGTCGAGGATCTGCTCCACCACCCACACCTGCGCATCCGAGTCGTCGATCCGCAGCAGGGCCGGCCCCCGAGCCTGCGGGCCGGTGCCGAAGTCGTCGTAGTCGTCGAGGTAGGCCTCGTGCGCAGCCGACCAGTCGTCCTCGCCGAGCTGCCCACCGAGGGCGGCCAGGGCGGCATACCGGCGCAGCGCCAGCAGCTCGACCCGGCGGAACATGCTCTGCCGCACCATGACTCGCAGTGCCCGAGGGTTCGCCGACAGTGCGCGGCCCTCGGTGGGGGTGCGCACCTCGGTGAGCGGGTCATCGCCGGGGTTGGCCAGGGCCTCCCACTCGTCGAGCAGGCTGGAGTCGGTGTGCCGCACGACCTCGCCGAGCCACTCGACGATGTCGTCGAGCTCCTCGGTGCGCGCCGACGTCGGCACGGTCGAGCGCAGCGCCCGGTACGCGTCGGTGAGGTAGCGCAGCACGACCCCCTCGGCCCGGAAGAGCTTGTGGTGCGCGATGAACTCGCCGAAGGTCATCGCCCGCTCGTGCATCTCGCGCACGACCGACTTCGGCGACAGGTCGCGCGGGTCGACCCACGGGTGCCGCTGCCGGTAGACGCGCAGCGCCCCCTCGAGCTCCTCGGCGAGCGGGCGCGGCCAGGTGACGTCGTCGAGGGCGTCCATCCGCTCCTCGTACTCCATGCCCTCGGCCTTCATCGCGCCGACCGCCTCGCCACGGGCCTCGAACCGCTGCGCCATGAGGACCGGGCGCGGGTCGTCGAGCGTGGCCTCGATGACGCTCACGACGTCGAGCGCGTAGCCGGGGGCATCGGGGTCGAACATCTCGAGGGTGGCCAGGGCGAACGCCGACAGCGGCTGGTTGAGCGCGAAGCCGTCGTGCAGGTCGAGCGCGACCTGGAAGGGCCCTTCGTCGTAGCTCCGCCCCTCGCCGCGGATGAACTGCTCGACCTTCCCCGCCGGCGGCCGCTCCTCGGTGGGCTCCTGCGGCGTCTCGTCAGCAGGGGTCGAAGGGGCATAAGGGGTGGGGGCGAGGTGGCCGGCGGCGGCGAGCAGTTCGCCGATCGGGCCGAGGTCACTCGCCAGGTCGGGCTGCGCTTCGCCCTCGTCCGGGATGCCGTCCGCACCAGTTGGGATGCCGTCGGCACCTCGCGCGCTGTCACCTTCCCCCGGCGTGGGGTGAGGCGAGAGCGGCTGCGGCGCAACGGCATCCGACGTCGTTGCCTCGACCTCGGCAGGGAGCCAGTCCTCGAGGGACGAGCCGTCGTCGGGCTCGACCACCCCGGCGCGCAGGAGCGAGGTCAGCACCTGCACCGCGCGCTCGACGAGGGCGTCGCGGCGGGCGGGCTCCTCGTGGTTGTCCAGGAGCAGGGTGTGCAGCGCGGCCTGCTGGCCCTCCCACTGGTCGAGCACGTTGAGCACCATCGCGTGGTTGACCCGCATCTTGGAGACCAACGGCTCCGGCGGTGCCATGACGAGGCGCTCGTAGGTGGACTCGGTGTGGGTGAGCGTGCCTTCCGGCGCCTTCTTGTGCACGACCTTGCGGCGCTTCTTCGCGTCGTCGCCTGCCTTGGCGAGCGCCTTGGCGTTGAGCACGACGTGTTCGGGGGCCTGCACGACGACGTAGCCGACAGTGTCGAACCCGGCCCGCCCCGCCCGGCCCGCGATCTGGTGGAACTCGCGGGCCCGCAGCACGCGCTGCTTGCGCCCGTCGTACTTGGTGAGCGAGGTGAGCAGCACCGTGCGGATCGGCACGTTGATCCCGACGCCGAGGGTGTCCGTGCCGCAGATGACGGCCAGCAACCCTCGCTGGGCCAGGGTCTCGACGAGGCGGCGGTACTTGGGCAGCATCCCCGCGTGGTGGACGCCGATGCCGTGCAGCACGAGCCGGCGCAGCGCCTGGCCGAACCCCTTGCCGAACCGGAACCCGCCGACGGCCTCCTTGATGGCGGCCTTGCGGGCCGAGGAGACGATGTCGACGCTCATCAGCGCCTGCGCCTGCTCGACCGCTGACGCCTGGGTGAACGACACGACGTAGACCGGGCCGCGGTCGTCGCGCAGCAGCAGCTCGAGGGTCTCGTGGACGGGTGTGAGCACCCACTCGAACTCCAGCGGCACGGGGCGCTCGACCCCGGTGACGGCGATGGTCTCGCGGCCGGTGCGGCGGGTGAGGTCCTCCTCGAACGGGCGGGTGTCACCCAGCGTCGCCGACATGAGGAGGAACTGGGTGTCGGGCAGGAGCAGCAGCGGCACCTGCCACGCCCAGCCGCGGTCGGGCTCGGTGTAGAAGTGGAACTCGTCCATGACGACGAGGCCGATGTCGGCCAGTTCCCGGTCGCGCAGGGCGTGGTTGGCCAGGACCTCGGCCGTGGCGCAGATGATCGGGGCCCCGGGGTTGACGGCGGCATCGCCGGTGAGCATGCCGACCTGCTCGGCCCCGAAGATCGCCACGAGGGCGAAGAACTTCTCGCTGACCAGGGCCTTGATCGGCGCGGTGTACCAGCTGCGCTGCCCCTGCGCGAGGGCCTGTGCGTGCGCGGCCACGGCCACGAGCGACTTGCCCGAGCCGGTTGGGGTCGCGAGCACGACGTGGGCTCCGCCGGCCAGGGCCAGCACCGCCTCCTCCTGCGCGGGGTACAGGGTCAGGCCCTGGTCGCCGGCCCACTCGATGAAGACGTCGAAGGCGGCATCCGACGCGGAGGACCCGCTGGACCCCCCGCGCGCGGTGGAGCCGCTGGGCGCGGTGGCGCCGGTGGCCGCGGAGGGGGCCACGGCATCCGACGTCGTGCGGGCGCGGTTCAGCCGGTCGGTGAGGGTCATCGCGCCCCAGTCTCCCTCAGTCGGGCTGGTGGTTGGTCTCCCAGGCGCGGCGGACGAGGTCGGTCAGCACCTCACGGTCGAGGGCCTCGAACTTCTTGACGTAGACGCAGCCCTTGCCGGTGGTGTGCGGCCCGAGGCGGTCGAGCAGGTCGGTGTTGCTGTCATAGAAGGTCAGCCCGTACAGGGTCAGCGCGGCCTTGCGGGGGGAGAGCCCGACGGCGAACCACTCGTGCTCCTTGCCGTCGGCCGTGCGGTACGGCTGGCGGCCGAAGCCGACCATCGTCGGCCCCCACATCCGCGGCTCGGCACCGGTCACCTCGCGGATGAGATCCAGGGCGTCGAGGGCGTCGGCTCGGCGGCGCGAGTCGGGCACGGCATCCAGGAATGCCGTGACGTCGGCGTCCGAGGGGTGGGTCTTGCGATCACCGGGGTTCGCGTCCATCCCCGAATCATCAACTGGTCCGGCAGCCCCGTCCACCCTGCGGACGCCGTGGCGGCCGCCAGGGGTTCGCTGGGGAAGGTGCAGGTCCGCTGGGGAAATGAACTTCTGTCGACCTGAAGGTTCCGGCATCGGGCGGGAAGGTGGCCTTTTGTCGATAGGGCGGTTGCTTCGGTGGCCACGGGCCCGAGGCGGTGCTACGTTCACCGAGTCTCACCGCGGGATCGAGGTGTCGCGAGACGCGAGCGCCCCCCGCAGGACCGTTGGAGGACGAATGGCCCGTTCCACCCTTGCCCGGCTCGTCGCGAAGGTCGCCGTGGGCGCCCTCGCCGTGGTGACGCCCGTGGCGCTGGCCCCTGTGGCCGCCCAGGCCGCGGCCGGGGACCTGCTCATCTCGGAGTACGTCGAGGGGACAGGAGTCAACAAGGCCATCGAGATCTACAACGGCACGGGCGCGCCGGTCGACCTCGGTGCCGGTGGCTACCGGCTCGAGCTGTACAGCAACGGCTCGGCGACGGCGACCGCGTCGGCGAACCTGACCGGCGCCATCGCCGATGGGGACGTCTTCGTCGCGGCCAACGGGGGGGCCAACCCGACGATTCTCGCCGTGACCGACCTGATCACCAACACGGTGGCCAACTGGAATGGCGACGACGCGGTCGTGCTGCGCAAGGGCGGCGTCAACGGCACCGTCGTCGACGCCTTCGGGCAGATCGGCACTCGCCCCAGCACCGAGTGGGGCACCGGTCTGACGAGCACCGCCGACAACACCCTGCGCCGCAAGGACACCGTCTGCGTCGGGGACAACGACGGCAGCAACTCGTTCGACCCGTCGATCAAGTGGGTCGGCTTCGCCGTGGACACCTTCGACGGTCTCGGTGCGCACGTCGCCAACTGCAGCGACACCCCGCCCGTCGAGCAGGCCCCGGCCGTCACGGCCGTCACGCCGGCAAACGCCGGATCCGGCTCCGCCCGGGTCAGCCCGACCGTGACCTTCAGCGAGGGTGTGGCCCTCGACGGCGCGGTCACCCTGGTGTGCAGCGTCACCGGCGACGTGCCCGTGACCGTCAGCGGTGGGCCCACGACGTTCACCGTCGACCCCACCCCCCGCCTGACCTACGGCGAGACCTGCACCCTGACCGTGCTGGCCGCCGGAGTCTCCGACCTCGATGCGAACGACCCTCCGGAGGCCATGGTCACGGACTTCTCCTCCACCTTCACCGTCGTGCTGTCCTCGGCCTGCGCGTCCGCGGTCACCCCGATCCCCGCGATCCAGGGAACGGGTGCCACCGTGGCGCTCACCGGTCCCCAGACCGTCCGGGGTGTCGTCGTGGGCGACTACGAAGGGGCTTCGCCGGCACTGCGTGGCTTCTACCTCCAGGATGCCGGCGACGGCGACCCCGCCACCTCGGACGGCATCTTCATCTTCAACGGCGGCAACCAGGACCTCGTCGAGGTTGGGGACATCGTCACCGTGACCGGCACGGCCGGTGAGAACCAGGGTCAGAGCCAGATCTCCACGAACGCGGCGGGCATAGCCGACTGCGGCACGGGCTCGGTCGACCCGACCCCGGTGACCCTGCCGATGCTCAGCCTCACCGACTTCGAGAAGTACGAAGGCATGCACGTCGAGACGACCCAGCCGCTGTACGTCACCGAGCACTTCCAGCTCGGTCGATTCGGCCAGGTCGTCGTCTCCAGCGGTGGCCGCCTCCAGCAGCCCACCAACGTCGTCGCCCCGGGTGCCGACGCCCTTGCCCTCCAGGAGAGCAACAACCTCAACCGCCTCATCGTCGATGACGGCTCCCAGGCCCAGAACCCCGACCCGATCCTCTTCGGCCGCGGCGGTGACCCCCTGTCCGCCGAGAACACGCTGCGCGGTGGAGACGTCCTCACCGAGGCCGTCGGCGTCATGACCTACACGTGGGCCGGCAACGCCGCGAGCGGCAACGCGTACCGCCTGCGCCCGGTCGGCGCACTCAACGCTTCGTTCGACTTCCAGGCGGCCAACCCCCGCCCCGAGGCACCCGAGGAGGTCGGCGGTGACGTGCGGGCCGCCGCGATGAACCTGCTCAACTACTTCAACACCTTCGACGGACTGCCGGACAACGTCGACAACTGCACCCTCGGCGTGGGCGGCAACAGCACCGACTGCCGCGGCGCCGACACGCAGGAGGAGTTCGACCGGCAGTGGGCCAAGACGGTCGCAGCGATCCTCGCGGTCGACGCCGACGTCCTCGGCGTCAACGAGATCGAGAACGACGGCTACGGCAGCGACAGCTCGCTGAGGCACCTCGTCGACCGGATCAACGCCGAGACCGGCGACGACACCTACGCCTACATCGACGCCGACAGCAACACCGGCCAGACCAACGCGCTGGGCACCGACGCGATCAAGGTCGGCATGCTCTACAAGCCGGCAACCGTCACGCCCATCGGCCAGACGGCGGTCCTCAACACCACCGAGTTCGTCGGTGGCGGCGACACGGCCCCCCGCAGCCGGCCCTCGCTCGCGCAGGCCTTCCGGGTCAACGCGACCGGTGGCTCGTTCGTCGCGGACGTCAACCACCTGAAGTCCAAGGGCTCGGCCTGCACGGTGCCGGATGCCCTGGACGGCCAGGGCAACTGCAACGCCTCCCGCACGGTCTCGGCGCAGGCTCTCGCGACCTGGCTGGACAGCGACCCGACCGGCACGGGCGAGAAGGACGTGCTCATCCTCGGTGACCTCAACTCCTACGCCATGGAGGACCCGATCACGGTCCTGAAGAACGCCGGCTACACCAACCTGGTGAGCAGCTTCCTCGGTGAGGACGCCTACTCCTACGTCTTCGACGGCCAGTGGGGCTACCTCGACCACGCGCTGGGCTCGGCCGACCTGTTCGGCAAGGACCAGGTCGCCGGCGTCGCGGAGTTCCACATCAACGCCGACGAGCCGTCGGTGCTGGACTACAACACCGACTTCAAGACGGCCAACCTCCAGGACGTGCTCTACGCCCCGGACATGTTCCGCGTCTCCGACCACGACCCGGTCATCGTCGGCCTCACGCCGAACTCCCCGGCCACCGTCCAGGCAGCCTTCGACGACACGTCGGTGAGCTGCGGTGCGGGCAGCGCCAGCCTCACGGTCGACATCGCCGACCGGGATGCCGCCGACACCCACGAGGTGAAGATCGCCTGGGGTGACGGCACGACGGAGACGGTGAACACGGCATCCGACTCGCTCACCCGCACCCACACCTACGCCGCAGCCGGGCGCTACACGGCGACGGTCACCGTCACCGACAGCCACGGCCACGTCACGACGACGACCGCCGACGTCGCCGTCGAGTTCACGACGACCGGCGTGCTCGCCCCGTTCAAGAAGGGCAGCGTCACGGCCAAGCAGGGCTCGACGGTGCCGGTGAAGGTCGAGCTCGCCGACTGCGACGGGTCCGAGCCCACCGACCTCGACCCGACGCTCACGGTGAGCCAGGGCAGCACCGTCGTGGCGAGCGGCACGCTCACCTACGTCGACGGCAAGTGGCAGTACAACCTGTCGACCGCGGGCCTGGCACCGGGTAGCTACACGGTGACGATCACCGTGCCCCACACCGGTCAGACCATCACCGCCACCCTCGTCGTGCGGCGCTGACGGATCTGCCCATGAACACCCCGGCGACCCCTGCGGCAACGACGCCGCGGGGGTCGCCGGGTTCGTCCGGCCGACCCGCCGGTGGCCCGCCGGGCTCTGGCCTGGCGCGCACGCTCGTGCGCTGGGCGCTTGCCGTGCTCCTCGCGACGGCGGGGGTGGGGCACTTCGCGTCGGCGGAGGCCTTTCGCGCTCAGGTACCGCCGTGGATGCCGTGGCCCGAGGCCGTGATCGCCGTCAGCGGGGTGATCGAGCTGGTCCTCGCAGGTGCGCTGGTGCTCGCCCCGGCGCGGCTGCGCCCGGTCGTGGGCTGGGTGGTCGCCGCGTTCTTCGTCGCGATCTTCCCGGGCAACATCAGCCAGTACGTCACCGGGACAGCGGCCTTCGGCCTTGATTCGGATGCCGCGCGGCTGGCTCGGCTGGCGTTTCAGCCGGTGCTCGTGGCGGCGGCCCTGTGGTCAACCGGCGCCTGGGCAGCCTGGCGAAGGCGACGCTGACCTTCCCGCCGAGGGTGGTCCGGTGTGCACGATGTGACCAATAGGTCACTTCGTGCACGCTCGGCGGGTGTCAGACCTGGCGTTCGAAGGTGATGAGCAGGCCTTCGACGCCGCCCGGGCCGACGCGCCCCTTGACGTCGGCTGCCGTGATGGCCTTCAGTTGCCACCCCTGCGCCGCCCACTCGTTGAGCACCTTCTCGACCCGGTCACCGGAGACCTTGCCGCCGATCATCTTCTCGCGGACCTCGACGACCTTGTACTGGTATGCCATGGCCCCACCGTAGCCCGGTTGTGGCAGGCTGACACGGTGGGGACGGTCTCGGGGACAGCGGAACTGCTGGCTGAAGTGGCGTCAGCGGTCGATGCCGGCGACCCCACCGGTGCCCGCCGCGCAGCCAGTGAGGTCGACGCCGGCATCCGCGACGACCTGTGGCACCTGCTCGCGACGCGTGCGGCCGCCGGCTCCGTCGTCGCCGCCGAGGTGCTGCTCGTCGAGCTCGACGAGTCGGGGATGGTGCGCCGGTTCGCCCGCGGCGCCCTGCTCGACGAGTCGGCGATCGACGATGTCTGCCAAGACTCGCTCATCTCGATCGCGGCCTCGCTCGAGAGCTTTCGCGGCGACGCCAAGGTCAGCACCTGGGTGCACAGCATCGTGCGCCGGCGGATTGTCGACCACCTGCGCCGGCAGCGGGCCACGGCCCCCCTGCCCGACAGTGACACCGGTCCGGGCGAGCGGATGAGCTCGCTGCTCGCCACCCGGGCCACGGTGCGCGACGCCCTGGCCGCCCTGCCCGAGCCGTATCGCACGCCGGTGACGCTGCGTGACCTCGAGGGCCTGGCCTACGCCGACGTCGCCGACCGTCTCGACCTGCCGCTCGGCACGGTCAAGGGCCAGATCTCCCGCGGTCGGGCCCTGCTCGCCGCCTCCCTGCGCGAGCCGGGGGTTGATCTCACGTGAGCGACATGACGCGCGGCGCCGATCGGTACCTCGGGCGGTACCGCCTCGGGGAGGTCATCGGGGTCGGCTCGTTCGCCACCGCGTACCTCGCGACCGACGACCGCCTCGAGGCCGACGTCGTCATCAAGGTGCTCGCCGAGAACCACAGCCTCAACCCCGAGGTGCGCGAGCGCTTCATCGCCGAGGGCCGCAGCCTGCGCCGGGTGCGCAGCCCCAACGTCGTCACCGTGCACGACATCGGTGAAAGCGACCGCCAACAGCCTTACCTCGTGCTGGAGCACGCGGACCG
Source organism: Ornithinibacter aureus (assembly GCF_009858245.1). NCBI lineage: Bacteria > Bacillati > Actinomycetota > Actinomycetes > Micrococcales > Intrasporangiaceae > Ornithinibacter > Ornithinibacter aureus. The sequence goes on from NZ_VMSB01000001.1 coordinate 2,484,462, forward strand.
CGGCACGCTGGCTGCCCGGGTGGCCAGCCTGCGTGGGGCGGGCTGGCAGGTCACTGCCGCAGACCTGCTGCACCTCGTGCGCTCGCTCGTCGATGCGCTCGACGCGGTGCATGCCGCGCAGCTCGTGCACCGCGACCTCAGCCCCTCGAACGTGCTGTTGACCACCGACGGCCACCCGGCTGCGCGCTCGCGTGCAGACACGACCGGCCGCGCGCTGGTCGAGGACGACGAGCGCGTCCTGCTCGCCGACCTCGGGCTGTGCAAGGACCTTGCCCTCAACTCCGGGCTCACGGTCGCCGGTGGCACCGCCGGGTTCCGCCCGCCAGAGATGGAGAGCGGCCCAGCCGTCATCGACACCCGCGCCGACCTCTGGGCGCTGTCCGCCGTGGTCAGGTGGCTCTGCACCGACAGTGACGTCGCGACTCTGGTGGCTCCCGTGCTGGAACGCAGCCTGGCCACCAACCCGGCCGACCGGCATCCGGACGTGCGTTCCTGGCTCGCCGAGATCGAGGATGCCGTGGCACCCGTCGGCGCTCCTGCCGCACCCGAGCGGGTCGCGCCGGTGATGTCGAGCTCGTCGGCAGCGCTCGACGGTGAGCCGGTGCCCGTGCCGGCGCCCTCGGCTGGGGTGGGGCGGCGCACCCTCGGGCTGGGCGCGGCCGGTGTCGCACTCGCCGGCCTCGCCGTCGGTTGGGCGCTCCGCGGAGATGGCGAATCGCCTTCCAGCCGTGACGAATCGTTCATTTCGATCGACGGGCCGACCAGCACCAGACCCGGCGAAAGCGCGACGTTCACCCTGGAACGCACCGGGGTGAGTGCGTGGGTGTGGGTGCTTCCCACCGGGGAGTTCGTCGCGAACCAGCAGTCGGTGACGCTGACGCCGAGTGGCCCAGGGGAGGCCCTGATCAGCGTCCAGGCCACCGATGACACCGGCCAGGCGCTGCACGTCGAGCACCAGCTGAACGTCGTCGAATCCTGAAGCGGAGAAACTTCCGGCGCGACGTAACTTTCCGCCGCGCTGGCGCGACGTACTCATGACAAGCAGACACCACCTTGAGGGAGATCTCATGACCAAGCACACCCACCGCATAGCGGTTCTCGCCGTGGCAGCGACCCTGGCGCTCAGCGCCTGCACCGGCGGCGACAAGGCCGCGTTCGACGACGGCGCGTCGCAGGGGCAGTCCACCTCGGCGCAGCAGGGCCAGTCCTCCAATGACGAGAACGCTGACGCGAGCACGCAGTCGGCCGCCGCTGCCGAGATCAACCCCAAGGACCTCGGTAAGCCACTGGCCACCGCCGTCGTGCCGGCCGTCGTCGAGGGCGACCCCGATCCCACCATGGAGGTGGCCCTGTACTCCCTGAAGCGGGACGGCAAGACGCTGACCGGGACCTTCTCCTTCAAGGTCATCTCCGACACGGCGTCCGACACGGCGGGGAGCATCTCCAACTACCTTGGTGGGACGCAGTGGAAGCCGTACCTCGTCGACACGGCGAACCTCGCGCGGCACCACCCGCTCGGCCTCGGCTCCGGTCGAGCCATGACCGATTCCTATGGGGGGCGGTTCCTGCCCGGGCAGACGTTCTACGCCTATGCCGCCTTCGCTGCCCCGGCCGATGACGTCACCTCGGTGACGGTCAACCTCGTCGACGGGGCCCCGGCCGCCTCCAAGGTGGCCATCCAGTGATCGGGGCAGCGGGGGCGGCCCTGGTCGTCGCTCTGGCGGTGCCGCTCGGTGGCGGCGTTTCGCACCTGCCTTCCGACGACCCGAACCGGTCGGCCACGATCGACGCCCTCAAGCCCGGTGCGTGGGTGGCCAGCATCTCGCGTCTCGACAGCAGCGTCGTGAAGCTTGACGCCAACGTCAAAGGGCTCGAAGCCAATGTCAGTCCCCTGGAACTCGAGAGTACCGACGGTGCGGAAACGGTGATCTCGCTGACCTCGGACTGTTGTTCGCCTTCGGCAAGGCCACCCTCGCGGATGGCGCGGCGGAGTGGATCGCCGCGCTCGTCAAGCCCATCCCGAACGGTGCCACCGTCAAGGTCTACGGGCACACCGACGGCAAGGGCACCGCCAAGGCCAACCAGACCCTCTCCGAACAGCGTGCCAAGGCCGTGGCTGCGGTCATCGCCACGACCCAACCCGGCCTGAAGCTCGACGTGCAGGGCTTCGGGATGACCAAGCCGGTCGAGCCGAACACCAAGGGCGGGGAGGACAACCCCGAGGGCCGGGAGAAGAACCGACGCGTCGAGGTCCGCTACGAGAAGTAGGCGATGTCAGGCCAACCGGCCACGCGTCGCCACCATCAGTCATTGCGATACCACTCAAGACCACCAGCAAGGGGACACCATGAAGAAGACCATCAGCCTGGTCGCGGCGCTCGCCGTGGCGGCGACCCTGGCGCTCACCGCCTGCTCGTCGGACGACAAGGCGACCTTTGACGCAAGCGAGGGCGGGCAGCAGAGCAGCCAGTCCACCGAGGGCTCCGAGGGCTCTACGGGGTCGGCCAGCGGCTCGGCCGAGGCCGTCGAACCGGCGAAGGCGCAGACCATCGAGGTCAACGAGACGAAGACCAGTAGCACGGAGCGCGCCGCCGTCACCCTGACCGTGCACAAAGTGGTGATCAACGACTACTACGTCGAGACGGAGGTCACTCTGATCAATGATGGCGCGGGCGAAGTCAATGCCTGGTTCCCGAGCGACTTCTCCGGGCCACAGCTCTTTGACGACCAGGGACTCAAGTACCTGTTCCAGGGACAGGCGAGCGGAAAGCAGCTGGTCCTGCAGGGCGGGGAAGGCGTCAACGCCGTGTTGGTGCATGCGGGCCGCGTCGGCCCTCAGGCGCGAACCCTGACGCTCGACTTCACGGCGATCAACCCCCGGAACAAGGAGCTCTGGTCCCAGATGACGTTCGACATCCCCGTGGGGTCGAAGTGATGCGCCGTCTGTCCGGGGCCACGGCATCCGCCGCCGTCGCACTGATGCTTGCGGCCCCAGCGGCGATGGCCGCCGACGACGCGCCCGTGCCGGAGGGTTTCACGCCACCACTCACCTCCGTTGAGGTCTTCACGGCCTGGGAGACGCCGCTGACCTCGGTGACGATCTTCTCGACCAAGCCCAAGGAAGCCACCACCGAGGCACTCGAGGAGGGCCTGAAGGCCGAGCAGGACGGCGGCCAGAAGGTCGTGCAGCTCGAGGACCGCTTCCTCTTCGACTTCGGCTCGGCGTCATTGCGACCCACCGCCAAGGACAGCCTGAACACGGTGGCCGCGATCCTCGCCGAGGGGTCGTCAAAGGTCGAGGTCATCGGGCACACCGACAGCCTTGGTGGTGACGCGGTCAACCAGCCGCTGTCCGAGAAGCGGGCGCAGGCCGTCACCGACTTCCTCGTCACGGCCGGCATCGACAAGGGCCGCATCACGAGCTCGGGCAAGGGGTCGAGCGACCCGATCGCGGACAACAAGCACGCGGACGGGCGCGACAACCCCGCGGGGCGTCAGCAGAACCGGCGCGTCGAGATCCGCTACTCGTCGTAGGCCGTCGACCACAGCGGATGCCGTGGGCACGCCTTGGGGGGCACGGCATCCGCTCTGGTGGCGGGGGGGGTCAAGGGCGCGACAGATCGCGCCCTTGACCCCCCTCGTCAGTCAGGTGAACACGCCCGAGGCGGCGAGCACTGCTGAACCGGCCACCCAGGTGGATCCGGCCAGCACGATGACGAACGTCACGTTCCACAGGGTGCGGGGGACGCGCGTGAGGCGAGCGAGCACGGCGGGGTCGCTGGCGCCGGCATCCGGGGCGGTGACGACGGCCCCGAGGTGGCGCCACGCCCCGACGATGAGCACCACCCCGACAGCGATGAGCACCTGCGCCTGAACCTGCGGGGAGCCGGCCCACCACAGGGCGCCGCCACCGGTGACGGCGACCGCGACGACGACGGCGGTCAGCACGGATCGCGCGCGCAGGGCGGCGGCGACGAGCACCGCGAGGACCACCGTGAGCACCGGGGCCGACCAGCCGCGCACGGCCAGGACGATCGCAGCCGCGCCGATGATGGCCGGCGCCGGGTAGCCGGCCCAGGTGGTGAGCACCCGGCCGGGGCCGCGCGCCGGGCCGACCGTGACGGCGTGTCCCGACATGTCGCCGCGCAGGACGAACCCGGTGAACCTGCGCCCGGCGAGCACCCCGACCCCGGCGTGCCCGAGTTCGTGCACGAGGGTTACGACGAGCCGCACGATGCGCCAGAGCGGCTCGAACGCCACCGCCACCAGCGCTGCGACGAGCACGGCGACGACGGGGGCACCGGACAGCGCCACCTCGCTCTCGGGCAGCACGCGCGCCCACACCTCGCTGAACCAGTCCATGGCGCCAGACCGTAACCGCTGACCCTGTGCCTCACGTGCGACGGTGCAGATCTGACCTATTGGTCACATCTGTCCCGTCGCGCGCCGAGGCCTACCGTGCAGATCTGACCTATTGGTCACATCTGCACCGGTCAGCGGGTGCGGCGGGCGCCTTCGCTGAACGAGGCTGCCGAACGGGCCGGGCGGGCCGAACCGGTGCGGGGACCGGCGGATGCCGGGCGGCCGCTTGACGTGGGGCGCGCACCGCCGGATGCCGGACGCGCACCGCCGCGGTGGCCACCGCCACCGTTGGCGCCGGACCCACCGGAGCCCGGGCCACCACGACGCTGACCCTGACCCGAGGCCGGGCGCGAGCCCTGACCCGAGCCGGAGCCGGAGCGGCGCTGGCCGGATCCCTGACGCGGCGACGCCTGCGCCACGGGGGCAGCGAAGCCACCCTCGAACGAGCGGTCGCCGGGGGCGAGCTCCTGGAGCAGCGGGTGGGTGGCGTGCACCCGGGTCGTCGTCGCCTTGACCCCGGCCTTGCGGGTGAGGTCGCGCACGTCGCGCACCTGGTCGTCGGTCATCAGCGTGACGACCGTGCCGGAGGCACCGGCGCGGGCGGTACGGCCCGAGCGGTGCGTGTAGGCCTTGTGCTCGACCGGCGGGTCGGCGTGGATGACGAGGGCGACGTCGTCGACGTGGATGCCGCGCGCCGCGATGTCGGTGGCGACCAGGGTGCGGGCCGCGCCGGAGTGGAAAGCCTCCATGGTGCGGGTGCGCGCGTTCTGGCTGAGGTTGCCGTGCAGCTCGACCGCGGGGACACCCTGGCCGTTGAGCTGGCGGGCCAGCTTCTTGGCGCGGTGCTTGGTACGGGTGAACACCACGGTGCGGCCGGGGGCGGCGACGAGGTCGAGCAGCACCTGGCCGTGACCCTCGGGCGTCACGTGCAGCACGTGGTGGGCCATGGTCGACACCGGCGACTGCGCGGAGTCGGCCTCGTGGGTGACCGGGTTCGAAAGGTAACGCTTCGCGATGACGCCGATCCCGGCATCCAAGGTGGCGGAGAACAGCATCCGTTGCCCGCGCGCGGGGGTGGCGTCGAGCAGGCGGCGCACGGCGGGCAGGAAGCCGAGGTCGGCCATGTGGTCGGCCTCGTCGATGATCGTGACCTCGACGGCATCCAGGGAGACGTGACCCTGGCCGATGAGGTCCTCGAGGCGGCCGGGGCAGGCGACGACGATGTCGACACCCTTGCGCAGCGCCGTGACCTGCGGGTTCTGGCCGACGCCACCGAAGACGGTGCGCGAGGTCAGGCCGAGGGGGGCTGCGAGCGGGGTGAGGGCGTCCTCGATCTGGGTCGCGAGCTCACGGGTCGGCGCGAGGATGAGGGCGCGCGGGCGACGCGACTGGCGCTGCGTCGTGCTGCGCGACAGACGGGTCAGCAGGGGCAAGACGAACGCCATCGTCTTGCCCGAGCCGGTGCGGCCACGGCCGAGGACGTCGCGACCCGCGAGGGAGTCGGGCAGGGTCGCGGCCTGGATGGGGGTGGGGACGGTGATCTCGCGCTGGGCGAGGATCTCGACGAGGGGGGCGGGCACGCCGAGCGCGCCGAAAGTGGTGCTGGACAAGGTGATTCCTTTGAGTTCAGGGCGGTCGCGCAGCGCTTCGGTCGGCATTGACCATCAACGGTGTCAGCGACACGGGATGTTCTGCCGGGCGGGGCTCTGGGCCGCGGCGCCGAGTCGAGGGCTTGCGGCCCCGACGCGAAGGCATCGACATCAAAGATTGCGGCCCGAGGCAGAAGGCGGGCCAGCAATGTTCAGCCTATCGCGCGGCGGCGTCAACCACCCAATCGCCCCCGTTCGCGACTTCTTGCACTCCAGCCACCTGCCGGGAACTGTCGAGGGTGAGGGTGAGGTGCCTACAGTGGGGCATGGCGACCTTGCCGCTCTTCCCGCTCGGAACGGTGCTGCTGCCCGGCGCCCGACTACCCCTGCAGCTGTTCGAGCCGCGCTACCTCGACCTCGCCCATGCGCTCGCCGAGCTGCCCGACGGCGAGCGGTGCTTCGGCGTCACGCTCATCCGGTCAGGGCGTGAGGTCGGGGCGGATGCCGTCGCCGACCTCTACGAGATCGGCTGCGAGGCACGCGTCGACGCCATGGCCCTCGCGGAGAGCCCGATCGGCACGGTGGTCCACCTCGTCGCCACCGGCGTGCGGCGCTACCGGTTGGACTCGCTTGATCCGGATGCCGGGACGTCCTGGACGACGGGTCACGTCACCTTCCTCGGTGAGCCGCTTCCCGGGCAGCCGGGGCACGGCGATGACCCGGTGGTCGCCGACCTGGCGGAGCGAGCGAGAGGCGAGCACGCGGCATACCTGCGTGACCTCGGCGCCGAGGCCGTCGACATCGAGGCGCCGGCCGGGCAGTTGGCGTACCGCCTCGTCGAGGCGATGGTTCTCGACCCGAGCGACCGGCAGCGGGTGCTCGACGGCGGCGACCCGGCGACTCGGCTGCGCACCGTGCTGGCCCTGCTGCGGCGGGAGCGGGCGATCGTCGGTCGCTTCGGTGCCGTGCCGACCCCGCCGATGCCCATCGGCCCCTCCCTGAACTGACCCGACTTCGTGCGACTTCCGTGCGAAATTCGCCGGAATCAGGCCCTGGGGCGCACCGAAGTCGCACGAAGTCGGGGCGGTGGGGCGGGTAGGTTCGGGCGCATGGACCTCGCCACCCTCCAGGACGTCATCGAGCGCACCTACGGCGAGCGCGACCGCGAGCGCGGGGTTCCGAGCACGGTGGCCTGGCTCGCCGAGGAGGTCGGCGAGCTCGCCCAAGCCGTGCGCAAGGGCACGCAGGCCCAGCGCGAGCACGAGTTCGCCGATGTGCTGGCCTGGGTGGCCTCGCTCGCGAACCAGATGGACGTCGACCTGACCGCTGCCGTTCAGCGCTACGCCACCGGGTGCCCACGCTGCGCAGCGATCCCCTGTGCCTGCTCCTGACCACCCATCGAGAGGCACCCCGTGGACGACGTCGTCTCGCCCACCTGCGCCGATGGGGCACCCGGTCCTGGCTGATCCTCGGGGTGCCCGGCAGGCTCGCTGCCGGGGTGTGGGTGCGCGCGCACGTGTCCGGTTTTGTCGTTCCGCTCATCATCGCCGCGGTGCTCGGTGCGCTGTTCGTCCCCGTCGTGCAGTGGCTGGCCGACCGGGATGTGCCCACGTGGGGCGGGGCGCTCGCGGTGCTGCTCTTCCTCGCCGGAGTCGTGCTCGGCTCCACGATCATCGGTGCGGCCCTGGCGGGCATGCTCGGGCCGGCGCTGTCCTCCCCGGCGTTCGCCGTCGGCGTCCTCGTGCATCGAAGGCTCACCGCGGCGTCGGCCCGGGAGGCGCTCGTCGGAGGATCGTCGGATGCCGTTGACCCGCGACCGCGCGCGGTGGGCCGGATGCCGCCGGCATCCGAGAGCGTCCTCTAGGCTTTCGGCATGCCGCGACCACACGCCGCAGCAGTGCTCGAGGACGCCTACAACGAGCGCAAGTCCGCCATGCTCCGGTCACGGGGGTGGAGCACGCGGATCGTGCCGCTCACCGGGTACGGCAGCGAGTCGCAGCTGCGGGTGTTCGCCCGGGTGATCATGACCCGCGGTGAGCAGGACGACCCCGAGGAGCCGACGCACGCGGCGCGGCTGCGGGCGGTCGAGCTCGAGACGCGCGGGTGGCGGGCGTTCTTGACGACACCGGCGATCGACGAGGTCGTGACGATCCGGATCAACGAGCGGATCACCACGGCCCGCACGGACCGCGGCGGGTTCATCGACCTCACCGTGCGCGGCCACGGCCTGACCCCGGGATGGCACCGCATCTTCGTCGGGTCGCCGAACGCGCAGACCATCGACGTGCCGGTGCTCGTGATCGGCAACGACGTGACGCACGGGATCGTGTCCGACATCGACGACACGGTGCTCTCGACGTCGCTGCCGCGGCCGATGATCGCGGCGTGGAACACGTTCCTGCGGTCCGAGGGGGCCCGCAAGGCGGTGCCGGGCATGGCAACGATGTACCGCGAGCTGCTCGCCGAGCACCCGGAAGCGCCGGTCATCTACCTGTCGACGGGCGCGTGGAACACCTCGCCCTGGCTGACCCGGTTCCTGCGCCGCAACGGTTACCCGAAGGGGCCGATGCTGCTCACCGACTGGGGCCCGACGAACACCGGCTGGTTCCGGTCCGGGCAGGAGCACAAGCACGCCCAGCTGCACCGGTTGGCCCGCGAGCTGCCGCACGTGAAGTGGCTGCTCATCGGCGACGACGGGCAGCACGACCCGAAGATCTACACCGAGTTCACGTCGCGCAAACCCGGGCACGTGCGGGGCATCGCCATCCGCGAGCTGTCGCCGGGCGAGCAGGTACTCAGCCACGTCATCCCCGTCGCCAACGACGACCTCGTGCCGGCGCCCACCGAGGAGCTCGACGTGCCGGTGGTGCGGGCGCCCGACGGCTACGGGTTGGCCCCGCAGGTGCGGGCCATCTGGGCGAGTGATCCGGCTGACGGGCCGAGTGCGCCCGGCGTCAGCCGGGGGTAGGTTCCCGCTATGCCCGAGCTTCCCGAGGTGCAGGCCCTCGTCGACTTCCTGCGTGTTCGCACCGAGGGCCTGGTCGTCACCGGGGTCGAGCTCGGGTCGATCTCGGTGCTGAAGACGTTCAGCCCACCACCCCAGGCGCTCGTCGGTGCGCCCGTGGACGGGGTCGCCCGACACGGCAAGTTCCTCGACCTCGACTGCGGCGGTACGCACCTGGTGTTCCACCTGGCCCGGGCTGGCTGGCTGCGCTGGTCCGATGCCATCCCGGCGACGGTGCTGCGCCCGGGGAAGTCACCGATCGCGCTGCGGGTGCGCTTCGACGACGGCTCTGGCTTCGACCTCACCGAGGCGGGCACGAAGAAGTCGCTTGCGGCCTACATCGTCGGGGACGTCAGCGCGGTGCCGCGCATCGTCTCGCTGGGCCCCGACCCGCTCGGTGACGACTTCACGCTCGAGGTCTTCTCGCAGATCGCGGCGTCGCACCGCATGCAGATCAAGGGGATGCTGCGCGACCAGTCGATCATCGCTGGCGTCGGCAACGCCTACTCCGACGAGGTGCTGCACGTGGCGAAGCTGTCGCCGTTCGCCCTCGCGGTCAACCTGTCGCCGGACGAGGTCGAGAGGTTGTACCGGGCACTTCGGGGGACGTTGGCCGCAGCGGTGGCCACGGCATCCGGCAAGCCTGCCAAGGAGCTCAAGGACGCCAAGCGTGCGGGGATGCGGGTGCACGGGCGCACCGGTGAGGTCTGCCCCGAGTGCGGTGACGTGGTGCGCGAGGTGTCGTTCGCCGACTCGTCGCTGCAGTACTGCGCGACGTGCCAGACCGGTGGCAAGCCGCTGGCCGATCGGCGCACGAGCAAGTTCCTCAAGTAGCCGCTCGGCTCGCCGCCCGGACTGTCGATGTCGCCGTATCGGGCTGTATGTCCTGGGCGCTAGACAGGGTCGGCGCTGACCGGGTTCAGGCGGCGCTGAGGAAGAACGACACGGCGAACCCGAGCACGGTGACGATGCCGACGAGCCGGCCAGCGTGCTCGACGGCCTCAGGAACCATGGTGTCGGCGACCATCGTGAGGATCGCCCCGGCGGCGAAGGTCTGGATGAATCCCATGGTCGCGTGCGGCGCGTCGCCGAGCAGGGCGTAGCCGAGCACCGCCGAGATCGTCGATGCCGCGGTCACCCCGGCCCACAGGGCGAGGATCCAGGTGGTGGACCGGCCCGAGGCGCGCAGCCCCGTCGACGCGGACATCGACTCGGGGATGTTGGAGAGGAAGACCGCGACGACCATGGCCGTGCTCACCCCGGCCCCACCGAGCAGGCTGATGCCGATGGCCGCGGACTCCGGGATGCCGTCGAGCAGGGCTCCCAGCACCAAAGCGGCTCCCCCCGTGGTCGCCGTCGCGGCACCGGCCGTGGCTGCCGCAGGGGTGTCCAGGCCGCGCGGGTGTGGCATCCCGCCGTGCACGGGGCTCTTGCGGCGGTGGCCGCCCCCGCGGTCGATGAGCCAGTCACCCGCGAAGAAGGTGGCCGAGCCGGCGATGAGTCCAGCTGCCGCGGCCGGGCCACCTGCCGCCTCGTAAGCCTCCATGGTGAGCTCGAAGGCGGCGGCACTGATGAGCACCCCGGCACCGAAGCCCATGACGAGCCCGATCGTGCGGTGCGTGACGTTGAGGACGAGCCCGAGCAGCGCGCCGATGATGAGCGAGGCACCACCGACGAGACCCCAGAACGCAGCCTCGAACACGTCCGTCACGCTACTGCGCCCGGCCTCGCAGCGGCCTCGGAGTGGCCCGGATCATCCCAGCGGGTCGTGACCTGGCGCTGCCTGCCCAGCACCCGGTGCGACACGCGATATCGCTCTATCCCGATGTATGCCGTCAACACTAGAGAGCCGTATACCCTCCGATCGTGGACCCGATCAGGAACCCGTACGCCCCCGGTGCAGGTCAGCGACCGCCCGAGCTCGCCGGTCGTGACGAGCAGCTCGACGCGTTCGACATCGTGCTCGAACGGGTGGCCCGCGGGCGGCCCGAGCGCTCGATCGTGCTCACCGGGCTGCGGGGCGTCGGCAAGACCGTGCTGCTCAACGCCCTGCGCTCGGCCGCGGTGCGCGCAGGCTGGGGCACCGGCAAGCTCGAGGCGCGGCCCGACCAGTCGCTGCGCCGGCCGCTCGCCTCGGCCGTGCACCAGGCCGTGCGCGAGCTCGGCCCGGCCGGTGGGGCGGGGGACCACGCACTCGGGGTGGTCAAGGCGTTTTCCCAGCGCGAGCCCGCCAGCGGGGGCACCACCCGTGGGGGCGCCACCCGCGGGGCCGCGAAGCTGCGTGACCGCTGGAACCCGGGCATCACCGTGCCCGCGGTCACCGGGCGGGCCGACTCCGGCGACATCGAGATCGACCTCGTCGAGCTGCTGAGCGACCTCGGTGGCATGGCCTCCGACACCGGCCGCGGCATCGCGATCTTCATCGACGAGATGCAGGACCTCATGCCCGACGACGTCTCCGCTCTGTGTGCGGCCTGCCACGAGCTGTCGCAGTCGCGGCTGCCGGTCATCGTCGTCGGCGCCGGTCTGCCGCACCTGCCCGCCGTGTTGTCGGCGTCGAAGTCGTACTCGGAGAGGCTCTTTCGCTACTCGCGCATCGACCGCCTCGATCGGGATGCCGCGGACGCCGCCCTCACGCTCCCCGCCGAGGACGAGGGTGCGGCCTTCACCCCCGAGGCCCTCGACGCGATGTACGACGCCACCGGCGGCTACCCCTACTTCATCCAGGCCTATGGCAAGGCGGTCTGGGACCGGGCCACGGCATCCCCGATGACGGCGGCCGATGTCGCCGTGGCGGCTCCCGAGGCCGAGGCCGAGCTGGCCGTCGGGTTCTTCGGCTCGCGCTTCGAGCGGGCGACGCCGGGGGAGCGCGAGTACCTGCGCGCGATGGCTGATGTCGCGGTCGAACTTGGCGACGATTCGGATGCCGTGCCCACGGCCGACGTCGCGGCGCACCTCGGGCGCAAACCGCAGTCGTTGTCGCCGGCGCGTGACGCATTGCTGAAGAAGGGGCTGATCTACTCGGGGGAGCGCGGGCGGATCGCGTTCACCGTGCCCCACTTCGGGCGCTACCTGCGTGAGAACGCCTGACCACGCGGTCCGCCCGGGAAGCACCGGCATCCGGGTTCAGACGGTGAGGTCCGACTTCACCGTCTTCATGACGAACCGCGACTCGAGCCGCCCGAGGTTCGGCAGCGCCATGAGCTCCTCGGTCATGAACCTCTCGTAGGTCTCGAGGTCGGCCACGGCGACGAGGGCCTGGTAGTCGGGGCGCCCTAACATGCGCCGGCACTGCACGACCTCGTCGTACGAGGCCAGGGCCTGCTCGAACTCCTGGAGCAACCCCTTGCCCTGTCCGGCCAGCTCGAAGTCGACGTTCACGACGAACTGCCGCCCCACCGCCGCGGGGTCGATGCGTGCTGAGTACCCGAGGATGACGCCGCGCTCCTCGAGGCGCCGCACCCGCCGCAGGCACGGCGACGGGCTGAGCCCCACCCGGTGCAGCGCACCCTGGCCCAGCGGCCGCACCTGCAACGCGGCGTCGCCCTGGTCGCCGGGGTCGCGATGATCCTCGCGGGTGTCGGGCTCCTCGGTGAGCAACTCGTGCACACACTGACCGCCGTTGCCTGACGCCCTCAGCGGCCCCGGGACGGGCGGGTCGGGAGGGTGTAGCCGACGCCGTCCAGCCCCGGGTCGACCGCGATGCCCATGTGCTTGAGCAGCATCGGCATGACGTCGACCGAGCGCACCGGCGCCTGCAGGTCGGTGCGTGACAGGTCGGCCCCGGCGAAGACGATCGGGATCTGCTGGCTGCGACGCTGGATCCCGCCGTGGTCACCGGCCACCGAGTACGTCGTGTCGTCGACCAGGGTGGCGATGACCTCGGGCCCGTAGGCCGCGGCCTCGGTGTCGACGAGCTCCTGCGCGTGCTGGACGAACCATGCCTTCTCCCCGGGGTTGGTCATCCGGTCGTACCGCACGGGGGAGACCCGGGTGTAGCGGTCGCCGGCACGGGTCCACACGGCCGAGACACCCGGCATCCCCGCCATGATGGATGCCGCCTCGCTCACCTTCGCGGGGGAGGTGTCCTTCAGCCAGGCCGCAGCATCGAGTCGCTGTAGCTCAGGCCCACGTTGTCGGTGTCGGTGAGGGGCTTGAGCGCGTCCTGCGGCTTCAGGTACGGGGCGTCGTTGCCGATTACTTGGCGGTAGTCCCGGTGGTGTTGTCGACGATCACGCCGCCGGCGTTCGATCCGCCCGGCCAGCACGAGAAGCCGACCGGAATCGCCTGGCCCCGGCTGACCATCTCGTTGAGCGTGTCGAGGCAGCGCGACACCAGGACGTTGGGCTGGTCGGAGACCGACTTCGCGAGGATCGAGTTCGCCGCGGCCTCGGCCGTCGCGGTCAGCTTGCGCTGCTCGGCGATGCGGGTGTTGCCGATCTCGGTCTGGTACCGGTTGATCCGGTCCTGGGTCTCCTGGTCGAAGTTGATGACCGGGATGGTCACCGACTCGATGAGCAGCCGGTCACCCAGCTTGTCGTTCAGGCGCGCACGCACCTCGGTCGCGATCTCGTCGCGGGTCTTCTCCGAGCCGGTGACGGTGCCCAGCGGGTTGTAGTCCTGCAGCGCGGCGTTGAGGGCGGCAGCGAGCTCGGGCTCCTCGAGCGCGGTGCCGATCCGCTCGAAGGTCTGGTGGTCCCGGAACAGTCGGTCGGCCGCCTCGGGCCGGATCCGCCAGCGCACGTTGTTCTGCACGTACGCGATCGACTGGTTCCCCAGCCGGATCTCGGTGCGCCGGTCCCCGAGGTTGTCGTCGATCTGGACCGTGCCGTCCATGAGGGTGACGGTCGTCCAGGGCAACTTGGGGTGGATGCCGTTGTTCATCGGGCTGCCGGGGGTCCCGAACGTGACGGGGATGCCGACCTGCTGCACGGGGACGACAGTGAACGACATCGCGGCCGTGTAGGCCACGGTCACCACGGCGAACCCCACCGCGGCGAACCCGGCCAAGCGGTGCAGGACACGGCGCCCGTCCACGTCCACGCTCGGTCGGCCACGCGATCGGGACCGCCGCTCGTCGTCGGCACCCTCGTCGCCCTCGGATGCCGGGTCCTCGCCGTCCGCTTGCTCGTCGGCGCCCTCGTCGGATGCCGCTGCACCCGAACCCGTTTCGTTCGCACCCGCCTCTGGTCGGGTGGCGAACCAGGTCGCCAGGGATGCGCCCGTCAGGGCAAGGAGCAGCACGATCATCACGAGGATTCCCACGCTTTCGGACCCTACACAGGCGCGCACCCGGTCGCGAGAGGACGACGACGGCGCTGCGACTCAGGTGCCGGCCACGCCCGGGCGCGGCTCAGCCGGTCTGTCTGACCGTGACCTGGCCGTCCTCGACGTGCCAGCGCTGATCGAGGCGCACGGTGTCGAGCATCCGCCGGTCGTGGGAGACCAGGAGCAGCGACCCGTCATAGCTGTCGAGCGCCTGCTCCAGCTGTTCGATCGCGGGCAGGTCGAGGTGGTTGGTCGGCTCGTCGAGCACGAGCAGGTTCACCCCGCGAGCCTGCAGCAGCGCCATCGCCGCCCGGGTGCGTTCACCGGGAGAGAGCGCCCTCACGAGGCTCGTCACCTGGTCGGACTTGAGCCCGAACTTCGCCAGCAGCGTGCGCACGTCGGCCGGGGTCATCTGCGGCAGGGCCGCCTCGAAGGCATCCCCGAGCGCAAGGTCCTCTGCCAGACCCGTTCTGGACTGGTCGATCTCCCCGACCGCCACCGACGCACCCAGGCTCGCGCGGCCGGCATCCGGCGTGAGATGGCCGAGGAGCAGGCGCAGCAGGGTGGTCTTGCCGGCGCCGTTCGGCCCCGTGACGCCGATCCGGTCACCGGCGCTGACCTGCACGGATGCCGGGCCGAACGTGAACGTGCCCAGCGTCACCGACGCGTCGGACAGGGTCGCGACGACCGAGCTCGACCGGGGTGCGCTGCCGATGGTGAACTGCAGCGCCCACTCCTTGCGGGGCTCCTCGACCTCGTCGAGCCGGGCGATGCGCGACTCCATCTGGCGCACCTTCTGCGCCTGCTTCTCCGAGGACTCGACCGACGCCTTGCGCCGGATCTTGTCGTTGTCGGGCGCCTTCCTGATGGCGTTGCGCACCCCCTGCGAGCTCCACTCGCGCTGGGTGCGGGCGCGGGCCACGAGGTCGGCCTTCTTGTCGGCGAACTCCTCGTAGGCCTCGCGCGCGTGCCGCCGGGCGACTGCCCGTTCGGCGAGGAACGCGTCGTAGCCACCGTCGTACACCGCCACCTGGTGCTGCGCGAGGTCGAGCTCGACGACGCGGGTGACCACCCGTGACAGGAACTCGCGGTCGTGCGACACGAGCACGACTCCCGACCGCAGGCCCCGGACGAAGTTCTCCAGCCGCTCGAGCCCCGCGAGGTCGAGGTCGTTGGTCGGCTCGTCGAGCAGCACGACGTCGAACCGGCTGAGCAGGAGTGCGGCCAGGGCCGCCCGCGCCGCCTGCCCCCCGGACAGCGAGGTCATCAGGGCGTCGGCCCCCACGGTCAGCCCCAGGTCGGCCAGCAGCGGCGGGAGGCGCTCGTCGAGGTCGGCGGCGCCGCAGGCCTGCCAGTGGTCGAGCGCCTTGGCGAAGGCGTCCTCGTCGGCCCGGGTCGCCTCGGCCGCGCCGAGGGCGGCGGCAGCCGCTTCCATGGATGCCGTGGCGGCGGCCGCGCCCGTGCGGCGGGCGACGTACGCGCCCACCGTCTCCCCCGGCATCCGCTCGTGTTCCTGGGGCAACCACCCGACGAAGGCGTCGGTCGGTGCGGTCGACACCGACCCCTCGAGCGGAGCCAGGTCGCCGGCGAGGATGCGCAGCAGGGTGGTCTTGCCCGCTCCGTTGGCGCCGACGACCCCGACGACGTCACCCGGGGCGACGGTGAAACCCAGGCCCTCGAACAGGGTGCGGTGGCCGTGGCCCCCCGCGAGGTTCTTCACGACGAGGTCGGCACTCACCCCGCGATCGTACGGTCAGCTGCGCTCCGGCCGCCCACCCCTCCCTCTGTCCGCCCTCCACCCCGACTTCGTGCGACTTTGGTGCGGTTTTCGCCCTGATTCGGGCCAGAAACCGCACGGAAGTCGCACGAAGTCGGGGAGGGTGGGTCAGTGGCAGGTGTCGCAGTCGGAGCCGCTGCTGTTGCTCGCACCCCTGCTGTTGACCCTCGCGCCGTGGGTGGTGCCGCGGATGCCGCCGCCACCTCCGAGGACACGCCCCACCAGACTGCCCAGGCGGTTCGCAGACCGCGGGCGGATCCAGCCGATGCCGTCGTGGCGCACCTTGGGCTGGTCGAGGACGATCCCGCGCCGGTCAGCCCGCAGCTTGACGACGAAGCGCTGCCCACCGACGGGCTCACCTCGGTCGGCCTCCATCTGCCACACGTCGAGCGCGACGATCCCGGCGCCGAGACGCTCCTTGCGAGTCGGCACGAACCGCAGCCCGAGGGCGCCCAGCTGGCCCGGCTCGAGGGCGATCGGGCCGAGCGACGCCTTGCGCCCGACGATGCGGAAGCGGCCGTCGCCGATCTCCTCCAGCCCCTGGGACTCACCGCCGCTGGCCTTCCACAGCTCGCGCAGCTCGTCGGTCGGCTCGAGCCAGACCTCACCCCAGTCGAGCATCGACCGCTCGCGCCGCGGGGCCCGGAACACCACGTGCACCTTCGTGGCCTCGCGCCCGTAGTTGGCGACGATGGCGGCACTGACACGCCCGTCGGTGTCCTCGTCGACGACGGTGATGTTCTTCCAGACGATGTTGTTGTTCTGCTGCACGTTCGCGTAGAGGTTGCCCGTCTCGGGTGAGCTCATCCCGAAGTCCGGGGCCGGACCGGTCTCGATGCGGGCCAGCAGGCAGAAGTGCCCGCGGTCGGCACCGAACGAGGCGTAGTCGGCCGGGTCCGGCGGGGACCACGGGAACGCGAGGATCTCGTCGTCACCCGCGGAGACCGACACGGCCGCCGACCCGATCTCGTCGCCCATCAGCGCCGGCGACGTGACGCTGCCGTCCCACGGCGCCGGCCAGGCCAGACCCGTCGAGGCCTTGGCCCAGTAGAGACGGACCGTGCCCGACGACGAGCCGGAGCACCCGCGGTTGCGCACCCGCACGTAGACCGACGTGGTGCCCGAGCCGTGCTCGGGGTTCTGGTGGTCCTGGTTCGCGATGCCGTTGTTGTCGTTGCGCACCCAGATGTCGTCGCTCACCCACATCGGCTGTCCCGACGGGTTCGGCTCGGCGCCGTCGTCGTCGGAGGTGTCCTTGGCCCACAGGTCGTTGACGGCACCGCTGCTCGGCACCAGCCCGTCAGAGGCGAGCAGCCCGGTGCGGGCCGTGTGCAGCGTGGCGTCCATGCGCGCGCTCTGCCCCGCGGTGAACATGAACATGCCGGCGTCGTCGGTGTAGTCCATGTAGTTCATGAACATGTCCCCGTCCGGGCCGTTGCTGCACGACACCTGCGGGAACGTCGGCGTGCCGTAGTGCTCGTCGGCCTGGTTCGGGGTGTCGTCGACGTTGTCGGTGCCGCTGCACAGGCTGCCGTCGTCGCCCCAGATGTGGTTGAGGTTCAGGTAGTGCCCCACCTCGTGGACCATCGTGCGGCCGAGGTCGTAGGGCGCGCTGAGGGTGCCCGTCGAGCCGAACGCCCGGTAGTGGCAGCGCACCCCCTGGTTCGGCATGCCGGGGAAGCTGCCCTTGCCGAGCAGCCCGTCGGTGTAGTTGCACACCCAGACGTTGAGGTACTTCGTGACGTCCCACGGGTCGTGGCCCCCTCCGGCGGCGGACAGCATCCCCGTCTGGTTGCGGGTCCACCCGGTGACCGAGGTCTCGGTGCGGGTGATGCCGGTCGTGACCGCGCACCCCGGGCCGCGCACGGCGAGGGCGAACTCGATCCTGGCGTCGGCGGCGACCCCGGCGAACGCGGAGGGGACGCTCCCGGCATCCGCGTTCAGCCGCCGGAAGTCGGCGTTGAGCACGTCGATCTGCGAGTGGATCTGGGCGTCACTGATGTTCTCGGCGGCGGTGTGCCAGATGACGTGCACGACGACGGGGATGCGGATGATGCCGGTGCGCGACCCCTCCTCACCGAAGGCGTCGATCCACTGCTGGACGTCCTTCTCGATCTGGTCGCGGCGCCAGCGGTACTCGGGGTCCAGCCGCACGAGCTGGCGGTGCTCCTCCATGGTCCCGCAGCGGTTGCCCCGCCGGCCCTTGACGGGGCCCTGCGGGTCGAGGTCGGTGGGGACCCTCGGGAAGCGGGGGTCGAGGGGGATGCGCGGGTTGTGGCGGATGGGATCGGTGAAGGACATGGTGTGCTCCTGAGTGGGTGGTCGTTCGTGGTCTTTCGTGGCCGTTCACCCCAGAGGAGCGCCGCGTCGCCCACCCTGATACGCGACTGATTGCACTCCAGCCACCCGAATCAGGTGGCTGGAGTGCAAGAAGTCGCGAGGATGCCGGGGGGCAGCGGGGGTGCCCACGATGCGGTCGCCGTGGGACGGCATCCCTCAATCACGAATAACATGGGATAACCGTTCTGCAAACGAGGAGTTATCCCATGAGCATCCGTCTCGGCGACATCGCCCCTGACTTCACCGCCGACACGACGCAGGGGGTGCTGTCCTTCCACGACTGGAAGGAGGGCACCTGGGCCGTGCTGTTCAGCCACCCGGCGGACTTCACCCCGGTCTGCACCACCGAGCTCGGCCGCACCGCTGCCCTGTCCGGTGAGTTCGCCGCCCGCAACGCCAAGCCGATCGCGGTGTCCGTCGACTCCGTCGAGGACCACCTGCGCTGGGCCCCGGACATCGCCGAGGTCGCCGGGGTCGACGTCGACTTCCCGATCATCGCCGACGAGGACCGCTCCGTCTCGCAGGCCTACGACATGATCCACCCGGGCGAGGGTGACACCTCGACCGTGCGCTCGGTCTTCCTCATCGACCCGAGCAACACGGTGCGCCTGACGATCACCTACCCGAAGTCGGTGGGTCGCAACTTCACCGAGATCCTGCGTGCGCTCGACGCCCTCCAGGCCACCGACCGGGCGCCGATCTCCACCCCGGCCGAGTGGGTTCCCGGCGACCGCGTCATCGTGGCGCCGACCATCGCCACCGACGACGCGCGTGAGCGCTTCGCCAACGTCGACGAGGTCAAGCCCTACCTGCGCTTCGCCGACGCCCCGGCCTGACGCCCCGGCCAGGCGCCGCACCTGGTCCGCCCGACGCCCTCAGTGGGTCGGGCGGACCAGTGCTGCGTAGTCGGGACGACGACATGTGTCGAGGTGCCCCACTGTGGCGCATCGACACCTCCGACGGGGCTTTCACCGTGCCCCAGCACTCGCCAGCACGCGCCCAGGCAACCCGGCCGTCCACACGGTCCCCCCCCTTGCGGTGCCGCGGACGCCGGGCTGAGTGCAAGGGTCGGCCCGGCGACGGTCGCGGCCCTACGCTGGCACGGTGATCCCCGCGATCGTCGACAAGGCCGCCCGTCGCGTGGGCCGCAGCCCGTTCCTGCCGGCCATCGGGGACGCCGATCGCGTCTTCGAGCGGGTGCTCTCAGGAGTCGGGCTCATGGTCGTGCCGTGGGCGTTCGCGGCATCCCTCGTGCCGTCACTGCTGCCGCGCGCGCCGTGGCTCCAGGGCGTGGCGTCGGGTGTCACCGTGGCCGTGGGGTACGGGCTGGGTGCGGCGACCCACGCCCTCTGGCGCTACCTGCAGATCCCCGGCCTCAGGGGCCGAGCACGATCCGTCGCGCTGGGGCTGGTCATCGGTATCGGCCTGGTCCTCGTGCTGGTGAGCGGCTGGAAGTTCGTCGGGTGGCAGAACGACATCCGCAGGATCATGGGGATGGAGTCGACGTCACCGACGATCTGGCCCGTCGTCATCGTGGTGACGCTCCTGGTGTTCACGCTGCTCGTCCTGCTCGCCCGCAGCCTGATCGTGCTGTCCCGCACGGTGGCCTCGTGGCTGGGGCGCCGGCTGTCGCGCCGGCTGTCCATCGTGCTCGGCGTGGCGGCGGTGCTCTTCCTGCTCTGGGGGCTGTGGACCGGAGTCATCGTCAACGGCTTCTTCGCCGGTGCCAACGCCTTCTTCGCACCCCAGGACACCACCGGCACCAACAGCTCGAACCGCCCGACGGCGCCTGAGCGATCCGGCTCGCCGGAGTCGATGTCACCGTGGGAGGACCTCGGCCAGTACGGCCGCTTCTTCGTGCGCGGCGGCCCCGACGTCGCCGAGCTCGAAGCCGTCAACGGTCCCGGCGCGAAGGAACCCATCCGGGTGTTCGCCGGCCTCCAGAGTGCCGACACGGTCCAGGGTCGCGCAGACCTCGTGCTCGAGGAGCTCAAGCGCACCGGGGCCTTCGACCGCGAGATCCTCGTCATCGCCACGACCACCGGGATGGGCTACCTCGACCACCGCGGAACCGACCCGCTCGAGTACCTGTGGAACGGCGACACCGCCATCGCCGGGGTGCAGTACTCCTACCTGCCGAGCTGGATCTCGATTCTCGCCGACCAGGATGCCGTCGCGACCACCTCGCGGGTCGTCTTCGAGACCGTGCACCAGCACTGGTCGACGCTGCCGTCCAACGACCGCCCCGACCTCTACCTCTACGGCCTGTCGCTCGGGTCGCTCGGGGTCGAGAGCGTGCTGACGTCGATCAGCATCGTCAACGCGCCCGTGAACGGCGCCCTCATGGTCGGTCCGCCGTTCGTCAACCCGCTGCACGCCCGACTGGAGGCCGAGCGCGACCCCGGCTCCCCGGCATCCCTGCCGATCTCCGAGGAGGGCCGCACCGTGCGCTTCGGCAATGCCGAGGGCGGGCTGGAGCGTGGCGGGGCGCGGTGGGGCCCCACCCGGGTCGTCTACCTCCAGTACGCGTCCGACCCCACGGTGTTCTACTCGCCGAACCTCACGTTCCGCGAACCCGACTGGCTCAAGGAGGGCCAGCGCGGGCCGGACGTCGCGCCCACCATGGAGTGGTTCCCGCTCGTCACGATGTGGCAGGTGCTGCTCGACATGCCGGCGGGCACGGAGGTGCCGGCCGGGTTCGGTCACATGTACTCCGCGCAGGACAACCTCGACTCGTGGGCGGCGCTGACCCAGCCCCCCGGCTGGGGACCGGACGTGCGCGACCGGCTCTCGAGAGTTCTCCCGACCGATTGACAGGGGTGAAGGGAGCACGCCATGTCCGCCCCCACGCAGGTGCCCGACGCCGACCCCGGACTCAAGGCCGGCTCGATCGGGTTCCTCGACGCCATGGTCATCGGCCTGGCTGCGACGTCCCCGGCCTACTCGCTCGCGGCCGTCATCGGCGCGATCGCGGCCCTCCGGATGCCGCTCGCCATTGGCCTGATCGTCCTCATGACGTGGCTGTGCATCCTCGGCACCGACATCTCGGCGAGGCTCCAGAACATCCTCATCCTGGCGCAGGTGGCGTGTGGTCGACGGTGGTCCTGCTCCTCACCTACATCTCCGTCGCCTTCGCGGTGGTGTCGTACGCCGGCACCCAGTGGCTCACCGACAACGCCGACTCCGAGGAGCTCCTCTTCGCCGACCTCGCCACCGAGGTGCTCGGCGGCTGGGACTGGGTGCTGCTGCTGTCGGTCGCGACCTCAGCCATCGCCTCCACGCAGACCACGATCATCCCGGCATCCCGAACGGCCCTGTCGATGGCTCGGCGCCACGCCCTGCCCCAACGCCTGGCCCACATCGACCCCCGGCACCGCTCCCACAAGCTGCTCCACCTGAGCGACTGGCCGGTCCTGTGCGTGCCGGCTCCCTCGTCTGCGAGTGAGCCCGGCTAAGGTGGGCTGACCACCCGCACGAACCAGGAGAAGCACCATGTCGGCACCAGCGGGTTGGCACCTCCAGCCGGACGGACAGGAACGATTCTGGGACGGCACCCAGTGGACCGACCAGTTCCGCTCACCGGCCCCGATCGACCCGACCGCGCCCCCACCCGCGCCGTCGTGGGCGAGCTCGTCGGACGCCGTGGGTGACGCCCTCTCCGACAGCGACAGCGTCTCGGACAGCGACCACACGCAGGTCTTCGACGTGGCGGGCACGCAGGCGCTCCCGCGTCAGGATGCCGCGGCACCGGGTGCGTACCCGCCCGCCGGTCAGGCGTCGGTCGGGTACCCGCAGCAGGGCTACCCGCAGCAGGGCTACCCCCAGCAGGGGTACGCGCCGGGCCAGCCCCAGACCGGGTACGGCGCACCGGGTTCCGCCGGCTACCCGCCGCCGGTCAAGAGCGGCAGCAGCGGCCTGGCCAAGGGCTGCCTCATAGCCGGCGTCGTCCTTCTCGGCCTGATCGCCATCGTCATCGCAGCCATCGCGTTCTTCGCCCCCCGCGTGGCCGACAGCGTCAACGAGACCTTCCCGTCCGGTTTTCCCACGAGCCTGCCGAGCGGGTTCCCGACGGATCTCCCGACGGATCTCCCGAGTGGCCTGCCGACCGACCTGCCGAGCGGGTTGCCGACGGACATCGAGCAGAACATCGAGCTCACCGTTGGTGACGGCTTCGAGCTGCCGCGCGCCACGATCGACGGCGGGTGGACGCTGGTGCCGCAGGGCTCCGGCATCCCCATCGTCAACATCACCGGCATGAAGGCCACCCTCGGCGACGCAAACGGCTTCCCCGTGCTGTTCACGATGCGCTTCCCCGCTGCGGGCGGTGAAACGGTCGAGACGGTCTGCACCACCCCGGGCGGTGAGCCGGGTGCCGTCGTGGACGTCTCGTGCGTCCCGCTCTTCGGTGACGTGGCCGAGGCCAGGACGGTGACGGTCACCGCCTCGCTCTGAGCGGCCCGCGGACTTCACCTGGCAAACCCGAGGTTCGCAAGGGATGCCAACATGCGAACCTCGGGTTTGCCTCATGGGGAGGGAAAGCTGGGGTCAGCCCTCGGCAGGCTTCATGGCGACGAGCTCGGCGACGAGCTCGTCGGTGCGCAGCTGGTCGGCCTCGAGCTCGGGGGTGAACCCGAGACGCACGACGACGAGATCGGCCGACGGAACGACGTACAGCTTCTGGCCGTCGTGGCCGCTCGCCCAGTAGGTGTCCTCGGGCAGCTGGGGGTCGACGAGAGTGCCGTTGGCCTTCTTGTTGGCCCACCACCCGGCGGCGTAGCCCTGCTCCTCGGTCTGACGCACCTCGGTGACCGTGGTGGAGGCCTTCATCCAGCCCTCGGGAAGCAGCCGCTCACCGGCCCACACGCCGTCCTGCAGGGCGAACTGCCCGATGGCGGCCCAGTCGCGCGGCGTGGCCCACAGGTACGAGCTGCACACCGGGGTCCCGGTCATGTCGACCTCGAGCGTCGCGGAGGTGAGGCCCAGCGGAGCGAAGAGCTGCTGGCGTGGCAGGTCGGCGTCCGGGGCGTCGGCCAGGTCGGTGAGCACGGAGCACAGGATGTTCGTGCCGCCGCTGCTGTACTGCTGGTAGGTGCCGGGCTGGTGGGCCAGCGGCTGGCTCGCAGCAAAACGGGCCATGTCGGGCTCGGAGTAGAGCATCTGGGTGATCGGGGTGCCGAGCGAGTAGGTCTCGTCCCAGGACAGCCCGCTCGTTGCCCGCATCAGCTGGTCGACGGTGATGCCCTTGCGCTCGTCGGTCCACTCGGGCAGCAACGAGTCGTCGGTGATCGCGATCCGTCCCTGGTGCACCATCCGCCCCACGAGCATGTTCGCGACGCTCTTGGTCATCGACCAGCCGAGTTGCGGGGTCTCACGGGTGAAGCCCTCGGCGTACCGCTCTCCGACGAGCTGCCCACCCTTGAGCACGATGATGCCGCGGGTTCCGAGCTCGGCGGCCCGCACGGTGCCGAGCTCGTCACCGAAGGCTCGAGCGATGGCGGCGTCGACCGCAGCGTTGGGTTCCGGGGACTCCGCCGTGGAGAGGGGGTTGGTGTCGGAGAGGACCTTCGTGGGCTCTCCGAGGTCCTCGGGCCGGTCGGCCCCCACCGTGCAGCCGTAGCCCCGGGTGTACCAGGCCTTCTGCGTGGACAGCGTGAACAGGATCTGCGACGTGCTCGAGCGGCCTGCCTCGTTGACGTACCCGGTGAGGAAGGGCACCAGGGGGTTGTCGGGCAGGTCGGTCTCGGGGTCGTCACGGCCGGCGACGAGTGTCACGGCGCAGGAGTTGTGCGCCGCGTACCCCGTTCCCGTCTCGAGCAGGGGGCGGGCGTAGAAGTACCCGCCCACGGCAGCGGCGATGACGAGGACGAGGAGAGCCGCGACGATGCGGAGGGCCAGGCGCATGCGCCGGACGCTACCGCGTGACGGCCCTCGCGCACACGCCGCCTCGGAGCATCAATGGGATGCCGGGTTGTCGACGAGCACCAGGGTGGCGAAGCCCAGGACACCCCGGTACCCCGTCAGCCACGCCTCGCGGTGCGCCCGGGAGGCCTGTCGGGCCTGGTCCCGGGTCGGCCGGGTCACGCCCGGGCTCCAGCGCCCACTGCGCGAGCACGGCATCGAACAGACCACCTGTCCAGGTCGCGGCATCGGCCTCGACCACGGTGGCGCGAGCGGCTTGCGTCGGGGCGAGGTCGCCGACACCCGACCCCACGTGGAGGTCGACGCCGACGGCGGTGACGCCGTCCCGCACGCTCAGCGCCCGGCGGATCCACTCACCCTGACCGCAGCCGAGGTCGAGCAGTCGGCCCTTGGCCGGGAGCAGCCGATCGAGCAGCCGGGCCACGGACGCGTCCGACAGGGGAGCCATGACGGGGTGGTGGGCGTGGGCGAGGTGGCTGATCCCATGGCGCTGCACGGGCTCACTGTCAGGGACCGGGATGCGTGCGTGCAACCGAGATCCGGGCACATCGCGTTACCGTGAGCACCGAAACGGTCGCGCGCTCACCCGCAGCGCGACCGACCCATGACCCGAAGGAAGAACCAGTGGCTGGTGGACTCGTCGCCCTCCTCGACGACATCGCGGCGCTCGCGAAGCTGGCGGCCGCCTCGGTCGACGACGTCGGTGCTGCCGCAGGGCGCGCCAGCGCGAAGGCGGCGGGGGTCGTCATCGACGACACCGCCGTCACCCCGCGTTACGTCGACGGCCTGAAGCCCGAGCGGGAACTGCCGATCATCCGCAAGATCGCCATGGGCTCCCTGCGCAACAAGCTGCTCATCATCCTCCCGGCGATCCTGCTGCTCAGCCAGTTCCTGCCGTGGTCCCTCACCCCGATCCTCATGGTCGGCGGCACCTACCTGGCCTACGAGGGGGCCGAGAAGATCTGGGAGTTGGTCGCCGGTCACGAGCACGCGGTCGAGACCGTCGCGGCCGATGACCCCGACCACGAGAAGACCGTCATCAGCGGGGCGGTGCGCACCGACTTCATCCTGTCCGCCGAGATCATGGTCATCGCCCTCAACGAGGTGGCCGACGAGGCGTTCGTCTCCCGAGCGGTGATCCTCGCGGTGGTCGCGGTCGGCATCACCGTCCTCGTCTACGGGGTCGTGGGCCTGATCGTGAAGATGGACGACATCGGGTTGCACCTGGCGCGTCGTGAGTCAGGGGCCTCGCAGCGCGTCGGCCGCGGTCTCGTCGCGTTCATGCCCAAGCTGCTCGCGGGCCTGTCGACGGTCGGCATCGTCGCCATGCTGTGGGTCGGTGGCCACATCCTGCTCGTCGGGGTGCACGACCTCGGCTGGCACTGGCTCTACGACCTCGTCCACCACGCCGAGGAGGCCGTGGGTGGTGGCTTCCCGGGCTGGCTGGTCAACACGCTGGCCTCGGCGGCCATCGGTCTCGTCGTCGGAGCGCTCGTCGTCCTGATCGTGACCCAGGTCAAGAAGATGCGCTCAAGCGAGGGCGACCACGCGGCATCCGCTCACTGAACGCCGCGCTGCTGGTGCCGGGCGGCCCGCCACCCCAGGAGGAGTGAGCCCGCGAAGAGCACCACGGCCACGATCCCGGCGATCACGAAGGTCGTTGCGTCGCGGCCCGCCGAGGCGCCGAGGGCGGCATACCCGACGGTGCCCGGGACTATGCCGATGGCCGTCCCCAGCACGAAGTCCCGGGTGCTCACGGCGGTGACACCCGCGCCGTAGTTGACCACGGTGAAGGGGATGACCGGGGTGACGCGGGCGATGATGACCGCGAGCAGGCCCTGCTGGCGCATGATCTCCTCGACCCGGTCGATGCGGGGGCCGGTCATGGACGCCACGGCCGCACGCCCCAGCCGGCGGGCGATCGCAAAGGTGACGACGGCACTGACCATGGCGCCGACCCAGGACAGGGCGATGCCGCCGGCGAGGCCGAACAGGGCGCCGGCCACCCCTGCCAGGAGGTTCTTCGAGACGGGCACGAGGGTGAGCAGCACGTGCAGCGCGACGTAGGCCACGGGCCCCCACGCGCCCGTGGACTCGACGGTGGACTGGACCGTGTCGAGGTCGCCGCCGATGACGACCCAGACGAGAGCGCTGGCGATGGCGACGCTGAGGACGAGACCGAGCAGGCGCAGCCTGGCCGCCCGCGTGCTCATCACCCGGTCAGCCTAGGCGTAGGGGCCGACTGCCCAGAGTGATGAGGGTCAGCGGCGGGTGGGCCTCGGTGTCAGGGGCGGCCGAAGGCGTTGCCTGCGGGCTGGGCAGGAGCGGGCTCCTCGTGGCACGAGCAGCGGGCCTCAGCGGGGACGCTGGCCATGACCATGTCGGCGTGCATGCCGCACCCGGACCAGGTCGTCTTGCCGCAGGAGTGACAGGTGGCAGGGCTGCACACGAAGGACCTCACAAGGGGTAGAGGAGTGGTGTCGAAGATAGCCTAGAAGATACCCTAGGGGGTATGTAAGGCCAGAGGGGAAGTGAGGCCCTCAGCGATCCGAGCCGATGCGACGGGACCGGACCGCCACCGCTCCCAGCAGCAGCACCACCGCGGCCACGAGGCCGAAGCCGAGCCCCGGCCGCAGGGGAATGGCGATGCCGACGGCTCCGCCGAGCACCCAGAACCCCTGGAGGATCGTCTCGGACCAGGAGAACACCCGCGCTCGCACGTCATCGGCGATCTCCCGCTGGATCAGGGCGTCGAGGCAGAGCTTTGCGAGCTGACCGAACAGCCCTGTCGCGAGGCCCAGCAGCACGAGCGCCCACACCGAGTACAGGATCGAGGTGGCGATGACGGCGCTCAGGGCGAGGAGGGCGATCGCCGTCGCCATCCGCTCGGGTGGTGGTGTCCGCTTGCGGTTGCCGATGACCGAGCCCAGCGCGTTGCCGGCCCCCGCCGCGCCCGCGACGAGTGCCAGGACGAGCGGCCCGGACCATCCCGGGATCGGGTGCTCGCGCATGAGGAAGGCGAGGAAGAGGGTGAGGAACCCTGACAGCACACGGGCTCCGCAGGTGACCCACAGCGTGTAGCGCACCAGCGGTGGCAACGCGCGCAGGCGTCGTGGGCCGCTCTCGAGGGTCGGCAGAGGGGCCCTTGCGACGGGGATGCCGTCGACGTCGACCTCGCCCGTGGTCGAGTCGACCCGCGCGGGCAACCGGATGGCGAGCACGGTCGCCGCGACGTAGACGGCGAAGGCGAGGCGCAGTGACCAGTCGGGCCCGATGCGCGACAGGGCGCCTGCGAGCCCCCCGCCCAGCGCCATGCCGACCAGCCCCGCGATGTTGAGGCGGGCATTGGCGGTGACGAGGGTGATGCCGTCGGGCAGCAGCCGCGGGACGGCGGCGGCGCGTGCCACGGCATACGAACGACTCGCCACGAGGCAGCCCAGGGCCGCCGGGAAGAGCCACGCGCTGTCCTCGACCACGGCCGAGGCCAGCACCCACGCCAGGAAGGCCCGGGTGGCCAGTGTCGTGCCGAGCGCCCAGCGGCGCCCGTGCCGGAACCTGTCGAGCAGCGGCCCGATGAGGGGGGCCAGCAGCACGAACGGGGCCATCGTCAGCACGAGGAACAGGGCGACCCGGCTGCGGGCCTCGTCGGTGGGCAACGCGAACACGGTGCCGGCCAGGGAGACGGTGAGCGCGGCATCCGCGGCGACGTTGACGGCGTGCAGCTCGGTCAGCCGTGCGAGGCCGGTGTCTGCGGCGCCGTCGGCGCTGGCGAAGGTGCGGAAGCGACGGCCAGCGGCTCGGCCTGTGGTGCCCACGGCGCGGATGCCGGCCCGGCCCCCGCGCCCGACCGTGCGCCCTGCTCCGGTCACGCGCTGTCGCACCCCGGGGGTGCTGCGAGTGCCCGGTTCGCCGTGGCTGCCGGGCGCTCCGTGGCTGCCGGGCACCCCGTGGCTGCCGGGGGCTCCGGAGGCCGGCGGGGTCGGGGAGGGGTCGTTCGTGGCCATGACCCTCCGATCCTCTCCCGCGGGGCCGTCGTCGATATGGCAGAAACGCGGAAGTTCGGTTGCTGCCCGGCAATTGCCGGCCGCGCGGCGAAGTGCTGCGTGGCGATCGAACTGCTGCGTCGCCCGACTCGTGCGGCCCCGGAATGGCCACCGGCGGCGAGGCGTTGAGCAGCCCGTGAACACCCCCATGTCGATGGCAGAGCGCTATGCGCAGGCCCGCGGCCTGTTCGAGCACGGCGAGTACCAGGCCGCCGCCGACTCGCTGCGTGCCCTCGTGGACGAGAGCGCCCTCGAGCCCCCCATCCACGGCACCACCGAGCTGCGGGTGCTGCTGGGCCGGGCCTACTTCCACTCCGCACAGCTCGGCCGCGCCGAGACGGTGCTTCGCGCCGTGCTCGTCGACCACCCCGACGATGCCTACGCGAACCTCGTGCTCGGCCGCACCCTCCAGCGCCTCGGCCGGGCTGCTGACGCCCGACCGCACCTCGCGATGGCCGAGCTGCTCGGAGGGTACGCCGGCAGCGGCCGGCTCCCGTCCGACTCGACCGACCCGACGGACTCGACCGACCCGACGGACTCGGCCGACCCGACGGCCTCGCCGGCGTGACGGACCCGTCAGAATCCTCGGCGTGAGCGACTACGGGCACGACCTCGAGTTCGGCATCTTCCCCACCCCGGATGCCGCCCGCCCGCACCACGCGCTCGAGCTGGCGCACGTGGCGGAGGTCAGCGGACTCGACCTCGTCAGCGTGCAGGACCACCCGTACCAGGCCCGCCACCTCGACGCGTGGACCCTGCTCTCGGTCATCGCCGCTCGCACGTCGACGGTGCGGGTCGCCCTCAACGTCGCGAACCTGCCGCTGCGCAACCCCGTGGTGCTGGCTCGATCGGCCGCCTCGCTCGACCTGCTCACCGGGGGGCGGGTCGAGCTGGGGCTGGGAACGGGCGCCTTCTGGGATGCCATCGAGGCGGCGGGCGGCACCCGGCTGACCCCCGGCGAGGCCGTGACCGCCCTCGAGGAGGCGATCGCCATCGCCCGGGCGCTCTGGGCGGGGGAGGGCAGCGTGCGGGTCGACGGTGAGCACCATCGAGCCCGCGGCCTGCACTCGGGCCCCGCCCCGGCGCACCCGATGGGCATCTGGGTGGGGGCCTACAAGCCGCGGATGCTGCGCCTCACCGGGCGCCTCGCCGACGGCTGGCTGCCCAGCCAGGGGTACGCGGCGCCCGACACCCTCGCCCCCATGAACGCCCGCATCGACGAGGCCGCCCTGGCTGCGGGTCGGGCCCCCGAGGCCGTGCGCCGGCTCTACAACATCTCGGGCACCTTCGGCTCAGGGTCCGGATTCCTCCAGGGCCCCCCTCACACGTGGGCCGAGCAGCTCGCCGAGCTCACCCTCGAGGAGGGCCTGGCGACGTACATCCTCGCGACGGACGATCCTGACGACGTGCGCCGCTTCGGTGAGGAGGTGGCGCCCGCCGTGCGCGACCTCGTCGCGGCGGAACGTGCCCGGCGGGCCACGCAGCCCTCGGATGCCGTGGCGCCCGTTCCCGAGGCGGCCTCACCCTCGCGGGTGGAGACCTCGGCATCGAATGTCGAGCCGTCCGCGGGTGCGCCCGGGGCCGGCTCCGGGGCACCAGCCGGGGGGTTTGAAAACCGGCCCGTCGTCACGCCGACACCCGACGACGGCAGGCGACTCACCGGCATCCTGCCGTGGGACGAGGCGAGCCGACCCACCTACCCGCGCCGCCCCGACGCGCAGGAGCAGGCGCAGTACGGCCCGGCCCAGCTCGCCGTGCCGCAGCACCTCATCGACGTGCACAACCACCTGCGGGCCGAGCTCGCCCAGGTGCGCGACGTCGTCGACCAGGTCGTGCGGGGGCAGCTACAGGTCGGGGCGGCCCGGTCGGCGGTCAACGCGATGACGATGCGCCAGAACAACTGGACGCTCGGGGCGTACTGCGAGTCGTACTGCCGCATCGTCACCGGCCACCACTCGCTCGAGGACGCGGCGATCTTCCCGCACCTGCGCGCGCAGGACCCCGACGCCCGCCCAGTCATCGACCGGCTCGAGGAGGAGCACGAGGTCATCCACGACGTGCTCGACGACGTCGACCGGGCGCTCGTGGCGTTGGTCGCCGACGAGCCGGGGGCCCTGGACCGGCTGCGGCACGTCGTCGACCTGCTGACCGACACCCTGCTCTCGCACCTGGCCTACGAGGAGCGCGAGCTGCTGCACCCGCTGGCCCGGCACGGCATGACCCGCTGACGTTCAGGCGCGGGGAGAGGTGTGAGCGGCCTCGAGGGTGAGCAGGTGCTCCTTGGCGGCGGCGCCCCCGGCGTAACCACCGACCCCGCCGGACGCCGGCAGCACCCGGTGGCAGGGCAGCACGATGCACAGCGGGTTGCCGCCGAGCGCCGTCCCCACCGCGCGCGCCGCACCGGGGTGCTCCACGGCTGACGCCAGCGCGCCGTACGTCGTGCGCTGGCCGTAGCCGATCCGCGCCACGAGCCCGGTCAGCACCTCGCGCTGGAAGGGCGTCGCGAGCGCGAGGTCGGTCGGCACGTCGACCGACCGGGCGCTCCCGGTGAGGTACGCCGCGAGAGCCCGGCGAACGGCATCCGTCGGGGAGGGGTGACGCAGCACCCGCGGGCTCACCGAGCCGGCGATGCGCGTCAACCACCGATCCTCGGATGCTGTGTCCGGGGAGTACGCGCACGTCACCACCGCGCCACTCGAGCGCACGGCGATGAGCAGTCGACCGACGGCGGTGTCCTCGAGCACGTAGGAGACGTCGGTGGGCTCGAGCACGGGCGGGCCGGCGAGCGGTGGGTCGAAGGCGGCGAAGGGGTTGGTCATGGTTGGTCCCGGAGGTCGAGGCGGAGGGTGGCGATGGCGTCGCTGACGAGGCGGCGGCTCATCCCCGGCGAGGTGCCGAGCGCCGCCGCGACGGCCCGGTGGTCGAGGTCGCCGACGAAACGCAGCACGACGGCATCCCGCTGCCGTTGCGGCAACGCCGCGACCCTGGCCCACAGGTCGCCGTCCGGCACCTCGGGTGCGGGGTGGGTCGGGGCCTCGTCGAGCAGGGACAGGTCCTCGTGGGGGGTGGTGCGGCGGGCGGAGCGGTGGTGGTCCATCGCGCAGCGGTGCGTGATGGTGAGCAGCCACGACCGCAGGTTGCGCGCATGGGTCAGCCGCGGATAGGCGGCCAGCGCCTGCGCCCAGGCCTGCTGGGCGACGTCGTCGCCGTGCCCGGGCGCGAGGCCGTGCGCGAGCCGGGCGACGTCGCGCCAGTGCTCGTCGACGAGGTGCTGGAAGGGAGGAAGGCTCACGATGGTGCAACGGTAGGCCGCCCGGATGTGTGAGCGCGGCGGGTCGGATGCCGAGAGCGGCCACGTTCGCGCGCGGGATGTGCAACCGTGGCCCCGTGGAGGTCGTGTCCGAGGGGCTGAGCAAGCCCGAACCGCGGCGGGGTGGCCCGCTGGTCATCGCGCACCGAGGGGCGAGCGACGAGGAGCCCGAACACACCCTGGCGGCCTACCGCAAGGCGTTCTCCCACGGCGCCGACGGGGTCGAGTGCGACGTGCGGCTGACGGCCGACCAGCACCTGGTGTGTGTGCACGACCGCCGGGTCGAGCGCACCTCCAACGGGCGCGGAGTGGTGTCGGCCCTGGAACTGGCCCGCCTCGAGGAGCTCGACTGGGCCTCGTGGAAGACCGCGCACCGCCCCGGGGACACCGAGCTGCCCGAGGCCGACCCCGAGCGCGGCCACCTGCTCACCCTGCGGCGCCTGCTCGACACCCTCGTCGACACCGGCCAGGAGGTCGTCACCCTCATCGAGACCAAGCACCCCACGCGTCACGGCGGGGACGTCGAGAAGGCACTCGTGCAGGTGCTGCGCGCCTTCGACCTGGCTGGTGGCGACCTGCCGGGGCGCCCGCACGTGCGGATGATGTCGTTCTCGCACACCGCTCTTCAGCGCGCTCACCGGCTGGCGCCGAGGCTGCCGCTCGTCTACCTCGTCGACGCGACGCGTCCACGGCTGACGTGGGACGGCATCCTGCCCAGCGGCATCGGGGCCGTGGGGCTGGACGTGCGGATGCTGCGCACCCCGCGAGCCGTGCGCGCGTTCCAACGCCGTGGTCACCAGGTCTACGTGTGGACCGTCGACACCGACGAGGACATCACCCGGTGCCTGGACCTCGGGGTCGACGTCATCATCACGAACCGGCCTGCACACGTGCTCGATCGGGTCGCTGCATCGGGTTAGGTTGGTTCGATGACTCCTCCGCCGCCGAACTCGTCGCACGCGTCGCACTCCTCCGCTGATGACGACGACTCCGCAGAGGTCGGCTCCCGGCGCACCGGCGAGAGCGGGCTGGTCGTCGTCGAGTCCTCCGGCCCCGGGGCGGACAGCATCATCTGCACCGTCCGCCCGCCGCACGACCCGTCGTCGGTCGGCCGCATCCGGCGCGAGATCGTCGCCGACCTCCAGGCCCGCGAGATGCCCGACGAGCTCGTCGACGAGGCCGAGCTGGTGGCGTCCGAGCTGGTGACGAACGCGCTGCGGCACGCCCGGCCCCTGTCGGACGGCACGATCCGGGTGCGCTGGAAGATCCGCGGCGAGGTCGTCGAGGTCGAGGTGACCGACGCCGGCGGTGACACCGTGCCGCACCCGGCGCCGCGCACCGTGTGGCTCTCGTCGGGGCGGGGGCTGCGCATCGTGCGGTCGATCGCCCACGAGTGGGGCGTCACCGAGGACCGCACCGGCACCGTCGTGTGGGCCACCCTCGGTGGGCCCAGCCGCCGCCGCGCGAACTGAAGGCGCTCCGGCCCGTTAGGGTGACGCGCATGGGCAAGGCATCTCGACGTCAGCGTGGAACCGAGCGTGGCACGGCGCGCTCCCGTCCCGGGCCGGTGCCCTTCGAGCGCCGCCCCTTCGAGGGCCTGGCCGGTGAGACCGACTGGGTCGCGATGCGCGAGATCCTCCCGGCGGCCACGGCGACGGTGAGCCTGCGCCCCGAGCACGTGCCGGACGGGGCGCCCACCGAGGTGACCGTCGCGACCGTGCTGCCGATGGCCTGGCCCGGCCTGCACCGTGCCGACGGCACCGTGTTCGTCGGCACCCAGTCGGGCAACGCCAGCGGCGACGCCTCCCGCGACCTCGCCGGGCAGGTGCTGGCCGCGCTGGCCGCCGAGCCGGGCAACCCCGTCGTGACGACCGCCCCGGCCACCGCCGACAGCCCGCGCCTGCAGGACCTGCTCACCGACGACACCACCTTCGAGGTCACCGTCCACGAGGGCTTCGACTTCTGGGTCGAGGGCCAGGAGCTCGAAGGGGATGCCGCGGCGTCCCTCGAGCGGGCCAACGAGACCGTGGTGCCCACGACGAAGATGGCGGCGCTGCCGTCGGCCTACTGGGTGCGCATCGGCGACCGGGCCCACATCCGCCTCGTGCTCCCCGACGACGAGGACGCCGCGACCGACGCCCTCGCCCGCCTGCACGCCAGCGGCGACGACACCCTCGGCGGCGACACCCGCCTCCTCGGGGCCTTCCGCGCCTGCGGCCTCCTCGTGCCCGTGTGGGACCTCGACCCCGAACTCGGCGCCGCCGACTACGAGGACGAGCTCACCGCCTGGTCCACCCGCTACGCCGCGGCCCTGGCCTCGACCGAGTCGCTCAGCGCCGACGAGCGCCGCGCCCGTTCCGGCCTGCTCAGCCGTCAGGTGACCCTGCGCTGATGGGCGCGCTCGCCGCGCAGGTCTCCGCGGTCATCCCCTGCAAGGACGAGGCGGACCGCATCGCGGCCACGGTGCGGGCCGTGGCGGCGCTGCCGCAGGTGGGGCGGGTCGTGGTCGTCGACGACGGCAGCACCGACGACACGTCCCGCGTGGCCCGTGAGGCCGGTGCCGACGTCGTGCGCCACGACCGCAACCGCGGCAAGGCCGCAGCGCTGGAGACCGGCGCCGCCCGCGTGCGGGAGCTGGAGAGAGCCGACGGGCAGGCGGATGCCGTTGCCCCCGTCCGCAGTGCCCTGCTGTTCGTCGACGGCGACCTCCAGGAGACCGCGGCCAACCTCGGCGTGCTCACGCAGGCCGTCCTCGACGGCAGTGCCGACATGACGATCGCCACCCTGCCTGCACAGATCACCGCCGGCGGCGGGCGAGGGCTCGTCGTCAACCTGGCGCGCGGCGGCATCCAGCACCTCACCGGGTTCACCGCGGTCCAGCCGCTGTCGGGGATGCGCTGCGTCGGGCCGCGCGCCTTCGACGCCGCGACCCCGCTCGCCCGCGGCTGGGGTGTCGAGACCGCGCTCACGGTCGACGTCCTGCGCGCCGGTCTCACCGTGCTCGAGGTGCCCTGCGAGCTCCAGCACCGGGTCAGCGGCTCGGACTGGCGCGGGCAGCTGCACCGGGCCGGCCAGTACCGCGACGTGTGGCTCGCCCTGGTCGCCCGCGGCTGGCGACCGTGGCACCGGGGCTGACCCGCGCCCACCGGCTCTGCGTCGGTCTGGCCGTCGCCCTGCTCCTGCTCGTCGGCACCACGGGCCCCAACGCGGCCACCCCTGACCTCGCCCCGCGCGGGTGGGGCCCGGGCGCCCTGGTGCCGATCACGCCGGGGCCGGGCGCGGTCACGGCAGTGCTGTGGACGGCATACCTCGTCGGTGCTCTCGCGGTGCTGCTCGGCCTGCGCGCCGGGGTCGGGGCGCTGCGCACGTGGGCCCTGCCCGTCGGGTTGGGTGGGTTGGCGCTGCTCACGGCGCCGTTCGGGTCGGGGGACCACCTCAACTACCTGGCGTACGGGCGGATCCTCGTCGGCGGCGGCAACCCCTGGGTGGAGTCACCGGTCGACTGGGCCGGCGGCACCGACCCGGTGACCAGCCGCGTCGAGGACCCGTGGACCACCGAGCCCAGCGTCTACGGCCCGTTCGGGACGCTGCTGCACGGGCTCGCGGCACTGCTCGGGGGCGACTCGCTGCGCCAGGGGGTCTGGGTGTGGCAGGTGCTGATCGTCGGGGCGTGGCTCGCGGTGCGGTGGGTGCTGCGCCGCGTGCTCGACCCCTGCGCGCACGGCCGGGTCGACGTGCTGTGGACGCTGAATCCGCTGGTGTTCGGGGTCGGCGTGCTCGGGGCGCACATCGACCTCATCGCCGCTGCCCTCGCGGTGCTCGCCGTGGCGGTGGTGGTCGCGCGTCCGGGGGTGGTCGGCGCCGGTCTCGGCGGGGTTGTCGTGGCGCTGGCCGGCTCGACGAAGTTCACGTATGCCGTCGTGGGGGCCGGGATCGTCGCGGCCTGGTGGCTGGTGGGGCTGCGCTGGGGCGAGTTGCTGCGCCGGTTCGTGGCCCTCGGCGGTGGGTTCGTCCTCGTGGCCGGGGTTCTCCACGCCTGGGCCGGGCCGCACGTCTACGACCAGCTGATGCGCTCGCGCCAGGCCGTGTCGCTGGCGACCCCGTGGCGGCCGCTGCTCGAGTGGGGCCGGGAGGTCTGGGGGAACGAGCAGACCCGGGTGGCGATCAGCCTCGGGGCGGCCGTGCTGGCCGTGGTGCTGGCGTGGTGCCTGCTGCGCCTGAGCCGCCCCCGAACTTTTTCGCCCGATGCCGCAAGGTTCATGTTCGCACCGGAAATGTTCCCCGGCGATGGTGAACCTTCCCGCGCGAAGGGCCTTGCCCCCGGCCCGGATGCCGTGGCACCGGTCGCGCTCTGGGTCACCGCGTGCCTGTCGTTGGCCTTCTCGCTGGCCGCGCCCTACTCGCTGCCCTGGTACGACCTGCTCGTGTGGGCCGCGCTGCCGGCGCTGCTTCCCGGACTGGTCGACCTCGTTGCCCTGGTTCGGCTGACCGCCCTCTCGATCGCCTACGTCCCGGGCCGGGTGCTGGGGATGACCCCCGAGGTCGAGGAGCTCACGCTCGGGGTCCGTGCAGGGGTGGTGCCGTGGGTCGCTCTGGCGCTCTGGGCGCTCGTCATCGGCGCTTGCGTGCGGAACGGGTCTGCGCTGCGGCGCGGGCCTCGTCGAGCAGGTACGTGACCGATGCCGAGAGGATGAGCGGCACCGCCAGGGTGGCGCCGACCGCGGGGATCGCCACTCCCGAGTCGTTGATGAGGAAGCCGATCGTCAGGGTGATGAGCAGGGCGATCATCCCGGCCCGCAGCGTCGGCGCCTGGTCGTAGGAGCGCTGCATCGCGCGCGACCCCCACGACGTCGGCCGGGCGAGGACGTAGATGACGAAGATCAGCGCGGCCGGCACGAGCAGGGTCAAGGGGGCGTTGCCGAGCAGGATGCCGAGGTTCTGCTCGCCCTTGCGGATGACGACGTCCAGGGCGTTGCCGTCGACGATCGACTGGATGAACCGCCCCAGGTGACTGCGTGACGCGGCCGGGCGCAGCCAGTCGGCGACGCCGATGAGGAAGAACAGCGCAACCACCGAGCCGCCGATGAGCAGGACGCGCTTCCACGTCATCGCGATCCCGAGCACGGCGAACACGAGGTAGATGATGCCGGGGATGAGGGCAGGCGGCCCGCCGCCGTCGGCCCCCCAGAACGGCATGGCGTTGATGACGGTCGCGACCCCGCCGATGGCGGCCACGGCGATGGCAGCGGCCCTGCGCCGGTTCTGGAGCACCAGCCACGACGACACGGCCGTGCACAACAGGATGGTGGCCGTCGCGAAGAGGGCGAACGTCGTGTTGCCCATGCCGTAGAACCGCCC
Source organism: Ornithinibacter aureus (assembly GCF_009858245.1). NCBI lineage: Bacteria > Bacillati > Actinomycetota > Actinomycetes > Micrococcales > Intrasporangiaceae > Ornithinibacter > Ornithinibacter aureus. The sequence goes on from NZ_VMSB01000001.1 coordinate 2,521,432, forward strand.
ACCGACCACGGGCTGGAGCCCCATGAGGGACGACAGCTGCAGCCTCGCCCCCGTCATGATGTCGACCGCGAGCACGAGCATGGTCACCGCCGACACGAACGCCATCGGGCCCAGAGCGAACACGCGCCACGGCCCGCGCAGTGCCGCCGTGGCGATGAGCGCGACGAACACCCCGACCACGGCCACGACGGCCACCATCTCGATCGGGAAGCGCCACCACGGCACGAGGTTGGCGAGGAAGGTCGAGACGGGCACGCTCGCGGCCGCGACGGCGAGCACCCGCACCCGCGAGAGCACCGTCACCCGGCTCGCCTCGGTGCCGAGCCGTCCCTTCCACACGAGCAGGACGATGAGGTAGATGACGAGCTGGCCGTACGCGAAGACGGTGAAGAACGGCTCGACGAGGCTGTGCACGTCGTGGCTCGCCTCGTCGTAGTCCCGCAGGGTCGTCAGCCGCTGCTGGGCCCGCTGTTGGGAGTTGTCGGGCGCGGACTTGACTGTCATCGGGGCGCCGTTGACGGCATCCGGCACGGGGAGCCCCACCGAGGCCAGCACGGTGGCCGTGATGTCGGGGATCTGGGCCAGCCCCTGCTGCTTCGTCGACCCAGACACGAGCACCCCGGGCCCGAAGTGCGGACCACGCGCGATGACCAGCCGAAGACGCTCGCTCGTCCCGGCATCCGAGAGGGAGGCGACGATGTACTCGGCACCGTTGGGGCCGGCGGCGATGACCTCGCCGATGCGGGCGTCGATGGCGGCGATCTGGTCGGCGCGGCTGCCGGGGGCGACCTCGCCGGGCGCGACGTCGTCGGGGTCACGCACCGAGCCGACGTCGACGAGGGTCACCGGGCAGGCGTTGAGGTCCTCGAGCAGGGTGTCGGGCGACCACGTCGAGTACTGCTCGACGGTGCCCGCAGCGGTCGCACCACCTACCGCGGCGAGGGGGTCGACCGCGCGCACGCAACGCCCGCCCGCGGCAGCGGTGTCGCCGAGCAGACCCAGGTCGGCGACGAAGCGCCGGTCAGCTGCCGCAGAGACGTAGTCCGACCACGTGCTGACGGCGCCCTCGGGGCTCACGGTGGGCGGCGGCGGGCACGGGCGGTTGGCCGGGTTGTCGGCATCGCCGGTGCGCTCGGCGGCCGCCCGGCTGCCCGAGGAGATGCCGAGCCAGCCGTCGACGGGGCAGGTGTTGGAGTTGACCGACCGGGCCACCAGCGCCGCGGAGGCGCCGTCGCGCAGCAGGACCCACAGGTTCGGGGTGGTCTTCTCGTCGACGTCGGACCAGCTGATGCCGCCCGTGCCGACGAGGACGACCGCGCCGGCGGGATCGTCCAAGGATGCCGTGTGGGTGGATGCCGCTGGGCTGGCCGCCGCTGGGGCCGTCGCCGAGGGAGCCGCCGCGGTGGCCGCCGAGGCCGACGCCGAGGCCCACGGCACGGCGCCGACGAGGACACCCGCGGTGAGAGCCACCAGGGCGACGACGACGGCAACGGCTCTGCGCAACACGGGGACACCCTACGGGCGCCTCCCGTGAAGTCGCTGAACGCCGGGCGCTGGACGGCTGAGGACCTCGACGGCCCCCGCGACCGGCAGAATGGGCCGGTGAGCACCCGAGCAGCCGGCGTCGTCCCGTGGCACCGGTGGCTCCTCGCCGCGGTGCTCATCGCCCTGGCCTCGCTCCCGGTGGTGCTGCGCTACCTCGTCTTCTGGCCGATGGACCAGTGGCAGGTCGACGTCGAGGTCTACCGCGAGGCCGGCGTGTCCATCCTCACCGGCCGGCCGATCTACTCGGCGCTCACCGAGAGCCCGCAGCTGCTGCCGTTCACCTATCCGCCGTTCGCGGCGCTGCTCTCGATCCCGTTGGCGCTCATGCCCTTTGCCGCGGCCGGGTGGTTGTGGACCGCCTTGCAGGTGCTCGCGACGACGGCCATCGTCTGGTACGCGGGCTACCGCCTGATCCACCGGGCGGACGGCTGGATGCCGCTCGCGCTGGCCGCCCTCACCGCGCCGATGCTGTGGCTGCACCCCGTGAGCGACGGCATCCGCTTCGGCCAGGTGAACGCGTTCATCGTGCTCGCGTGCCTCATGGACCTGCGCTCGCCCCGCCCGGGGGTGCTCCGGCACGTGCCCCGCGGGGTGCTCGTCGGGTTGGCGATGGCGATCAAGCTGACGCCCGGGGTGTTCGTGGTGCACTTCCTGGTGACCCGCCGCTGGCGTGAGGCCGCGACGGCCGTCGGCACGGCGGTCGCGGTGACCATCGGGATGTGGGTGCTCATGCCGCACGCCTCGTTCGCCTTCTGGGGTGGAGCGCTCCAGGACCCCGCTCGGTTGGGGCCGAACATGGGCACGTCCAACCAGTCGCTGCGCGGGCTGCTGTTGCGCATCGGACCCGAGGGGATGCCGGGGACGGTGATCTGGTTGGTGCTCGTCGCCGCCGTGGGGTGGTTGGGTTTCGTTCTGGCTCGACGCCTGTACCTGCAGGGTGACTCGATCGGTGAGGTCGCCGCGGTGGGGTTGATGGCCTGCCTGCTGTCCCCGGTGGCCTGGATCCACCACTTCCACTGGATCGTCGTCGTCATCTTCGCCCTGCTCGGGGCCGATCCGCTGCGAGACCGGCGGCGGCTGTGGGCCGGGCTCGGGGTGACGGCGTTCTTCCTGTGTCGGCTGCCGTGGTGGGGCATCTCGTGGCTGAACCAGCCGACCTGGCCCGAGCTGCCCGGGCGGTTGCTGCAGAACGCCGACGTCGCCGGAGGGCTCGCGGCACTGGCGCTGCTCTGGTGGGTGACCCGCGACGAGGCGGCTGACCCAGCCGAGCCCGCTGAGCCGAACGGTCAGAGGACCCCGGCGATCTCCAGCGCGGAGTAGCCGGCCAGCAGCAGGCACACCGTGCCACCGATGCGCCGGATGGTCGACAGCTTCATCCGGGTGAGCAGCGTGCGCCCGAGCCCGGCAGCCAGCCCCGACACGGCAGCCAGCGCGAGGAAGGCCCCGACGAACACCGAGATCGGGTCGTCGTAGCGCACGACCAGCGACGCCGTGAGGATCTGCGACAGGTCACCCCACTCGGCGAGGAACAGGATGGTGAAGCACAGGCTCACCACCCGCCAGCCCACGACCTGCTTGGCGGCCTTGGCGCCGAACTCCTCCTCGGTCTCGGCCTCCTCCTCGTCGGCATCGCCGGCCCCGCGCAGCAGCAGGATGCCGCCGATGAGGAACAGCGTCGCGGCGACGACCTCGACGAGGGTGCGGGGCAGCTGGGCGAGCAATCCGCCGGCGGTCACGGCGATCGCGGTCTGCACGAAGAACGCGAGGCAGACCCCGATCCACACGAGCAGCGGCCGGAACCGGGTGGCCATCACGAGCGTGGCGATGAACGTCTTGTCGGGGAGTTCGACCACGAAGATCGTCCCGAAGACGATGGCGACGGTCGCGAGGTCGAGAGGCACGGCATCCACTGTAGGCACGTGGCGCGGCACCTGCCGACGTGGTCCACGGCATCCCGCCACCCCGCACTTCGTGCGACGTCGGTGCGCAGATCGGGCGAAATCCGGGGGGATCCCGCACGCAAGTCGCACGAAGTCGGGAGACGGGGGTGTGGCGGTGCGGGCGTGGAATGCGCGGGCGCCCGGATTCGCCACGGCCTAGCCTGTCGCGTGTGACCGCCTCGACCTCGCTGACCCCCACCACGCGCTACGGCTTCCTCGGCCCCGAGGGCACGTTCACGTCGATGGCCCTGGACGCGTGGGGCCCGTCCGCGCAGGGTGAGCGCGTCACGTTCGGGTCGGTGGATGCCGCGCTGACCGCCCTGCGCTCCGGCGCCATCGACGCCGCCATGGTGCCGATCGAGAACTCCGTCGAGGGCGGGGTCTCCGCCACGCTCGACGCCCTGGCCAGCGGCGACCCGCTCGTCGTCGTCGGCGAGGTGCTCGTGCCCGTCACCTTCGTGCTGGCCGCCGCGCCGGGCACCACGCGCGATGCCGTGCGGGCCGTCGGCACCCACTCCCACGCGTGGGCGCAGGTGCGCGGCTGGATCGGGGAGAACCTCCCGGATGCCGTGTACGTGCCGACGCTGTCGACCGCCTCTGCTGCGGAGGCCTTGGAACAGGGGCCGCAGCCGTTCGAGGCGGCCGTGTGTGCCCCCGCCGCGGCCCGGCTCCACGGGCTCGACGTGCTCGCCGAGGGGATCGGCGACATGCAGGCCGCCGTCACCCGGTTCGTGCTCGTGGCCCGGCCCGGCGTCGTGCCCGAGCGCACCGGGGCCGACAAGACCACGGTGGTGCTCTTCCAGCGCGACGACCACGCCGGCGGGTTGCTCGCGCTGCTCGAGCAGTTCGCCGCTCGCGGGATCAACATGACCCGGTTGGAGTCGCGCCCGACGAAGGAGTCGATGGGCTCGTACTGCTTCTCCATCGACCTCGAGGGCCACGTGCTCGACGAACGGGTGGGGGAGGCGCTCATGGGGCTGAAGCGGATCTGCTCGGAGGTGCGCTTCCTCGGGTCCTACCCGCGCGCGGACCGGCAGCGGGCCACGATCGCCCCGCTCACGGCCGACGAGGACTTCTCGGCGGCCCGGGCGTGGCTGACGGGGTTGCGCACTGGTCGTCCCTGAGTCGATTCCTTTGCCTGCGTCCGGCAGAACGGTGGTCAGAGCCACCAAACTGCCGGACGTCACGCGGTTGAGGCGGCGCTACGCCCGCACCGTGCCGCCGTGCTCGGTGACCCACTTGTCGACCTCGTCCCACCGATCGCCGAGCCACTGCTCGAAGGCGACCGGCTCGGTGGGCACCGTGTCGGCGGCGTAGGTCCAGGTCCGCACGACGAAGGGGCGGTCGTGGAAGGGCAGGGCGTCCCACATCATCCGCGGGCTGGCGAGCTGGTCGAGCCCGACGTGGGCGAGCACCATGACGTCCGCCGCCGGCCGGGCCGACCGCGCCGCCCAGGCGCCCTTGGTGCGCGGGGGCAGCACGTACTGCAGCTCCTCGGCGCGGCGGGCCAGAGCCGTGTCGCCCCGCTCACGCAGCCGCTTGATCAGGCCGGTCCGACGCGTCGGAGTCCAGTTCTGCCCCTCGGGGAAGATGACGAAGACGTCGTTGTCCTGCATCGTCGAGGCCATCTCCGCGAGCCCGGCTGAACGGTCCTCACCGGGGCGGGCCTGCGCGGGCATGAAGAACGACTGCAGCCGCGACAGGATCGTGTCGATGCCCGGGTCCCACCGCAGCGCCTCGGCCAGCACGATGCGTGGCAACCGCCCGGCGGTGCGCGACAGCAGCCACGCGATGGCCAGCGAGTCAGCGGGGCCGGCGTGCCGGGCCAGGGCCAGCAGCGGCTCGTCGTCGGAGCCGAAGTGCATCCGGTCCTCGAGCACCACCTCGAGCCCGACCCAGCGGCGCGCGTAGTACATGAGCGAGTCGAGCGCGGTCGAGAACAGCTTCTCGTGGTCCTCGCGCCACGTCGGCGACGACTGGTCGGGGCTCTTGGCGTACAGCGCCCAGCACCCCAGCAGCATCCGGATGTCGACCCACATGAGCACGACGGCCAGGCACGAGGCCCGAAAGAGTCGGGCCCGCCGGTCGACGAGCACCATGAAGGCACCAGCGACGATGACGGGCACCATCAGCCCGGTGACGAGCACCCCGACGAACGGCCACACCACGTGCAGCACGCGTCGCACGGCCAGCGGGGGAGGGGGAATGCTGCGGGCGCCCATGGCGGTCAGCGTATGCCCACCGGATGCCCACCGGATGCCGTCGAAGGGTCACCGCCGTTGCCCCTCCCCGAGTAGGTTGAGGGCCGTCCGCGGGATCCCGACACCGCGGGCGGTGAGGACGACCGGCCATGAGCACCCCCGAGCCCTACTGGGCTGCGGCGTACGGACCAGGGGTGCCGTTGCACCTCGAGCCCGGTGACACCACCCTGGTCGACCGGTTCGAGCGCACGGCCGCCACGCACCCGCAGCGCGTGGCGCTGGAGTTCCTCGGCCGCAAGACCACGTACGCCGCGATGGCCGACCAGGTCCTGCGCGTCGCGGAGGGGCTGCGCCGGCTCGGCGTCGGCCCGGGTGACAGCGTCGCCCTCCTCATGCCGAACTGCCCGCAGAACGTCATCGCCTTCTGCGCCGTGCTGTGGCTCGGGGCGACCGTCGTCGAGCACAACCCGCTCTACACGGCCGGTGAGCTGCGGCTGCCGTTCATCGACCACGGCGCGAGGGTGGCGATCGTCTGGGACAAGATCGTCCCCGTCGTCGAGGAGCTGCGCGGTGACTGCGCGCTCGAGCACGTCGTCGCCGTCGACCTCACGGCCGAGCTGCCGCTGGCCAAGCGGTTGGCCCTGCGGCTCCCGGTCGCGAAGGCCCGCGCGTCGCGGGCGGCCCTGACGACCCCGGCGCCCAGCGCCCTGCGGTGGGCCGGGCTGCTCACGGCGCCCCCGTTGGCGGCCTCGCACCCCCGCCCTTCCTGCTCGCCCTGCCGCTCTTCCACGCGTACGGCGTCACCGTGGGGATGCTGCTCGGCATCGACCTCGCCGCGACCCTCGTCCTCCTGCCCAAGCCCGAGGTGGGCCTGCTGATGGACGCCATCGAACGGGCGGTGCCGACCTTCGTGCCAGCGGTGCCGCCGCTGTACGAGCGCATCGTCGACGAGGCGCAGCGGCGCGGGGTGAGCATCCGCGGCATCCGCTACGGGTTGTCGGGTGCGATGCCGCTGCCGGCCCCGCTCGTCCAGCGCTGGGAGGCGGCGACCGGAGGGTTGCTCGTCGAGGGCTACGGGCTCACCGAGACCTCCCCCGTCGTCGTCGGCAACCCGATGACGACCGATCGGCGGCCGGGGTCGATCGGCGTGCCGTTCCCGAACGTCCAGGTGCGCATCGCCGACCCCGACGACCTCGACCGCGAGGTGCCGCTCGGTGAGCGGGGCGAGCTGCTCGTCAAGGGGCCGCAGGTGTTCGACGGCTACCGCGGGATGCCGCAGGAGACGGCTGCCTCGTTCCACGACGGGTGGTTCCTCACCGGCGACGTCGTGACGATGGACGAGAAGGGATTCATCACACTCGTGGACCGGATCAAGGAGGTCATCATCACCGGTGGCTTCAACGTCTACCCCTCCGAGGTCGAGGCGGTGCTGCGCCTGCACCCGGGGGTGCGTGACGCCGCCGTCGTCGGGGTGATGCACCCCGAGAGCGGCAGCGAGGAGGTCGTCGCGGCCGTCGTGCTCGACCCGGGTGCCCAGCTGGACTCAACGACGATCCACGACCACGCCCGCGAGTCCCTGACCGCCTACAAGGTGCCGCGGCGCTACGTCGTGCTCGACGAGCTGCCCGTCAACGCGATGGGCAAGGTGCTGCGCCGCGAGGTGGTCAGGGAGATTCGAGGTCGGTGAGGTAGGCATCGGATGCCGCGTGCGCGGCATCCATGCGTTCCTTCATCTTCGCGATGCGCGCCAACCCGATGGACACGTTCGGGCTGCTGGCGGCGCCGCTCGGCAGCACGTGCAGCTCGACGTCGTCGGGCACCGACTCCATCTCGTGCACGAACCGGTGGCGGCGGCCGATCTCGAAGGCGACGGTCGCGACCTCCCACGGCTTGGTCGGCACCTTCAGCGGCTGCTCGACCCGCCCGACCTGGAGCACGAAGATGCGGGTGGCGCCCAGGGCCAGCGCCCGCCCGATGGGGATGGAGTGCACGAGCCCGCCGTCGAGGTAGTGCCGGTCGTCGATCTTCACGGGCGGGAAGAGCCCGGGCACCGAGCACGAGGCGACGACGGCGTCGGTGAGGTCACCGTCGGCGAACCAGCGGCCGCTGGAGTCCTCGATGCAGGCGGCGACGCACTGGAAGGCGACCTCGAGCTCCTCGAACCGGCTGACCGGCAGGTAGCGCTCGATGACGTGCCGCAGCGGTGCGTTGGACAGCAGGTGGGTGCGGTACTTCGCGACCCGGGCGGCCTGGCGCATCGGGTTGTCGAGGAAGACCCCCTCGCGGACCACGGCCTCCCAGACGGCAGCGAGCCGCTCGGCCCCCTCGACCCCGGGGTCGGCGGCGATGAACGCCCCGTTCATGGCGCCGATGCTCGTGCCCAGGACCACGTCGGGGCGGATGCCGTGCTCGGCCAGCGCGCGCACCATGCCCACCTCGCTGGAGCCGAGCACCCCGCCGCCGCCGAGGACGTACGCGGTGAGCTCGTCGCGAGGCATGCCCCCAACCTACGGCTTGTGTCCGGCAGGTTGGTGGTCCGGGCAACCAACCTGCCGGACGTTGGCTGCTCACCTCACCGGGTCACGTCGAGGATGCCGTGCGCCCCCCGCTCCGCGTCCGCCATGGAGTGCGTGACGAAGGGGTACGAGCCGGGCTCGGTGGGGGACCACTCCACGAAGCCGCCCTGGGCGGGGGCCAGGCCGAGCACCTGGCTGCCACCGTCCGCGCCCTCGCTGCCCTTGCTCCCGCCGCCACGGCGCAGCAGGTACGCGCCCTCGCTCCAGACCGTGTCGAACTGGCCGCCGACGACGTGGAAGGCCGACCCGCGGTTCGGGCCCGCGGCGAGCACCCACAGGCGCACCCGCTCCCCGACGCGCGCCGTCAGGGGTGCCGCGTCGTACTGGTTGGCCACGCCGTTGAAGACGACGGCGTCGGGGGTGTCGGCGGCTGCCGAGTCGGCGTCGACCTCCGTGATCGCCGTGGACCCGTCGCCGTCGACGTGCACCTCGGACTGCACGAGGACGTAGCTGCGGTCGACGGCGGGCAGCCCGTCGGGCTCGATGACGACCGCTCCGTGCATGCCCGCCGCGATGTGGGCGCTCATCGGCATCGTCGAGCAGTGGTACATCCAGATGCCGGCCCGCTGCGCCGTGAACCGGTAGGTGAGCGAACCCCCGGGTGGAATGGTGCGCATGACCTCGTCCGGTGCCCGCTCGCCCGCGTGGAAGTCGACCGAGTGCCCCATCGACCCCTTGTTGACCAGGGTCACGACGAAGGTGTCACCCACCCGGCCGTGCAGGGTCGGCCCCGGCACGCCCCCGTTGAAGGTCCACCGCTTCTGCCGGATGCCGGGCGCGACCTCGAGCTCGACCTCCTCCACCGTGAGCGTGACCTTGCGAACGGTTGAGCCGTCGAGAGGCGGTAGCGCGGCATCGACGGCGCGGAACGCGGCATCCGGTTCCTGGCCGAGTCGGATGCCGTCGTCGGACTCCGCGGCGACCGCACCATCGGCGCTGCTCGCCCCGGGGCTGCTCGCCCCGGCGGCGGAGCCCTCGACGACGACGTCGAGGACCATGCCCATCCGGCGGTGGCCGACGATGGTGCACCACGCCTGACCGCTGGCTCCGACGACCCCGACGTCGAGGGTGGTCGAGCGGCCGGGCATCACGCGCTCGGTGCGCAGGTCGCCGCCGAAGGACAGGTCGTGGGGCGACCCTTCGTCGACGTTGACGAGGTCGATGACGAGGCGGTTGCCGGCGGGCACGGTGATCGAGGCCGGGGAGAAGGCCATGTCCCGGGCCTCGACGCGCACCCGGGTGGTCTCACCGGTGGGGGTGACCGACCCGGCCCCGGTCAGGCCGGCCGCGGCGACCGAACCCGGGCCACCGGCATCCGACGCGGGGCCGAGGCCAGCAGCGGCCGGGTCGACGGCGACGCCGAGGGTCAGCGCGAGGGCGATGGTGGCGACCCCGGCGACGAGCTGCCCCGGTGACCACACCCGCGGCTCGGGCCCGACCCGTTCGGGGCGCACCGGGTGCTCGGCGACGGTGGCGACGAGGGCCCGGCGGGCCGCGACGGCCGCCTTCACGGCGCGCAGCAGGAGGGGGACGAACGCGGCCAGCGCCACGAGGACGAGGGTCGAGGTGGCGACCCGGACCGCGCTGGGGACGGGCAGGAGGCAGACGAGCAGGCCGAGGTTGACGACGGTCACCCGCCAGACGGCGCCCCGGTTGAGCTCGGCCGATGCCGCCCGCACGACCGACGGCCCGCCGCCGAGCACCGTCGGCACGAGGTGGCTCAGCGCGCCGGCGAGGAGCTGGGCCCCGAAGCCCGCGGCGACGACGGCCGCGACGACGCCGTACCCGTCGGCCACCTCGGCCCACGAGTCGGCGGTGGCGACCCGCCACCCGACGAGCCCGAGCGCCACCGCACCCCAGGCGAGGGCGGCGGTCACCGACCACGTCGCGAAGAAGCGGGGCGGGGCCTGACGTGCCGGTGCGAGCAGCGCCCGGCCCCACCAGCCAAGCCCGGCGGCGTAGAGGGCGAGCCCGACCAACGTTGCGACGCGCGAGCCCAGCGCCGCCCCGGACCCGGTGACGGCGACCGCCGTGACGAGCACCGGCAGCGCCTGCCGCGCGAGGCGCTCGGCGCGCTCGTCGATCCGGGTGCGCAGCATCGTCGGCCACAGCGTGACGAGGGTGCCGGTCACCGTCAGCCCGATCCAGCCCAGCACCATGACCATCGAGTGCGCGACGAGCACGCGCCCGTGGGTGGTGTCGTCCAGGCCGCGGGCGAGCCACGCCCCGAGGGTCGCGCCGACGGGCACGCAGGCGGCGGCCGCCAGGTAGTAGCGCACGGTGATGCGGAACCGCCCCGGCAGCGCGTGCCGCAGTCGCCGCCACAGCTGGATGCCGTGCCAGCCCACCGCGCTCGACACCGCCACCGCCCCGGCGACGGTCAGCGGCCACAGCGAGGTCGGCACACCGACGAGCACCGCCGCCTGACCGGCGACGAGCAGGCCGATCCGCGCGTTCTGCCGAGCCCGTTCGTCGAGGGACGTCGGGGTCTTCAGGAGGGCCTGGGCGAAGTGGGTGCTCCACACCATGGCCGAGTGGGTGAGGGCACCGAGGAGCACGAGGTGCACCATCAGCCAGCTCGCGGCCGGCACGAACGGGTGGACGAGGGCGACGAGGACGGCGAGGCCGAGCCAGACCACGCCCGGCCGGTCGCGCAGCGCCCACCGACCTCGGGAGGCGCCGGGTGGCCCGGTGCGGCCCTGGCGGGTGGGTCGGGCTGCTGCGGTCGTGGTGCCGGGGGGCTCGAGGGTGGTCACGCGGGGACGCTCCGGGGGTGGCGGACGGTGAGTGCGACCGAGGCCGCGGCGGTGAGGGGGAGCAGGAGCAGGGCGACGGTGGTGAGCACGCCACCGGCCTGGGCGAGGCGGGTCTGGCCGACGAGGTCGCCGCAGACGCGGACCGCGAGCCCGGCGTGCAGGACGACGAGGGGGGCCCAGAGCACCCGTCGGTACGGCAGCGGGCGGCGCAGGACGGAGGGGAGGATGACCGGCGCGTGCGCGAGGACCATGCTCATGGCGAAGCCGAGGAAGACCGTGTGCACGAGGAGGTCGTGGGCCGCGCGGGTCGTCGGCACCCCGGTGACGGCCCAGGCGACTCCGGCCACGGTGAGCCACCCGTATCCGGCGAGCATCGCCACCGCGCTGAAGCGGGGCAGGCCGGTGGAGCGCACGGTGCGGCGGGCGACGTCGCGGGGGGCGAGCCACGCCACGAGGGCGAGCAGGGCCACCCCGAAGGCGCGGCTCCCCGGGCCCGGTGCGACGAGCGCCCACGTCGCCGCGAGGGCGAGCCCGGTCGCGAGCCAGAGCAGGGTCGTCCCTGCGGTGCGGGGGAGGTGGAACCGGGCGAGCTCGACCCGTTCGGCGGCGATCGTCAGCACGACGAACCCCGCGAGCAGCGGCACGACGACGGAGGCCTCGACCCGCACCCAGGCCAGCGCCGCGAGCACGGCGAGGCAAGCGGCGAGCACCTGGACGAGCACCTCGTCGTCGCGACGCCGTCGCCACAGCGCGACGAGGACCGCGACGAGGGCCACCGTCCCGTCGAGGAGCAGCATCCGGCCCAGGAGGGGCGGCACCGGCGCGACGAGCGCCACCCCGCCGAGGCCGAGCAGCACCGGTGCGGCGTACCCCCAGGCCGCGCGCAGGGCGACGGCCCGCTCGAGGGCGATGAGCGTGCCGAGGAAGCCGAGCACCATGAGCGGCCCGTGCACGTCGGGCAGCGCCGCTGCGTCGAGCGGCGCGGGGACCCCCATCCGCAGCAGCCCGGCATCGAGCCCGACGAGGAGGCTTGCCCCGGCCGGCAGCAGCAGCCAGGCCCGGTGCGGCGTCGTCATGGTCGGCTGGGGGCGGCCGGGGTCAGCGCGGTCACCCGCTCCCACTCCATGCCCGCGAAGGCGATGGCCGCTGCGGGGAAGAGGCCGTTCTCCTCGCGGTCGATGTGGTGGCGCAGGGCCAGCTCGAAGGCGGGGAAGGACGCGTGGTCGCCACCGCGCACCGCCGCCAGCGCGGCATCCAGTGCGGTGTGCTCGGCGCACAGGGAGCCCACGTGCTCGGTGAACTCCTCGTCCTCGGCGAGCACCGCGAAGAGGCCGGCCTCCTCGGCACCCGTGTGCGGGTGGAGCAGCCCGGCCAGGGCGTCGGCAGCCGCGACGACGGCGGCGTTGTCGCCGTGCTCGCAGGCCCGGCGCAGCACCCCGCAGGCGTTGATGATGTCGACGTGCTCGGCCATGAAGCGGCCGATGACGTCGATGCTCTCGCACCCGCAGTACGAGCACACGGCGACGACCTGCCGCTCAGGCGCGGGTGAGCCGCAGGCGCCAGGCGTCGGGACCCTCGTCGAGGTAGCGAACGGTGACCGCTCCGGCCTCGCGGTCGGCGATCTGGGCCAGCAGCGGCTTGGGGTCGTGCGGGGCGACGAGGTCGAGGGAGCCGCCGCTCGGGATCGCGGAGAGCGCACCGAACACCGTGGCGTGCCGGATGGCGTGCGGGACGGCCCGCACGTCGAGCTCAGGGATGCCGTGGTCGCTCTCGTTGCAGCCGCACGTGTGCTGACCGCCGCCGGCGAGGGGAAGGGTGGTGTGTTCCATCTGGTCCTCCGGTGTCTGATTATCTACAATGACATTGTGAAAAATACTCCGCCGATGGGTCCTTCTCCAAGTCGGGTGCTCGGGGATGCCGGTGAGCCGACCCCGCCGCCGCTTGATCCGTCGCGTCTGCGGGTGCTGCGAGAGCTCGCCGGGGCCGATCGCGCGTGCACGGTGGGCGAGCTGGCGCAGGCGCTCGGCGGCCACCCCAACACCACCCGCCACCACCTGCGGGCCCTGCTCGCCGCGGGGCTGGTCCAGGTCCCCGACACCGCGGACGCGGGCGGACGCGGCCGGCCGGCGACGCGGTACGTCGTGACGCCGCAGGGGCGGCGCACGGCATCCGGCGTCGTCGAGGGTGACCCCGCGGCGGAGGAGTACCTCGCGCTCGCGGGCGCCTTCGCCGACCGGCTGGCCGCGCTCGGCGTGGACACCTCGGAGGAGTCCAGGGCCGTGGGCCGGGCGTGGGGTGCGAGCCTCGCGGCGCGAGACGTCGCGGCCGCTGGTGGGGGCCCGGCAGGGCCGGCCCGAGAGCGGGTGGTCGAGCTGCTGCACCGTCTCGGCTTCTCACCCGTCGTGCGCCCGACGCCCGATCGCGACATCGGCCGCGAGGGCGGCCGCGACATCGGCCGCGAGGTCGAGCTGCGCACCTGTCCGCTGCTCGATGCGGCGAGACGGCATCCCGAGGTGGTGTGCCAGGTCCATGCCGGGCTGGTGAGCGGTGCGGATGCCGGGTACGGCGGGTCGGGGGAGGGTGTGCGGCTCGTGCCGTTCGCCAGTCCGGGCGCATGTCACCTCACGCTGGCGTCCGCCCGGTAGCCTCACCCCATGAGCGGCGCCGCGATCTTCGACCTTGACCGCACGCTGCTCCAGGGTGGCACCGGGCCGTTGCTGTCGAGAGCGATGTACGACCTCGGCGTCGTCACCCGCAAGCTGCCCGGCGAGAAGCTGCTGTACGGCATGTTCGACCTCATCGGCGAGACGCTGCCGTCGATCTTCCTGGCCCGGCAGGCGACCTTGGTGGCCAAGGGGCGTGAGATGGCCACGTTCGACGAGGCGGCCGTCGCGGCTGCCGAGGCGATCGCCGAGGTGGTGCACCCCTTCGCCCTGGCGCTCATCGAGCAGCACCAGGCCGCCGGTCGGCCCGTGGTGCTCGCGACCACCACGCCGTACCACCTCATCAAGCCCTTGGCCGATCGGCTGGGCTTCGACCACGTCATCGCCACGCGCTACACGATCGACGACGAGGGCAAGTTCGACGGCTCCATCACCGGCAACTTCGTCTGGTCTCGGGGCAAGATCGCGGCGGTGCGCGAGTGGGCCGAGCGTGAGGGCATCGACCTCGCCGAGAGCTTCGCCTACTCCGACTCGATCTACGACCTTCCCCTGCTCTCGGCCGTGGGGTCACCCAACGCGGTCAACCCCGACCCGCGACTGACCCTGTACGCCGTGGCGCGCGGGTGGCCGATCGTGCACTTCGACGTCTCGCCGGGGGTGTTCAAGGTGCCGGTGCTGGGCATCGAGTTGCAGCGGCTGCTCTTCCTGGCGAGCCCGCCGCTGCTCACGCCGTACGCGCGCTTCGACATCGCCGGTGTCGAGAACATCCCCCGCACCGGCCCGGCGATCCTCGTCGCCAACCACCGGTCGTACTTCGACCTCCAGACGATGATCCAGGTGCTGCGGGCCTCGGGCCGCACCGCTCGCGGGCTCGGCAAGAAGGAGATCTTCGAGGTGCCCGGCGTCGGCGCCATCGCCACGGCCCTGGGAGGCATCGCCGTCGACCGCGGCACCAGCGGGCAGGACTCGTTCGAGAACGCCGCGGTCGCCCTCGAGGGTGGTGAGCTGGTCGCGCTCATGCCGCAGGGGACGATCCCGCGCGGCGAGAAGTTCTACGACCCCGTGCTCAAGGGCAAGACGGGTGCTGCGCGCCTGGCCGCCATCACGCGAGCACCGGTCATCCCGATCGGCATCTGGGGAAGTGAGCACGTGTGGCCCCGGTCTGCGGCCGTGCCGAACGTCCTCAACGTCACCAACCCGCCGAAGGTCCGCGTGCGCGTCGGCGAGCCGGTCGAGCTGAAGTACCGCTCACCCGCGGCGGACACCAAGCGCATCATGGCCGCGATCGTCGACTGCCTGCCCCCGGAGGCGCGCGAGCACCGCGTGCCCACCGAGGAGGAGATCCGGCTCGCCACCCCGAGCAGCTGACCCGCGTACCCGGAGTGACCTATTGGTCGATTTGGGGACGGCTGGGGGGGGCGGGACGCGCGCGGATGCCGGGTGGCCGGCATCCGATGCACGACCGGGGGTAGCGGTACGCGGCCTCGGGGCGACAGTCTGGCCTCATGACCGCACCCACGACCGTCGTGCTCTTCGGTGCCACGGGGGACCTCGCCAAGCGCAAGCTCATCCCGGGGCTGCTGCACCTCTTCCAGTCCGGGCTCGTCGACGACCTGCGCGTCGTCGGCACCAGCCTCGACGAGATGAACGCCGACGCCTTCCGGGACCTGGCACTGATCGCCATCCGCGAGCACAGCACCCGCGACGTCAGCGACGCCGACTGGCGCGAGTTCGCCCAGCGGTTGGACTACGTGTCGATCTCGGCCGGGCCGGACGCCCTGCGCGAGGCGGTGGCGCGGGCCGAGGCGCTCCTGCCGGGCGAGGTGAACCAGCGACTGCACTACCTCTCGGTGCCGCCCAGGGCCGCCCTGGCCGCCGTGCGCACCATCGCCACGGCCGACCTCGCGGTGCGCAGCCGGGTGGTCATGGAGAAGCCGTTCGGCACCGACTACGCGTCAGCGGTCTCCCTCAACGCCCAGCTGCACGAGGTGTTCGATGAGGAGCAGATCTTCCGCATCGACCACTTCCTGGGCAAGGAGGCCGCGCAGAACATCCTCGCCTTCCGGTTCGCCAACGGTCTGTTCGAGCCGATCTGGCACCGAAACAGCATCTCCCACATCGAGATCGACGTTCCCGAGACCCTTGGGCTGACGCAGCGCGGCGACTTCTACGAGGCGACCGGCGCCTACCGCGACATGGTCGTGACGCACCTGTTCCAGATCCTCGCGTTCACCGCGATGGAGCCGCCGACCTCGCTCGAGCCGAGTGCCATCAGCCGGGAGAAGAACAAGGTCTTCCGCTCGATGCAGCCGATCCAGCCGAGCGACGTCGTGCGCGGGCAGTACACCGGCTACCACGATGAGCCCGGGGTGAAACCCGACTCCGAGACCGAGACCTTCGTCGCGCTGAAGTGCTTCGTCGACAACTGGCGCTGGGCCGGCGTGCCCTTCTACCTGCGCACCGGCAAGCGGATGGCCGAGGGGGCGCGGATCATCTCCATCGCCTTCCGCGAGCCTCCGCAGTCGATGTTCCCGCCGGGGTCGGGCGTCGGCGACAACGGGCCGGACCACCTGACCTTCGACCTCGCCGACAAGTCGCGCATGTCGCTGTCGTTCTACGGCAAGCGGCCGGGCCCGGGCTTTCGGCTCGACAAGCTCTCGATGCAGTTCTCCATGCAGGAGACGTCGTGGGCGGGCGCAGTGCTCGAGGCCTACGAGCGGCTCATCTACGACGCCGTGCGCGGCGACCGGACCCTGTTCACCTCGGCATCCGGCATCGAACGTCTCTGGGAGATCTCCCAGCCGCTGCTCGACAACCCCCCGACCGTGCGGCCCTACTCGCAGGGCACGTGGGGACCGAACCAGATCCACCAGCTCATCTCGCCGTACACGTGGCGGCTGCCCTTCGAGCGGGCCTGGCGCGAGCGCAAGTTCTGACCCGGGTCAGGGGCAGCGAGGCACCGGCGCGCTGTACGTCGTGTTCGACCGGTTCGACACGTAGTAGTCGCTCACCCAGCGGCCGTCGACGAGCTGGTTCCAGACGCGCGTCGTGCCCACGAGCGATCCGGACTTCTGACAGGCGACGTAGGCCAGCGCGCCACCCTGCAGCGGCCGGTTGAGGTTCGTGTAGCCGGTGCCCGGCCCCGAGCGGGTGTTCACCGGCGTTCCGATGGTGATCTGCCCGGGTGAGGCGCACCTGGGCAGGGCCGCACTGTAGGTGGTGGACGACGGCGTCGAGACGTACCGGTCGGAGACGTAGCCGCCGGTGGTGGTGCGGTCCCACACCGAGGTCGACCCGACGCGCTGACCCCTGGCCTGACAGACCACCGAGACCGTGCTGCCTGCGGGCAGCCGGCCGATGATCGACGCCGAGGTGGTGGGTGCGCTGCGCACGTTCAGGGGCGTGCTGCTCGTGACCCGGTACGCCTTCGCGACCGTGGCGACGGGACCCTTGATGACGTCGCTGTCGACGTTCATCGACACACCACCCCAGGTCTCGACGTGGTCGCCCCGGTACTGCTTGGCGCGCTGCCACTCGGCCCACAGCGTGTCCCTCGCCGTGGGCCAGCCGGTCACGGAGGCGACGCCGTCCCACCGCGTCATCCACACGGCATCCGGCCGGGCGAGGGTGGTGGACAGGTAGCTTCCCGCGAGATCGCGCAGCCCGGAGTCCTGGTGCACGTAGACGCCGGCGAGGTAGCCGTTGCGGTGCAGGGTGCGCGTCCACTGGGAGACGTAGGTTCGCACGGCGGCGACGCACGAGGCGTTGCTGCGGTCGTAGTGCTCGACGTCGGCGTAAATGGCGCTACCGGGGAGGAGCCCCAGGGCCTTGGCCTTCGCCACGGCGTCGGTGCCGTCGGCGTCGCCGCGGGCTGCCGCACCCGTGGCCGTGTACCGGTAGGGCTTGCTGCCGTAGACGCAGAACGGCTGGTCGCCGAAGTACGTCGGGACGAGGGACCATCCCGCTGCTGCGGCGCTGCGCACCCAGGATGCCGTGAGGTTGGGCTGGGCACATCCACGGTTGCGGCCGCCGATGTAGATGTTCACCCCGGTGTAGGGCGACGTGCCCCGCCAGGCGGCCAGGGCCGCCAGCGACGGAGCGGTGCAGGTGTCGAAGAACCGGCCCTGCGTGCGGGTGGCCGACGACGCGGCGGGGTAGGTCACCGGGGTGGCCGGGTCGGCGACAGCCTGGTCGGCCGTCACTGCTGCGGCGGCCACCGTCACGGCGAGCGCCGAGATGAGGGCGGTGACGCGTGATCGGGCCCGGTGGCGTGTCGGGAGGCCCCGACGGTGGGGTGTCGGCTGAGGGGTCGAGGGCGGTGGTTCGTGGTGGCTGAGGTGGCTGAGGTGTGGCATGGCCGTTCTCCCTGCTGGGAGCCTGCGGGAGCCAGGCTCCGCACCTCCATGATGCTCCTCGTGGCGCATTACCGGTAGGGGTACGTGGGCAACGCAGCACTTCAGGCACGACGCAGAAGTTCTGACCTCGGGCGGAAATTGCTGCGTGCGATCCGAACTGCTGCGTGCGATCCGAACTGCCGCGTCGGATGCCGCCGGGGCGGCTCGGGCGCGCGGCCGGCGGGATGCCGTGCGCGGGCTTCGCGGCGGACGGGATGCCGTGCGCGGGCTTCGCGCTCAGGCGGCGGTGCTGCTGCGGCCGTTCTCGGTGCGCACGATGAGCGCTCGCGGCTGCACCTCGATCTGGATGTGCCGGGCCTCGCCGATGATGTCGCCGTCGAGCTCGACCATCTGGTCGCGGTCGACGTGCACCTCGATCTCCCGGCAGCGGTAGCGGTCCAGGGTCTGGGTCGAGCGCCCGCTCTTGGCCAGCACCCGCGCGGCGACCGACACCCACGCGGCCAGGCCCCGAGGGGCGATGACGACGACGTCGAGCGTGCCGTCGTCGGGCTCGGCGTCGGGCATGAGGTTGATGCCACCGGTGAGCTTGCCGCAGTTGCCGACGAGCACGGTGCGGGCCCGAACGGTGATGGGCGGTGCGCCGTCGATGCTCACGCGGGCCTTGAACCGCTCGGCGAGGAGGTTCTTCAGCCCGGCCGGCACGTAGGCGGTCCAGCCGATCTTGGCCTTGAGCTTCTCGGAGGTGTCCTCCATGATCGCGGCGTCCAGCCCCAGTCCGGCCATGACGAGGAACGCGTGGCGGTCCGGCCCCGTCGACGACCCCTCGCCGACGTGCTCGTCGAGGTGGGACTCGTCCGGGTCCAGGGTCAGCCAGCCGGCGTCTATGTGGCGGTTGCGACCGGTCAGTGCGACGGTCACGGCGCGGGCGAGGTCGTCGGTCGGCAGCTCGAGGTTGCGGGCCAGCAGGTTTCCGGTGCCTCCGGCGAACAGGCCCACCGGCACACGGGTGCCGATCATCTCCTGGGCGACCGCGCGCACCGTCCCGTCGCCACCGAAGGCGCAGACGACGTCGACCTTCTCCGCCAGGGCCTGACGGGTCTGCCCGAAGCCCACGTCGTGCTCGGAGGTGGGCAGGAACAGCGGTTCGGCCCACCCCTGGTCGGCACACACCCCCGCGATGGTGGCCTTCTCCGCAGCCCCGTCCCCGTCGAGCTTCGTGGGGTTCAGCACCACCGCCAGGCGCTTCTTCGGCGGGGCAGGAGCCTCCTCCTCACGGCGGAAGCTGTCTCGGGCAGGGCGGCTGGCCGCGGCTCGCGCATCGCGGCGTGACGCCAGGAGGAGCCAGGCCCCCACCCCGACGAAGACGACTGCGACGGCGATGCCCACCCAGGTCCACCACGCGTCTGACACAGAGTGGAAGGTACCGCACGATCCGGGTGGATCAGGTCGGCCGTAGTCTGCGGATCATGACGTTCTCCTCGCCCGACGCAGCATCCGAGCCGCTGGTCGACCCCGCCATCACCCCGGATGACAAGGACTGGACGTGGACGCTGCGCGAGCGGTGCCCTGACTGCGGCTTCCTGGCCACCGACGTCGCGCCGGCCGACATCGCGCGCCACGTCACGGCATCCACCGCGCCGTGGGAGCAGGTGCTGACCCGCGGCGATGCGACGGCTCGGCCCGATCCGGCCACCTGGTCGCCGCTGGAGTACGCCTGTCACGTGCGCGACGTGTGCCGCCTGTTCGAGCAGCGGGCCCGCCTCATGCTCGAGCAGGACGCGCCAACCTTCGACAACTGGGACCAGGACGAGACCGCCGTCGCCGACCGCTACGGCGAGCAGGACCCCGTCGTCGTGGCCCGCGAGCTGTCCGACGCCGCGACCGGGTTGGCGGGTGTCTACGCGAGGGTGACGGGTGAGGACTGGGAGCGCACCGGCATCCGCTCGAACGGCTCGTTGTTCACCGTCGCCACGCTCGGGCAGTACGGGCTGCACGACCTCGTGCACCACCTGTGGGACGTCGGAGTCGACCTCGAGTGAGCCCTGAGCTGGTCTACCTGCTGCTCGGCGGCTCGCTGCTGCTCGCCGCGGTCCTCCCGCGCGTGGTGCACAGGTGGGCGCTGTCGGCGCCGATCGTGCTCGTCGCGACGGGCATGCTGATCGGCCTCCTTCCCGCGTGGGATGCCGTGGTGCTCGATCCGGTCGCGGCTCGCCCGGTCATCGAGCACGTCACCGAGCTCACGGTGCTCGTCGCGCTGATGGGGGTGGGGCTGGCCCTGGACCGGCCGTTGCGGTGGCGCAGCCGCGAGTCCTGGCGGTCGTGGTCACCGGCCTGGCGCCTGCTCGGCATCGCGATGCCGCTGACGATCGCGGGGGTGGCGCTGCTCGCGTGGGGGCCGCTCGGGGTCGCGGCACCCGCGGCGGTGCTGCTCGGGGCGGCCCTGGCGCCGACCGACCCGGTGCTCGCCTCGGACGTCCAGGTCGAGGGGCCGACCCTCGAGGGCGCCGTCGACGAGATCGACGAGGACGACGAGGTGCGCTTCGCCCTGACGAGCGAGGCCGGGCTGAACGACGGGCTGGCCTTCCCGTTCGTGTACGCCGCGATCTTCCTCGCGTCGGTCGGGTCGGTGTCGCAGTGGTGGGCGGGGTGGCTCGCGTGGGAGCTCGTCGGCAAGATCGTCGTCGGGGTGCTCGTGGGGGTGGCCGTCGGGTGGGTGCTGGCGCGGATCGCGTTCCGGGCACCGGCCCGCTCGCTGCGCCTGGCCGAGGTCGGTGAGCCGCTGCTCGCGCTGGCGGCCCTGCTGCTCGCCTACGGCGCCAGCGAGGTGGCCGGAGGCTACGGCTTCCTCGCGGTGTTCGCCTGTGCGCTCACGGTGCGTGCGGCCGAGCGCGACCACGACTACCAGCGCCACATGCACGACGTCATCGACCGGCTCGAGACGCTGCTGACCCTGGTGGTGCTGCTCGGCCTCGGGTTCGCGTTGACCAACGGCCTGCTGGCCCACCTCGACTGGCGCGGGGTGCTCATCGGGGTGTCGCTGGTGCTCGTCATCCGGCCCGCCGCGGGATACCTGGCGTTCCTCGGCCACCGCACCCAGGTCGGGGATGCCGGGCTGGACCACCGCGAGCGGCTCGTCGTCGCGTTCTTCGGGGTCCGTGGGGTCGGGTCGCTGTACTATGTCGCCTATGCGGCCGGGGCGGTCTCCTTCCCCGAGGAGCGTTGGCTCTGGTCGACGGTCGGCTTCACGGTGGTGCTCTCGGTGGTGCTGCACGGGGTGCTCGCGACTCCGGTCATGCGACGGCTCGACGCCGCGCGAGGTGAGCCCACGGCATCCGCCCTGGGGTGAGGGCTGGGGGGCGCGAGGGGTCGCGAGGGTTCGCGAGGACGAAACAGGGGTGCGCCGGGTCGCGCGGTTCCCCCACACTGATCGGATGCCGTCCACCTCCACCCTCGCCGCGTTCGCCGTCGCGTCGGTCATCATCATCGCGATGCCCGGCCCGAGCGTGCTGTTCACCATCGGCCGGGCCCTGTCCGCCGGGCGGCGCGAGGCGCTGCTCACGGTGGTGGGCAACGTGCTGGGCATCCTGACCCAGATCTGCGCGCTCGCCATCGGCCTCGGGCCGCTCATCGCCGCGAGCACGGTGGCCTACACGGCGCTGAAGGTCGTGGGTGCCGGCTACCTGATCTGGCTCGGGGTGCAGGCCATTCGCAACCGGCGGGCCCTGGCCAGCGCGTTCGAGGCCGGGGTGCCGGTCACGGCGCCGAGCCTGCACGCGGTGCGGGCCGGGTACGTCGTGGGGGTCACCAACCCGAAGACCATCGTGTTCTTCGCGGCGCTGCTGCCGCAGTTCGTCGTGCAGACCTCGGCCGTGCTGCCCCAGCTCGTTGCCCTGGGCGCGGTGTTCGCCGTGCTGGCACTGCTCATGGACGGCGCCGTGGCACTGGTCGCGAGCCGGGCCCGGGACTGGTTCGCGTCATCCCCCACGCGGATGGAGCGGGTCGGCGGCGCCGGTGGGCTGATGATGCTCACCCTCGGTGGCGGGCTGCTGCTCACCGGCCGCCCGACCACCTGATCCGCACGCGTCCCGGCGCGCCGATAAACTCGCCGGGTGATCGACATCAAGCTGCTGCGCGACAACCCCGACGCCGTCCGTGCCAGCCAGCGCTCCCGGGGTGAGGACGAGGGTGTCGTCGACGCCATCCGCGCGGCTGACGAGCGCCGGCGGAGCTCGCTGACCGCGTTCGAGCAGTTGCGCGCCGAGCAGAAGACGATGGGCAAGGACGTCGCCCGTGCCCAGGGCGAGGAGAAGCAGGCCCTGCTCGCCCGCACCAAGGAGATCGCGGCGCAGGTCAAGGCGCTGCAGGCCGATGCCGACGCCGCCCAGGTCGAGCTCGACACCCTCCTGCGCACCATCGGCAACGTCGTCGAGCCGGACGTGCCGAGCGGCGGCGAGGACGACTACGTCGTGCTCGAGACCGTCGGCACCCCCCGGGACTTCGCCGCCGAGGGCTTCGAGCCGCGTGACCACCTCGCGCTCGCCGAGGGTCTGGACGCCATCGACATGGGGCGCGGGGCCAAGGTCGCCGGGGCCCGGTTCTACTTCCTCAAGGGGGCTGGTGCCCGCCTCGAGATGGGCCTGCTCGGGTTGGCCATGCAGCGGGCCATCGCGGCGGGCTTCGTGCCGATGATCACCCCCACCCTGGTCAAGAGCGACGTCATGGCCGGCGCCGGGTTCCTCGACCACCACGCCGACGAGGTCTACCGCCTCGAGGCCGATGACCTCTACCTGACCGGCACCTCCGAGGTTGCTCTCGCGGGGTACCACGCCGACGAGGTGCTCGACCTGTCGGCCGGGCCCTTGCGCTACGCCGGCCAGTCGACGTGTTACCGGCGCGAGGCCGGCTCCTACGGCAAGGACACCCGCGGCATCATCCGCGTGCACCAGTTCAACAAGATCGAGATGTTCGTCTACTGCCGTCCCGAGGATGCCGTGACCGAGCACCAGCGCCTGCTCACCTTCGAGAAGGAGATGCTCGCCGCGATCGAGGTGCCCTACCGCGTCATCGACACCGCGGCGGGTGACCTCGGCGGGCCGGCGGCGCGCAAGTTCGACTGCGAGGCGTGGGTGCCGACCCAGGGGCGCTACCGCGAGCTGACGTCGACGTCGAACTGCACGACCTTCCAGGCCCGGCGCCTGAACACCCGGGTCAAGGGTGAGGGCGGCAACGAGGTCGCGGCCACGCTCAACGGCACGCTGGCGACGACGCGCTGGATCGTGGCGATCCTCGAGAACCACCAGCAGCCCGACGGCTCGGTCATCGTGCCCGAGGCGCTGCGCCCACTCGTCGGCCTCGACGTGCTCACGCCTGCTGGGTGATGAGCTGCGCAGCTGGTTGGTGAGCACTGCGCCCTGACCACGTTGCCCTCGCGGGGATCTGTTCCTGTGAGCCCGACCCCGTAGGTGCTGTCAGGACTGGTTGCGCGGGTCAAGGAGTCCCTTGCGCTGGGCAACGACCCCTGGACACACCCCCCCAGGGGCTCCCGGACTGCCCGCTCAGTCAGTCAGCGCGCGACGGCGGTGCCACGGTGTACCCCGAGTGACCTATTGGTCGATGTGGGTACGGCTGGGGTGGTCGGGTGGTGCCGGTCGGGTGGGATGTCCTCGGCTGGCGAGGTCAGCCTCGCGGGGGAGGCGCCGGGCACCCGGTCCTGCCTAGGCTGGCTCGCATGTCCGGTGACCACTCCTCGCCGACAGCGCTGGACCGCCCGGGCCGGATGCCGTCCGCTCGCCTGTCGCTGCCATCGCGCGTCGGTGAGTTCTTCGGCGTCGACGACCCCTGGCAGCGCCCACGCCCGCAGGTCAGTCGTGGCGACGTCGTCCTCGCGCTGGCCACCGCAGCGCTCGGCCTGGTCTCCCTCGAACTCCTGCGCAGCATGGGCCTGCTCGAGACGGTCGACCAGCCGGTGTGGCTGCAGGTGCTCGCCACCGTGTCAGCCTCGGCCCTGCTCACCTGGCGCCGCCGCTGGCCGTTGTCGATCGCCGTGGTCGCCGCCGTGCACATGTTCGTCGTCGGCGTGACGATGGCCCCGGTGATGAGCCAGTTCACCCTCCAGGTCGTCTACTTCATCGCGTTCTTCGCGGCGGTGGCCTGGTCGCGCGACCGACGGCTCATGCTCGGCGTGGTCGGCTCGATCATCGTCGGCATGTTCGTGTGGATCGCCTGGCAGTTCCTCCTCGGCAGCGGCGTGCAGGAGATCATCGACGACACCCGCGGCGTCGAGCGCAGCGGGCTCGTCGGCCCGGTGACCGCGACGGTCGCCCTGACCGTCCTCATCAACGTCATCTACTTCGGGGGCGCCGTCATCGGGGGTCAGCTCGACTGGCGATCGGCCCGACAACGCGCCCAGCTCGAAACGGCATCCGCGACCATCGCCACCCAGAGCGAGACCCTGCAACGGCGCGCCGTGACCGACGAACGCCTGCGCATCGCCCGTGAGCTGCACGACGTCGTCGGGCACCACATCTCGGTCATCGGCATCCAGGCGGCCGCGGCGCGACGCGTGCTCACGCGTGACCCGGATGCCGCTGCGACGGCTCTCGCGGCCATCGAGACCTCGTCGCGTGACGGGGTCACCCAGATGCGCAGCCTCCTCGGGACCCTGCGCGACCCCGAGGACGCCGAGCCGGACCCCGCGACGAGCCGGATGCCGGAGCCCGGGATCGCCGACCTGCCCACCCTCGTGGCGCAGCGGCGAACCGTGGGCCTCGCCACCTCCTACGACGTCGTCGAGTCCAGCCCCGGCGCGGCCGACCGGCTGCCGTCGTCGACCGGGTTGGCGCTCTACCGGGTCGTGCAGGAGGCCCTGGCCAACGTCACCCGCCACTCCACCGCCCGCCACGCCACCGTGGTGGTGCGGGTCGAGGAGGACGGCCCGCGCCCGCACGCCGAGGTCGAGGTGCTCGACGACGGCCGGCCGAGGGGCCGGTCGTCGGGTTCCGGGCTCGGTCACCTCGGGGTGCGTGAGCGTGCCGCGAGCCAACGCGGTGAAGCGGAGATCGGCCCGCGGCCGACCGGCGGCTACCGTGTGCGGGTCCGGATTCCACTGGGGGAGAACAGTGTCTGATCTGCACCCACCGCTGCGCGTGCTCATCGTCGACGACCAGCACCTGGTGCGCTCGGGCTTCGCGATGATCCTGTCCGTCGAGGACGACCTCGATGTCGTCGGCGAGGCCGAGAACGGCCGGGTCGCGCTCGCCCAAGCCCGGGCGCTGCGCCCCGACGTCGTGCTCATGGACGTGCAGATGCCGGTCATGGACGGCATCGAGGCCACCCGGGCCCTGGTCGCCGAGGACCTCGCCAAGGTGCTCATCCTCACGACGTTCGACCGCGACGACTACGTCTTCGACGCCCTCTCCGCTGGCGCGAGCGGCTTCCTGCTGAAGAACGCCGAACCCGACCAGCTCGTCGAGGCCGTGCGAGCCGTCGGTCACGGGTACGCCCTGCTCGCACCCGAGGTCACCCGTCGGGTCATCGAGCGGATGGCCCGAACTGGCCGGGCCGGCGCAGCACCCGCGGACGGATCGGGGGCCATGGGCGCCGGTGCGCCGACGACGCACCCCGGCGCGACGGCATCCAACGCGACGGCATCCGAGAGCGCCCCCGGCCTGCGCGGCGCCGCGGTCGATGCGCGGCTCGACGGGCTCAGCCGCCTCACCGACCGCGAGCGCGAGGTGCTCGTGCTGGCCGCGCGGGGGCTGTCCAACAGCGAGATCGCCGCCCACCTCGTCCTCGGCGAGGCCACCGTGAAGACCCACGTGTCGAGCTGCCTGGCCAAGCTGCACGTGCGCGACCGGGTGCAGGCGGTCGTCGTGGCCTACGAGGCGGGTCTCGTCCTCCCGGCGGAGGGCTGACCCGATCCCTCGCCCGCAGACCTCACCCCGCGGGTTGATCCTCTCCCGCGGCCGGCCGCCTAGCGTCGAGGCATGGCACAGATCGAGACACGAGGGCTGACCCGCACCTTCGGCGACGTGCGGGCCGTGGACGGCGTCGACCTCGTCGTGCGCCCCGGTGGCCTGACCGGGTTCGTCGGTGGCAACGGCGCCGGCAAGACGACCACGATGCGCATGGTCATGGGGGTGCTGCGACCGGATGCCGGGGAGGTGCTGTGGGGGGACCGGCCGATGACCGCGGCCGACCGCCAGCGCTTCGGCTACATGCCCGAGGAGCGCGGGCTCTACCCCAAGCAGAAGGTCGCCGACCAGCTCGCCTACCTCGGCCAGCTCTCGGGGATGTCGTCGGCGGCGGCCAAGAGCGCCGTCACCGAGCACCTCGAGCTGTTCTCGCTCGGTGACCGGGCCGGTGAGCGAGTCGAGGCACTCAGCCTGGGCAACCAGCAGCGGGTGCAGATCATCGCGGCCCTCATGCACGGCCCCACCGCGCTGATCCTCGACGAGCCGTTCTCCGGTCTCGACCCGGCCGCCGTCGACGCGATGGCCGACATCCTGCGTGACCGCGCGGCATCCGGCGTGCCCGTGTTGTTCAGCAGCCACCAGCTCGACCTCGTGGAGCGGCTGTGCGACAGCCTCATCGTGCTCGCCCGCGGCCGGGTCGTCGCCCAGGGCACCGTGGAGACGCTGCGCGCCGGTGGGCCCACCCGCTACCGACTCGTCACGGAGGGTGACCTCGGGTGGGTGCGTGACCAGCGCGGCATCCACGTCCATGACGTCGACGGTGGGCGGGCGCTGCTCGAGCTGATCGACCCGGGCGCCGAGCAGGCCGTGCTGCGGGCCGCCGTCGACCGGGGCCCGGTGCTGGAGTTCGCCCGGGTGGTCCCGCCCCTGTCCGAGATCTACCGAGAGGTGACGGCATGAGCACCCCCCAGGACGTCGGCCAGCCGTGGCTGCTCGTGGCCCGCCGCGAGGTCGCGACCAAGCTCGTCGACCGCTCCTTCCTGGTCGGCACCCTGCTGACGCTGGCGCTGATCATCGGCTTCGCCGGGCTCCAGGCCGTGCTGGCCGAGCGGACGAAGACCTACGACCTCGTCGTCACCTCCAGCGCACAGACGATGGCGGATGCCGTGGTGAGCCAGGCGCCCACGCTCGACGACGGCATCCGGGTCACCGTCGTCCCCGCGGCGGACGACGCGGCCGCCGAGGCTGCGGTGCGTGCGGACGATGCCGACGCCTGGCTCACCGAACGCGACGGGTCGTGGCTGCTCGTGGCCAGGGACGAGGTGCCGAGCGGGCTCGAGGCGGTGGCCGCGACGGTGGTGCGCGACGCCGTGCTCACCCAGAACGCCGACCGCGCAGGCACGTCGGTGGCGGCCCTGACGGCGGGCACGACGCTGGCGTCCGACGTCCTCGTCGGTGACGCCGACCAACGCGGGTTCGCCCAGGGCATGGCCTTTGCGTTGGCGGTGCTGTTCTACATGGCCTCGCTCATCTTCGGCATGACCCTCGCGAACAGCGTCGTCGAGGAGAAGCAGTCGCGCGTCGTCGAGATCATCGCGACGAAGATCCCCGTGCGGCACCTGCTCGCCGGGAAGGTCGCCGGCAACACGGCCCTCGCCGTCGGCCAGATGGCGCTGTACGCAGCCATCGGGCTCATCGGTCTGCGGTTCACGCAGTACGCGTCGTTCCTGCCCTCGATCAGTGGCGCGCTCGGCTGGTTCCTCGTCTTCTTCCTGCTGGGCTTCCTGCTCATCTCCTGCCTGTGGGCCGTCGCGGGGGCGCTGGCCAGCCGCACCGAGGACGTGCAGTCGACCTCCACCCCGGTGACGATGCTGCTCGTCGCGATCTTCTTCGGCTCACTCCTGCTCGACGGCCCGGCCCAGACGGTGGTGTCCTACGTGCCGCCGGCGTCGGCGATCCTCATGCCGCAGCGGGTGCTCGAGGGGTCGGCGCAGTGGTGGGAGCCGCTCGTGGCGCTGGGCATCCTCGCGGTGGCTGCGGGCGCGGTGGTGCTGCTGGCCGAGCGGCTGTACCGGCGCTCGCTGTTGCAGACCCAGGGGCGGCTGTCGATGCGGCAGGCCTGGTCCGCTCCCGAGTAGCAGCCCGCCGCTTGGGGTTGGCTGCTGGGGGCGCCAAGTTGCCGGACGCAGCGACGTGTGACTAAGGTGAGGATTACCTAACCAAGGGTTGCCTTACCTTGGTACGCCCGCTGCCCCGGAGGTCACCCGAATGCCGTCCCGCCGTCACCTGCTCGCCGCCGCCCCGGCGCTGGCCCTCATCGCCCTTGCCGGGTGCTCCACCGGGCCCAGCGAGACCGCCCCCGCGTCCTCGGGCACCAGCGGCACCGCCGTCGACGCCTCGGCCTACCCCGTGACGATCACCCACGCCCACGGGTCGACGACGATCGAGCAGGCCCCCACCCGAGTCGCCACCATCGGCTGGGCCGACGCCGACGTCGTCGCTGCGCTCGGGGTCGTGCCCGTCGGGGCCCCCAAGATCACCTGGGGTGGCAACGCCAAGGGCTCCACCGACTGGTTCGACGCCAAGGCCACCGAACTCGGCGTCAAGGACGGCGACATCGCCCGCTACGACGACTCCGCCGGCATCCCCTTCGACGACATCGCGGCGACCAAGCCCGACCTCATCCTCGGTCTGTCCTCGGGGGTCTCCAAGGAGGACTACGACAAGCTGAGCAAGATCTCCCCCGTCGTGCCCTACACGGTCGCGCCGTGGGGCACGCCCTGGCAGGACCAACTCGAGGCCATCGGGCAGGCGCTCGGCCAGCCCACCCAGGCCGCCGCGCTCGAGGCCGCCACGACCAAGACCATCGCGGATGCCGTGGCCGCCAACCCGCAGATCAAGGGCAAGAGTGCGGCCTGGGCGTGGTTCAGCCCGACCGACCTGTCGACGATCGGCCTCTACACGACCGCCGACCTGCGACCGCAGATGCTGCGTGAGTTCGGCCTCGTCGACTCCCCGACGGTCGCCGAGCTGAGCAAGACCGACCCGACGGCGTTCTCGGTGAACCTGTCGGCCGAGAAGGCCTCGACCCTCGACGCCGACCTCGTCGTCTTCTACGCCGCCGAGGGCACGCAGGCCGACGACATCATAGGCAACGCCCTGCTCTCGCAGATCCCGGCGCTGCGCAAGAAGCAGTACGTCGCCAGCGCCGACAACGCGATCGCCCTGTCCATGTCGCTGCCGAGCCCGCTGTCGGTGCGCACGGCCGTCGACGACTTCCTGCCCAAGATCGCCACGGCGCTGAGCGGCACGCCCACCTCGTGACCTCCACCCTCGCCCAGCCTCGAGTGCGGAAGCGGTCGCCCCGGCAACCACTTCCGCACTCGAGGCACGGTGGTGAGCACTCCCGGGCGGGGGGCCGCCTCCCGCTAGCCGTCGTCGCCGCGGCCGGGCTGGCCCTGATCGCGCTCACCTCGTTGACGTCGGTGCTCGTCGGGGTCCAGTCCATCCCCGCGGGCGACGTGCTCGACGCACTGCGGGGGATGCCGGTGAGCCAGGAGAGCGCGGCGATCGTCGCCTCCCGCGTCGACCGCACGGTCATCGGGCTCGTGGTCGGGGCAGCCATCGCCCTGAGCGGGGTGGTGCTCCAAGGGTTGACGCGCAACCCCATCGCCGAACCCGGCATCCTCGGGCTGAACGCCGGGGCTGCCCTGGCCGTGGTCATCGGCATCCGCTTCCTCGGGCTGTCGAGCGTGACCGGCTACGTCGTCGCCGCGCTCGTCGGCTCGATCGCCGTCGCCGTGCTCGTGCAGTCACTCACCCTCATGGCGCCCCGCGCGAGTGCCCCGGTGTCGATGGCCCTCGCCGGGGCCGCGGTCATGGCCCTGGCCCAGAGCCTCATCGGTGCCGTGATCGTCACCGACCGGGGGGCCCTGGACAGCTTCCGGTTCTGGCAGGTGGGCTCGGTCGCCGGTCGTGACGCCACCCAGGTGATCGACATCGCCCCCTTCCTCGTCGTCGGCCTGGTGCTGACCCTCACGGCCGGTCCGACGCTCAACGCGGTCGCCCTCGGTGACGACCTGGCCCGCGGGCTCGGGCAGAACGTCCTGCTCCACCGCGGGCTGGCCGCCGCCGGTGCCGTGCTGCTCGCGGCCTGCGCCACGGCGCTGGCCGGGCCCATCGCGTTCGTCGGGCTCGTCGTGCCGCACCTCGTGCGCGCCGTCGTCGGGGTGGACCACCGGCGGGTGCTGCTCGTGTCGCTCCTCCTCGGCCCGGTGTTCGTCGTGCTCGCCGACGTCGTCGGGCGCCTCATCGCGCAGCCGGGTGAGGTGCAGGCCGGCATCGTCTGCGCGGTGCTCGGGGCGCCCGTCCTCGTGGCGGTCGTCCGCCGGGTGAAGGGGCTGTGATGGCGACGTTCACGGCATCCGGCACCACGGCATCCGACGCAGTGGCATCCGGCACCACGGCATCCGGCGACGTTGCCCGCCACCTCGCCGCCGCCCGGCGGGGCCCTCGCCGCCGCCGCGTGCTCGTCGTCGGTGCGCTGCTCCTGCTGCTCGTCACCCTCGTGCTCGTGCGGGCGCTGCTCGGCGACTACCGGGTCTCGTTCGTCGACGCGATCGCGATCATCGGCGGCGAGCAGATCCCCGGGGCGTCGTTCGTGCTCATGGAGTCGACGCTGCCGCGGGCGGTCATGGCCGTGCTCGCGGGGGCGGCCTTCGGGGCGGCCGGGTCGGCGTTCCAGGTGCTGCTGCGCAACCCGCTCGCGAGCCCTGACGTCCTCGGCATCACCCTCGGGGCCAGCGCCGGGGCCGTCATCGCGGTCGTGACGTTCGGGGTGCGCGGCACGCCGGTCACGCTCGCGGCGCTGGCCGGTGCGTTCGGGGCGGCAGCGCTCATCCTCAGCCAGGCCGGAGGTCGTGGCGGGGCGACCGGCCGGATGGTGCTCGTCGGGGTGGCGCTCGCGGCCGGGCTGTCGGCTGTCGTGCACTGGGTGCTCGTGCGCGCGAGCATCTACCAGGCGCAGGACGCGCTGATCTGGCTGAGCGGCAGCCTCAACTCGGTCACCTGGGCCGAGATCGCCCGGCTTCTGGTCCTGGACGCCGTGCTCATCCCGTTGCTGCTCGTGCTCGGGTCTGCGCTGCCCGTGCTCAGGCTGGGGGACGACCTCGCCGCCGGTCTCGGCGTGCGCGTCGGGCCACTGCGCGTGGGGGTGACGCTGATCGTGGTCGCGCTCGTCGCCTCCGCGACGGCGGTCGTCGGGCCGATCGCATTCGTCGGGTTCCTCGCCGGCCCGATCGCCCGCCGACTGGTGCCCGGGCGGCCCGCCATCGGCATCGGCGCTCTTGTCGGAGCCGTCGTCGTCGTGGCGGCCGACTACGCCGCGGCATGTGCCATCCCCGGCACCGCCCTGCCGGTCGGGGTCGTCACCGGCCTGCTCGGCGCCCCCGTCCTGCTCTGGATGCTCCGCTCCCGAACCACGTCCCCGGAGGGCCGATGACCGTGTCAGAGACTGCCACCCCTCGCTGGAACGTGGGTGAAGATCGTCGTCCAGCCGACGGTTTTCACCCACGTTCGCAGGAGGTTGAGCGATCGCAGGAGGCCGCGCCTCGACTGATCGCGGATGCCGTGAGCTTGGCTTACGACGAGCGGATCGTCGTCGACGGGGTCACCCTCGAGGTGCCGACGGGTCAGGTCACCGTCGTCGTCGGGCCCAACGGGTGCGGCAAGTCGACGTTGCTGCGCGGGCTCGGCCGGCTGCTGAAGCCACGCGGCGGGTCGGTGCTGCTCGACGGAGAGGCGATCACGTCGATGCCGACGCGTGAGGTGGCCCGGCGTCTGGGGTTGCTGCCGCAGCAGCCGATCGTTCCCGAGGGGGTCAGCGTGCTCGAGCTCGTCGAGCGCGGGCGGCATCCGCACCACGGCCTGTTCCGCAGCTGGGGCCGTGCCGATGAGGAGGCCGTCGCGTCGGCGCTGATCCGCACCGACCTCGTCGAGCTGGCGTCGGTGCCGGTCGACAGCCTGTCGGGCGGTCAGCGGCAGCGGGTGTGGCTGGCGATGGTGCTGGCCCAGGACACGCCGGTGCTGCTGCTCGACGAGCCGACGTCCTTCCTCGACATCGCGCACCAGCTCGACGTGCTCGACCTCGTGCGTTCGCTGCGCGACGAGTCCGGCACGACGGTCGTCATGGTGCTGCACGACCTCGCGATGGCTGCCCGCTACGCCGACCACCTCGTCGCGATGCGTGACGGCCGGATCGTTGCTGAGGGGTCGCCCGCGCAGGTGGTGACGCCTGAGGTGATCGCCGAGGTCTTCGGGGTCACCGCGAGCGTCATCGTCGACCCCGAGTCCGGAACCCCCGTGGTCATCCCCCGAAGGAGAGCGTCATGAGTGCCGGTGCCAAGGTCCTGTCGATGGCCACCCGACGGCTTGCGCGCACGTCGGATGCCGCCACGCCTCTCGTGCGCGAGGACGTGCCGCAGTTCGTGGCCACGGTCGTCGAGGTGGCCGACCTCGGCGGCGGGATGCGCCGGGTAACGTGTGAGGCACCGGGGTTGCGCGACTTCGTGACGTGTGGGCCCGACGAGTACGTGGGGTTGGTGATGCCCGCGGCTGGTCGGCCGCTCGTCATGCCCGACCCGGATGCCGTCGACATGCGTGCTTCGGTCGCCGCGATCGCGGCTGTGGACCGGCCGGCGCTGCGCTGGTACACGATCCGCGAGCACGACCCGCTGCGTGGGCGGATCGACATCGACATCATGACCCACGGGGACACGGGGCCCGGGTCGGCGTGGACCTGCCGGGTTCGGCCGGGCGACCCCGTGGGGTTGCGCGCCAGCGGTGCCCTCTACCGCGGGCTGGAGGTGACCGGCCGCCAGGTGCTCGTCGCCGACGAGAGCGCGGTGCCGTCGGTGGCGGCGATCCTCGAGTCGTGGGGCGGGCCCGGTGACGCAGCCGACCAGGGCGTGGAGGTGCACGTCGAGGTGGCCGACGTGTCCGTGCTGCGGGCGTACGAGCTGGGGGATGCGCGGGTGTACGTGCGTTCCGGGCGCCCGGGGAGTGCCGTGGTGCCGGGGCTGGCTGGTGCTCTTGCTGCCGGGGGAGGGCCGGTGCGGTACGCGTGGGCCTGCGGTGAGGCGGCTCTGGCTGCCGGGGCGCGGCGCGTGCTGCGCGAGGCCGGGGTCGACCGGGGCAGCATCTACTCGTGCGGGTACTGGACCCTGGGCAAGCCGCGCCCCTGACGGTGAGCCGAGCGCTGCTCGCCCCTGACGGTGACCCCAGCACGGCTCGCTCCTGACAGCAGGTGAGCAGTGCTCGCCCTGGGTGGCGGTGCGAGCGCTCCTGCCGGTGGGTCGAAGGGGTGTGGGGGGTGCTGTCCAGGGACGTTGTGCCCCGCAAGGGATTCCTTGCCTGGTGCAAGGGTTGCTGGCGGTGCCCCCGCGGGAAGGTTGTCCCCCGCAAGGGGTTCCTTGTCTGGCGCAAGGGTTGCTGGCCATACCCCCCGGCGGCCTCGCCCGCCCAGGCTCCGGCATCACGCCTCGCGCCCGCGCGCGACGCCTCACGCCTCGCGCGTGGTTCCCTGCCTGCGGCTCGTCGGCGACAATGATCCAGCACACCGACCGTAGCTTCGACGAGGAGTCAGCCGTGACCGAGGGAACCGTTCGCTGGTTCGATGCCGACCGGGGCTTCGGCTTCATCGCGCTGGGTGAGGACACCGACGACCTGTACGTCCACGCCACCGAGATCGTCAGCAGCGACGGGGTGCGCGTGCTGCGCGAGGGGCAGGTCGTCGAGTTCGAGGTCGGTGAGGGTGACCGCGGTCCGCAGGCACGCCGCGTCCGGGTCACGGCCGACCACGCCGCCGATGCGCCGCTGGGCGTGCTCGGCACGGTCGCCTGGTACGAACCGACCAAGGGCTACGGGTTCGTCACGCCCGACGGCGAAGAGGGCCAGGTGTTCGTCCACGCATCGGCCATCGTCGGTGGCGGCGTCGTGACGGAGGGCCAGCGCGTGGCGTTCCTCGTCGTCGAGGGGGAGAAGGGGCTGCAAGCCGATCCACTGCTGCCCCTGGGGGCGCAGGCAGCCCACGCCTCCCAGCCCGCCGGGGCGTCAGGTCGGGCAGAGCAGTCGGACGGCGCTGACGGCACCGTGACCTGGTACGACACGGACAAGGGCTTCGGGTTCATCACGCCTGATGGCGGCGGCCAGGACGTCTTTGCGCACGTGAGGGACCTCGGCACCGGGCTCTTCGAGCTGGAGGAAGGCGACCGGGTGACGTTCGACCTCGTCGACAGCGAGAAGGGCCCGCAGGCTCGCGACGTCCGTCTGGCCGGCGGCGCACCGCGTCGGGGCGCTGGCTCCACCAGGCCGCCAGCACGTGGAAGGTCGGATCAGCGACGTCCCTCGAGCACCCCCACGCGCGGTGGCGAGGGTGTCATCGTGCGCTACGACCCTGACCGCGGGTTCGGTTTCATCGCTCCCGACGCCGGAGGTGACGACCTGTTCGTGCACGTGTCGGTCATCCGCGGCTCCGACCACCTGTACCAGGGCGATCGGGTCCGCTTCCAGGTGCGTCAGAGCGACCGGGGCCCGCAGGCCGACCGCGTCGAACTGATCTGAGCGCTCAGGCGTCCTCGGCGAGGGCCACGTCGACCATGAGCTCGTCGGCGAGCGACTCCATCGCCGCCCGCAGCTCACCCTCGTCCGCTCCGGCCGGCGCGGCCAGCACGGCGTGGGCCTCGAAGAGCATGCCGCCGGCCATCGGTGCCTCGCTGACGAAGGTCTCGAGTTCGACGATGCCGATCCCCCGCGCCGAGAGCAGTGCCGACACCTCGGCGACGATGCCGGGACGATCGGCCCCGACCAGGTCGAGGGTGAGGTGGTGAGTCGGCGCCTCGGCCGCCGCACTCGTGCGCGTGGTCGAGACGGTGATGCCCTGACCCGCCAACCCCTCGAGGTCGGCCACGAGCCCGTCGACACCGACCGCCGGGACGACGACCTCGACGATGCCGGCGAACTTGCCTGCCAGCTGCGACAACTGGCTGCGCTGCCACGTGGCGCCCCGAGCGGCGAGGCTGGCCGACAGCGTCGCCACCAGCCCGGGTCGGTCGTCACTGATGACCGTCAGCACCAAGGTCTCCATGCCACGTCACCCTACGGCCGGGAGGACCCCCCTGCCCAGAGCTGACCCCGAGCGTTCACCTGCCCCCGGTAGCGTGGCGCGCGATGAGCACTCCACACCTGATCGCCCTCGACATCGACGGCACCACCGTGAACCACGAGGGGGCCCTGTCGCCCGCGGTCCGCGATGCCGTGACCGCCGTCGCGGATGCCGGCCACCACGTCACCATCGCCACCGGGCGGGGGATCATCGGCACCCTGCCGATCCTCGACCGACTCGGCCTGACCACCGGGTATGCGGTGTGCGCCAACGGCGCGATCACCCTGCGGTTGGACCCGACGTCGGATGCCGGGTACGAGATCGTCGAGTCGGTCACCTTCGACCCGGCGCCGGCCCTGACCGCGCTGCGCGAACACTTCCCCTCGGCGCTGGTCGCGGTCGAGGAGCTCGGCGTGGGCTTCAAGGTGAGCGCGCCGTTCCCGGACGGTGAGCTGGACGGCATCCCCGAGGTCGTGTCCTTCGACGAGCTGATGTCGACCCCGGTCACCCGCGTGACGCTGCGCGACCCCAGTGCGACCAGCGAGGAGTTCATCGAGCGCACCGCACGCATCGGCCTGCACGGGGTCGAGTACGCCGTCGGCTGGAGCGCGTGGCTCGACATCACCCCGGAGGGGGTCTCCAAGGGGGCCGCGCTCGAGGTCATCCGGCGCTGGCTGGCCATCGAGCCGCAGCACACCGTCGCGGTCGGCGACCAGCGCAACGACGTCGAGATGCTGCGCTGGGCGGCCCGCGGCGTGGCCATGGGCAACGCCCCGGACGAGGTCAAGGCGGCCGCCGACGAGGTGACCGGGGACGTCGACGACGACGGTCTCGTCGACGTGCTGACCTCACTGCTCTGACCTCACTGCTCTGGCGCCGCCACGAGCGCGAGCCGAACTCGCGCGCACGTAGCGCGCCACGGCATCCGCGGTGGTGGAAAAGTGAAGCAATGGACAGCACCGACGTCAGCAGCGCCGCCCGCAGGGCCGGCGACCACCCCGTCGTCGAGAAGGGCGCGCGCATCGGGTACGCGATGTCCGGCGTCATCCACTTCATCATCGGCTGGATCGCCCTCAAGCTCGCGTGGGGCATCGGTGGCGGCTCGGGGGACGCCGACACCTCCGGAGCCCTGAAGGCCGTCGCGAGCAGCGGTGGTGGCCCGCTGATGCTCGGCTTCGCGGTCCTCGGCTTCCTCATGCTCGCCGTGGCGCTGGCGGCCGCAGCGATCGTGGGCGGCGAGACGAGCGACCGCATCAAGTCGGCCGCCAAGGCCGTGATGTACACGAGCTTCGCCTGGTCCTCCTTCGCGATCGCGCGCGGTGCGTCGAACTCCGACGAGGCGAAGACCGACGACGTCACCGCTCAGGTCATGGGGATGCCGGGTGGCCGCTACATCGTGGGTCTCGTGGGTCTCGTCGTGCTCGGGGTCGCCGGGTACCACGTCTACAAGGGGTGGTCCAAGAAGTTCCTCGAGGACCTCCAGGAACACCCCGGCGACTGGGCCGTGACGGCCGGACGACTCGGGTACGTCGCCAAGGGGTGTGCGCTCTTCGTCGTCGGACTGCTGTTCCTGCTCGCGGCCTGGCACGCCGACTCCGAGGAGGCGGCCGGGCTCGACGGGGCCCTGACGACGATCCGCGACCTCGCCTTCGGGCCGTACCTGCTGACGATGGTGGCCGCGGGCATCGCGTCGTACGGCGTCTACTCCTTCGCCCGCGCCCGGTACGCCCGCCTCTGAGCGAAACGCAGGAGCTCAGATCGCACGCAGTAATTGCCGCGAGCGATCTGAACTCCTGCGTTCCAAGGGCCTGCCGCGCGCCTCCGGCATCGTCTACGTCATCGGTCGGTTGTGACCGCGGCCCTGCGCCGGAGGTAGAGCCAGGCCAACACCGCGCACACCACCCCGTTGATGATGCCGAACACGATGTCGGTCACGTGGTGCGCGCCCCGGTAGAGCCGCGCGTACGCGACGAACGCCGGGGCGAGGACGCACCACGTGACCGCCAGCCGGCGCACGAGCGGGTTGTCGATCCGCGTCGCCATCAGTCCCAGGGCCACGTACAGCGCCGTCGAGGCACCGACGTGCCCGCTCGGGAAGCTCGACGTCGGAGGAGTCGGGTCGAGTCGCTCCACGGTCGGCCGGGCGCGGCCGACGACGTGGGTGGCGATGACGAACACGGTGGCCTGGAGGCTGATCGCGATGCCGGGCACCACGGCGTACCACCACTGCTTCGTGCGCCACCAGACCAGGCCGACGACGATGAGGCACACGCCGATGACGTACTCGGTGTTGCCGATCGAGGACATCAGGTGGGTGATCGAATTCCAGAGCCCGTCGCGTGCGTCCTGGAACTCGCGGTTGATCTGCTTCTCGTCCTCCGAGAGCTCGAACAGCGGGCCCTTGAGCAGGTAGCCGAACCCGATGATGACCGCGAGCAGGGCGGTCGCTGGAAGCACGGCCCGCACCCCGAGGTCACGCAGCGCGGCCTTGACCGTCGGCCGGCTCTGGTCGTCGTCCCACCGAGTGAGGAACCCCATCACTGACCCTCCTGTCGTCGGTAGCCAGCGTAGGAGGCCAGCACCAGGCCGACCCCGGTGATGACGCCGACGGTCACGTCGGAGGGGAAGTGCACCCCGAGCAGGACGCGGTCGGATGCCGTGACCGTCACCATCGCGACCGCCGCCGCGACGGCGACGACTCGTGACGCCCTCGACCGGAGCAGCGGCCAGAGGAGGAGCACGACGATCGTCGCCCATGCGGCCGAGTTCAGGGCGTGGCCGGAGGGGAAGGAGTAGCCGGGGCTGGTCGACACCGGGTCCTCGAGCACCGGGCGAGCCCGCTGGAACAGGTACTTGGCGCCGAGCCCCACCATCCACGCGAGCATCATCGTGATGAAGGCCCACGCGGCCCGGGTGCGCAGGCCCTTGGCCAGCCAGGCCCACAGGCACAGGGCGGTGCCGGCCAGGTAGAGCTTGAACGGCTGGGTCAGCTCCTGCCAGCGCACGAGGAAGTCGGTCAACCCCTCGCGCGGGCGCGTGTACGCGGTGGCACGCTCGATGAGGGCGTCGTCGAGCCGGATGAGCGGGTCCCACTCGCTGCGCACGAGCAGCCCCACCCCGAAGAGCACGGCTGCGGCGGGAAGGGCGTACGTCAGTGCGCGCACCAGCCGTTGTGCCCTCGTCGGTGGCGCAGGGGCAGTCAGGGTGTCATTCACCGGCCATGTCTACCCCGATCAGGTGCCCCAACGACCTCCGAGAGACAGACGAACTGCTCGCCACGCGGCATCCTCGTGGGATGCTGGGGCCGCCATGGCCGAGCTGCACGTGACCTCAGCGTCCAACCCCCGACTCAAGGCCGTGCTGGCTCTGCGCCGCCGCCGGGTGCGCGAGGACGAGGGTCTGACCGTCGTCGACGGGTACGAGGAGCTGACCCTGGCGCTCGACGCCGGTGTGGCGCCCCGGACCGTGCTGCACTGCCCCGAGCTCATGCTCGACCCTGCCGCCCAGGGTGAGATCGTGCAGCGGGCCCGGGACCTCGGGGCGTCGACGATCCGGCTCAGCCGGGGCGCGTTCGAGAAGGTCGCCTACCGCGAGGGACCGGACGGGTTCCTCGCCGTCGTCCCCGTGGCCGGGGTGGCGCTCGGTGACCTCGACCTGCCGCCCGACCCGCTCGTGCTCGTGTGCGAGGGCCTGGAGAAGCCGGGGAACCTCGGGGCCGTGCTGCGCACCGCGGATGCCGCCGGCGTCGCCGCCGTCGTCGCCGCCGACCCCGTCACCGACTGGGGCAACCCCAACGTCGTGCGGGCCAGCAAGGGCACGGTCTTCTCCGTCCCCGTGGCCTCTGCGACCACCGAGGAGGTCGTGGCGTGGTTGCGGCGCCACGGCATCCGACTCGTCGCGACCACCCCCGACACCGACACCACGCACACCGATGTCGACTACCGCGGCGGCGTCGCGATCGCGGTCGGCACCGAGAAGCAGGGCCTGACCGTCGCGGCGCTGACGGCCGCGGACGCGCGGGTGCGCATCCCCATGGTGGGGCGGGTCAACTCCCTCAACGCGGCCACGGCGGCTGCCGTCGTCATCTACGAAGCGGTGCGCCAGCGTTCCTCCTGAGGCGGGCGTGGTCGGTGTGACCGCCGGATGGTCACGCTCCTGTCACGGCGTCGGCGTGAGCCCGGCCTGTGTCAAGAGCACCCCTTTGCGTGTGCGACGATGAACGGCATGCGAGTTGACCACGTCGTCTATGCCGCCGAGCGCGACGGCCTCAAGGCCACGGCGCAGCGTCTCGCGGAGCAGATCGGGGTGACCCCGGTCGACGGGGGGGTCCACCCGCGCTTCGGGACACGCAACATCATCCTTCCGCTCGCCCACGAGCGGTACGTCGAGGTCGTCGAGGTGCTCGACCACCCGGCCAGCGACAAGGCCCCCTTCGGTCAGGCCGTGCGTGCGCGTTCCGAGGCCGGCGGTGGCTGGCTCGGCTGGGTCGTGCAGGTCGACGACATCACCGAGCAGGAGTCCCGCCTCGGCCGCGAGGCCGTCGACGGCAACCGCCACCGCCCCGACGGGGTCGAGCTGCGCTGGCGCCAGCTGGGCATCAAGGGCCTGCAGTCCGACCCACAGCTGCCCTACTTCATCGAGTGGGCGCAGGGGGTGCCGCACCCCTCGGGTGACGCCGCCACCGAGGTGACCATCGAGTCGCTCCAGATCGCCGGCGACCCCGACCGGGTGCGCGAGTGGCTCGGCCTGCCCGCCGACTCGACGTCGACGGTCATCGACTTCAAGTTCGTCTCCCCGCACGGCACGCCCGGCCTCATGGCCGTCACGTTCGACACCCCGAACGGCGACGTCACCATCTGACGCTCAGCCCTCGCGTGACCAGCGGCGCAGGCGCAGGCTGTTGCTCACGACGAGCACGCTGGATGCCGCCATCGCGGCCCCGGCGATCATCGGGTTGAGCAGCCCGGCCATTGCCAGCGGGATCGCCGCGATGTTGTAGCCGAAGGCCCACCCGAGGTTCTGCTTGATCGTGCGCAACGTCGCCCGGGACAGCTCGATCGCGTCGACGACGGCGGGCAGCTCGGAGCGCAGCAGCACGATGTCGGCCGAGTCCGCGGCGACGTCGGTGCCCGTTCCCATGGCGATCCCGAGGTCGGCCTGGGCCAGCGCCGCGGCATCGTTGACCCCGTCGCCGACCATCGCGACGACCTTGCCCCGCTTCTGCAGGTCGGCGATCATCGCGTGCTTGTCCTCGGGGCGGACGTCGGCGATGACCCGCCCGACCGGGATGCCGACGTCACGGGCCACGGTCAGCGCGGCCTGGTCGTGGTCACCGGTCAACAGGTACGCCGGCAGCCCGAGTTCGGCGAGATCGCGCACGGCCCGCTGCGAGCTGCGGCGCACCGTGTCGGCCACCGTGAGCGATGCGTGGGCACGCCCGCCCCAGCCGACCCAGACCGTCGTGCCGTCGACGGTGGGACGTGCGAGTTCCTGCGGCACGTCGTCGAAGAGGTCGGCGCGTCCGACGGTGACCTCGGTGCCCTTGATGGCCGCCCGCGCGCCGGCGCCGGGGAGCGACGCGAAGTCGGTGGCTCGGGGCGCCTCGATCGCCCGGCTCGTCGCCGCGGCCACGATGGCTCGGGCCACGGGGTGCTCGCTGCCCGTCTCGACGGCGGCTGCGGCTCGCAGGGCCTGGTCCTTGGGCAGGCGCCCGGCGGTGGCGACGTCGACGAGGGTCATCTCGCCGCTGGTGACCGTGCCGGTCTTGTCGAGCACGACGGTGTCGATGCGGCGCGTGTCCTCGAGGACGTCGGCGCCCTTGATGAGGATGCCGAGGCGGGCGCCCCGCCCGGTGCCGACGAGGAGCGCGGTCGGCGTGGCCAACCCCAGGGCGCAGGGGCAGGCGATGACGAGCACGGCGATCGCGATCTCGAGGGCGCGTGCGGGGTCCCCGGTGCCGATCCACCACCCGAGGAACGTCAGCGCGGCCAGCACGAGCACGATCGGCACGAAGATCGCCGAGACCCGGTCGGCCAGGCGTTGGATGGGCGCCTTGGTCGTCTGCGCCCGCTCCACGAGCCGGGCGATGCCGGCCAGGGTCGTGTCGGCCCCGACCCGGGTGGCCTCGACGACGAGCCGACCGGTGGTGTTGATGCTGCCGCCGACGAGGTCGTCGCCCGTGGCGACGTCGACCGGCAGTGACTCGCCGGTGACGAGGGAGGCGTCGACGGCACTGGAGCCCTCGACGACCCGGCCGTCGGTCGCGACCTTCTCGCCCGGTCGAACGACGAAGCGGTCGCCCACGCCGAGCTGGTCGACAGGGATCCGAACCTCCGTGGTGGCCCTGGTGGTGGGGTCGACCCGCTCGACGGCGACGTCCTTGGCGCCGAGCGACATCAGGCCCCGCAGCGCGTCGCGGGTGCGGTCCGTGGCGCGGGCCTCCATCCAGCGTCCGATGAGCAGGAAGGTGGTGACCACGGTGGCGGTCTCGAACCACAGGTGGGTGGTGCCAGCGGCATCCACGCCGTTCGCCGAGCCCATGTCGGACATGCCCGACATGCTGCTGGCGCGCCCGGTGAGCACGACGACCGCCGACCAGAGGTACGCGGTGAGCACGCCGATCGACACGAGGGTGTCCATCGTCGAGGCGCCGTGGCGCGCGTTGAGGGCGGCGGCGCGGTGGAAGGGCCAGCCGGCCCAGAGCACCACGGGGGTCGCGAGGGCGAGCTGCACCCACGGGCTGGAGTCGAGGTGGATGCCGGGGACCATCGCCAGGATGACCACCGGAACCGTGAGCACCGCCGCGACGAGGGCCCGCCGCTTGAGGGCGTCCTCAGCGGCGACGGCGTGGTCGAGGTGGATCTCGTGCGTCCCCGAATCGACCAATAGGTCACTCGGGGTACGGGCCGATCCGCCGCCGGGCGTACCTGTACCGACCAATAGGTCACTCGGGGTACGGGTCGACCCGGCGGCTTCCGGCTGCGGTCCGCCGCGCACGACCTCGGCGCCGTAGCCGGTGGCGCGCACGGTGCGCAACAGGTCCTCGACGGTGACCGCCCCGGCATAGCGCACGGTGGCCTTCTCGGTCGCGAGGTTCACCACGGCTTCCACGCCGTCGAGCTTGCCGAGCTTCTTCTCGATGCGGGCCGAGCACGACGCGCAGGTCATGCCGGTGATGGCGAGGTCGACCTCGCGCACCTCGTCGTGGTCGTGCTGCGGGCGGTCGGTGGTCTGGGTCATGTCAGCTCCTCACCAGCCGGGCGATCGCGGCGGTGGCCTCGGCGACCTTGACGGCGGCGGCCTCGTCGGACTCACGAGCGGCGTCGACGACGCAGTGCTCGATGTGCTCCTCGAGCAGTCCGAGGCTGACCGCCTGGAGGGCTCGCGTCACGGCGCTCACCTGGGTCAGGACGTCGATGCAGTACGCGTCGGACTCCACCATCCGCGCGATCCCGCGCACCTGCCCCTCGATGCGGCGCAGCCTCTTGAGATGGTCGTCCTTGTGCCCCGCGTAGCCGGGGGCGACGGTGGTGGGGTGCTCCGTCATGTCCACCCCAACATGATACCCCTAGGGGGTATTCCTGAGAGTCGGAGGGGTAAGACGAGACGTTCCGTCACCGGACGCCCCCGGAGCCACGGACTCCACGGCCGTGAGCACCCGTCGCGGATCTTGGCCACCACGGTTGGTCACGGCTGACCGCCGGGGCACGGTCGCGCAGCCAGCGCTCCGGCCGCGCGCGCCTCGTTCAGGGCGTGGTCGAGCGAGCACCGACCCAACCCACGACCCCGGCGGGATGCCGTGACACGCGTGGTCTTCAGCTCCAGGTGGGTGGGGGTCACCTCCTTGAGCGCGACCGACCCGAGGAGCCCGGCCGCGGGGTCGTCGGTGGCCTCGGCGACCCAGGGGCGTCTGCACCTGAGGGCCGTGCGGCCCGGGGCGCGCCCCGGGACCCACGCCCTGACTCACCGCAGGTGGTCGACGAGCTCGGGTGCCAGCCCCACGTAGGTCGCCGGCGTCATCGCCGCGAGGCGC
This sequence comes from Ornithinibacter aureus, assembly GCF_009858245.1. Taxonomy (NCBI): domain Bacteria; kingdom Bacillati; phylum Actinomycetota; class Actinomycetes; order Micrococcales; family Intrasporangiaceae; genus Ornithinibacter; species Ornithinibacter aureus. The sequence continues at coordinate 2,564,573 of NZ_VMSB01000001.1, forward strand.
TCCTCGACCTCGGCGGGCAGCCCCAGCCCACGCACGAACTCGACGAGTTCGGCCTGCCCGATGCGCCGCCCGCGGGTCAGCTCCTTGAGCCGCTCGTACGGCTCCTCCATCCCCGGCACTCCCTGCGCCCCGAGGGCCCGCATCGCCGACTGGATCGGCTCGCCGAGAACCTCCCAGTTCGCGTCGAGGTCGGCGGCCATGGCGGCGGGAACGGCATCCAACCCCGCGAGCCCACGAGTGGCGTTGTCGATGGCGAGCAGACTGTGCCCGAAGGCGGTGCCGATGTTGCGCTGCATCGAGGAGTCGGTGAGATCGCGCTGGAGGCGGCTCTGCACGAGGGTCGCGCCGAGCACGTCGAAGAGGGCGTTGCTCACCTCGAGGTTGGCCTCGGCATTCTCGAAGCGAATCGGGTTGACCTTGTGCGGCATCGTCGACGAGCCGACCGTGCCCTGGCCGCGTACCTGGGCGAAGTAGCCCATCGAGATGTAGGTCCACACGTCGGTGCACAGGTTGTGCAGCACGCGGTTGAACCGGGCGATGTCGGCGTAGAGCTCGCTCTGCCAGTCGTGGCTCTCGATCTGCGTCGTGAGCGGGTTCCACGTGAGCCCGAGGTGCTCGACGAACTCGCGGCTCACCGACTGCCAGTCGGCGCCCGGCACCGCCGCGACGTGCGCCCCGTAGGTGCCCGTGGCGCCGTTGAGCTTGCCGAGGAACTCGGCGTCCTCGATGCGGGCGAGCTGGCGCTGGAGGCGCCACGCGAGCACGGCGAGTTCCTTGCCCATGGTCGTCGGCGTCGCGGGCTGCCCGTGGGTGTGGGCGAGCAGCGGCACGTCGCGCAGGTCGGAGGCCATCGTCGCGATCGCCTCGACGAGGGCGGTCGCCCGCGGCAGCCAGACCTCGGTCACGGCCCCCTTGACCATCACGGCGTACGACAGGTTGTTGACGTCCTCGCTCGTGCACGCGAAGTGGATGAGCTCGGCCAGGCCGCGGTCGGCGTCGTCGGGCGCGATCTGCGTGAGCCGCTTCTTCACGAAGTACTCGACGGCCTTCACGTCGTGCTGCGTCACCCGCTCGGTGGCGGCCATCTCGTCGATCTCCGCCGCGCCGAACGAGCGCACCATCTCCCGCAGGCTCTCGATCTCGGACGCCGTGAGTCGCCGCACGCCGGGAACCACCTCACGCTCGGTGAGGTGGATCAGCCACTCGACCTCGACGTGCACGCGGGCCCGGTTCAGGGCCGGCTCACTGAGGTGGTCGACGAGGGGGGCCACCGCCCCGCGGTAGCGCCCGTCGAGCGCGCCGAGCGCGATCGGGGGCTGGGCGTCGGCGAGCGAGGTCGAGGCGGCGAGGCTGCTCATGCGCTCAGTCTCCCAGAGCGGCGCGCACGTGCTCGACGATGCCCGGGATGGCGGCCGTGATCTCGGCGTAGGTCTGGTCGTACGCCGGGTCGGTGCCGTACCAGGGGTCCTCCATGCCCACGTCACCCGACGCGACGGCATCCGGGTCGAAGGAGCGGAACAGGCGCACGGTGGCACGCGGTGAGCCGCTGCCGGTGCTGGCTCCGCGGGCCAGGTGCTCGAGGCGGTCGACGTGGATGTGGTCGACGGGCAGCACGAGGTCGTAGCGGTCGAACCACGAGGTGTCGAAGCGGCGGGCGCGGTGGCTGCTCCAGCCGGTGTCGGGGTGGCCGTTGCGGCGCATGACGGCGGCGGTGCGCGGGTGCATCCCGTTGCCGAGCTCCTCGGCCGAGGTCCCCGCGGAGTCGACGACGACGCGGTCGGCCAACCCGGCATCCGCGAAGGCCTCGCGCAGGAGGAACTCCCCCATGGGGGAACGGCAGATGTTGCCCCAGCACACGACACACACGCGATACGGCTCGGATGCTTCGCTCATGGTCCCATCCTCTCAACCGACTTCGTGCGACGTGCGTGCGGTTCAGCGGGCCCAAACGGCGTTGTGCCGCACCGAAGTCGCACGAAGTCGAGAACTGAGTCGCGGAGGAGAGAGAGGGTGGTCAGTGGAGGTCGAACCAGTCGGGCACACCGGCGCGGAACTGCTCACCCGTGAGGGCCCCGGCACCTTCCGGGATCGCCCCCCACAGCGGCGCCCCGGTGACGCGCGGAAGGTCGATCAGGTTGCTCTCCTCGGCCAGCCCGGGCTCGGTCGGCCACGAGCCGATGACGACCCCCAGCAGGGGCAGCGAGCGCGCCGCCAGCGCCTCGGCGGTCAGCGCGGCCGTGTTGAGCGTGCCGAGCCCGGCACTGGCCACGAGCACCACCCCGGCGCCGATTCCCTTGTAGCGCAGCCCTGCTGCGAGGTCGGCCAGGGTGCCGCCGCGGCTGTCGAGCCGCACGAGCAGACCCCCGGCACCCTCGACGAACACGACCTCCGACTCGGCCGCGATCTCGCCGATCCGCTTGGCGTGGACGGCCACCGGGGGAAGGGTCACCCCGGCCCGGCGCGCGGCGGCCTCGGGTGAGAGCGGGTCGCGCAGCCGCACGAGCTCGTGCGCCGCGATGTCGTCGCCGGCGAGGCGGCGCACCTCGTCGACGTCCCCGGGCTCACCCGGCTCCAGACCGGTCTGCGCAGGCTTGACCACGGCGACGCTGCTGCCGCGCTCGTGCACGACGGCGGCCAGCGCGGCCGTCGCGACGGTCTTGCCGACCTCGGTTCCGGTGCCGGTGACGAAGACCACCGAGGTCAGCGAGCGCGGGTCAGCCATGGTCGGGCACCAGGGTCTCGAGCACGGCGCAGGCCCGTTCGAGGTCCGCGTCATCGAGGTCGGCATGCGCGGTGAGCCGCAGCCGCGAGGAGCCGTCGGGGGTCGACGGGGGCCGGAAGCACCCGATCCGGATGCCGTGCGCGCGCGCCAGCTCGACGGCATCCACCGCTTCGTGAGGGCCCGGCATCCGCACCGACATGACGGCGCCTGCCGGCGTCGGGACCCCGCAGGCCTCGGCGAGGCGGGCGGCGGTGGCGCCGAGGCGGTCGAGGAGCTCGGGGTGGTCGGCGAGCACGCCCAGGGCGGCCAGTGCTGCGCCGGCCGCTGCCGGGGCGAGGCCGGTGTCGTAGATGAACGGTCGCGCCGTGTTGACCAGGTGCTCGCGGATGTCCGGGGAGGACAGCACAGCTCCGCCCTGGGATCCGAAGGCCTTCGACAGGGTCCCGGTGACGACGACGTGCTCGGCCCCGGCCTGGCCGGCCGCCGCGACGAGCCCGCCACCGCGGGGCCCGACGACCCCCAGCGCGTGCGCCTCGTCGATGATCAGGAGGGCCCCGACCTCGTCCGTGAGGGCGATGAGGTCCTCGACGGGGGCGGCGTCGCCGAGCACCGAGTAGATCGACTCGGCGACGACGACGGCGCGCGGGGCGTCCCGGCGCGAGAGCAGGTCGGCGACGTGGTCGAGGTCGTTGTGGCGCGAGACCGTGACTGCGGCGCGCGACAGGCGGCAGCCGTCGATGAGGCTCGCGTGGGTGTGCTCGTCGCTGACGATGAGCGTGCCGGCATCGGCGAGGGTGGTCAGGGCCGCGAGGTTCGCCGCGTAGCCGGTGGACAGCACCAGGGCTGAGGGGGCGCCGGTGAGCGCGGTCAGGGCCGCCTCGAGCTCGTCGTGGATGGGCAGGGTGCCGCTGACCAGGCGTGACGCACCCGCCCCGCCGCCGTAGGTCTCGGCCGCGGCGACGGCCCCCGCGATGACCGCCGGGTGGGTGCGCAACCCGAGGTAGTCGTTGCCCGCGAGGTCGAGGCCGTCGCCGGTCTTCGTCGTCACCAGGCGTCGGGTCAGGCCCGCGGCGTCACGGGAGGCGGCCGCGGCGCGGATCCAGTCGAGAGGGCTGTTCACCTGCCCGATCCTCGCACGCCCGTGCCTGTAGGGCGTTGGGAACGGGCGGCGGGACCGGCAAAGACTGCTTGTGTCAAGGGCTTGACACAAGGTGCTCACGACCGCGATGCTGCCATTTGTAGCAAGTAATCGATACAAGGAGTGGTCATGCGAGCAATAGTCATCGCCCTGCCGTGTGTTGCGATCGGCCTCCTGGTCGCTCTGCGCAACCGTGTCGTGGTCACGGTGGCACCCACCGAACACGGTGACGTGGTCGAGATCGCCCGGCACACCCGGCGGTGGCGGATGGTCGGGCTCCTCATCGGCGCTGTGGCGGCACTGGCGTTGCTGGAAGCCGGCCAGCGGCTGGACGCCTTGGGCCGCGTCTCGGCGCTCGCTCCAGCGGCCCTGGGTGCGGGGGTCCTCATCGGGACCATCGCCGGCGAGCTAACGGCCCGGCCCGCGGTCGGCATCCGCCGCACTGCCACGGTCGAGACCCGCACCGTGAAGGCGGTCCTTCCCAAGGCGCTGGCTGGGGTGCTTGCCGTGGCCTCGCTCCTGCTCGTCGCGGCCCTCGGGATCGGTGCCGCGTGGGGGTCGGCCGACGACATGGGCCGACAAGGCCGAAGCTTCACCCAGACCTGCACCGTACTCGACCCTGACCTGGGCCCCGTGCTCATGGGTTCGGGGCGTGGCCCGTGGCCCGGGTCGTTCTACACGGTCCCACTCGCTGCCGCTCTTCTCGTGCTGGCTGCGCTCGTCGCCGTAGCGCTACGCGTCATCGTCTCCCGGCCGAGGCCGGGCGTCGACAGCCACGACCTTGACACCATGTTGCGCCGTTGGTCGGTGGGCAACGTGCTCACCGCCGCCACGGTGACGGTGCTCGGAACGCTGGGCCCGGTGGCCCTCTTCATCGCCTCGGCACTGTCCGGTGGCACGTGCCCGCTCGGCGTCGGGGAATCCGTCGTCGTCTGGGCCGCGTGGGTCATCGCCCCGCTTGCCACGGGGGGTGCCCTCAGCATGCTCGCCTGGCTCGCACTCACTCCGTCGATCCGCGTCGACGACCTGCCCCGACCCCTGTCGGGGGATGCCGCGCCGGTGGGTGCGCCGGTTCGATGAGCCTGTCCACCGTCACGGTCGACGTGCTCGACCCGACCCCGCCCTACGAGCAGCTGCGCCGACAACTCGCCGATCTCATCGGTTCGGGCGTGCTGATGACAGGGGACCGGATGCCGCCGGTGCGTCAGCTGGCGGCCGACCTCGGCCTTGCCCCGGGCACCGTGGCCCGCACGTACCGCGAGCTCGAGCACGGTGGGTACGTCCTGTCGCGCCGAGGTGGCGGCACCCGGGTCGCGCCGACCCCTCCCAGGGCCGCGACCCCGCAGCGAGCGCTCGAGGAGGCGGCCGAGGCCTACCTCGACCGCGCGCGGGTGCTCGGCATCCCGGCCGACGAGGCCGTTGAGGTCGTCAGGTCGAAGGCCTCTGGCGGCTGACCCTCAGAGCCCGATCGACGCACGGCGAGGACGCGGTGGGCGGCTGCGCGCCCTGGCCTCGCCCTGACTGGGACGTGCCGGGCGCTGTTCAGCGCGGCCGGCTGAGGCGCTGACCCCGTGGCGTCGAGGGGTGGCGTGGCTCAGCCGTGGACGTCCTCGACGGCATCGACGAGCCCGGCCGTGAGGGTGGCGAGTTCGTCGTCCGCGGTCACGTAGGGCGGCATCGTGTAGACGAGGTCGCGGAACGGCCGCACCCACACCCCGCGGTCGAGGGCGGCCGCCGTCACCTCGGCGGCGCGCACGGGTTCGCGCAGCTGGATGACACCGACGGCTCCCAGCACGCGCACGTCCGCGACGCTCGTCAGGGATGCGGCTCGCTCCAGTCCCGCTGTCAGCCCACCCTCGATCCGGGTCACTTCTCCGGCCGTGTCACGCGAGGCCAGCAGGTCGAGGTTGGCCGAGGCGATGGCGCAGGCCAGCGGGTTGCCCATGAAGGTCGGGCCGTGCATGAGCCCACCGGCCTCACCGGCGCTGACGCCCCGGGCGACGGCGGAGGTGCACAGCACTGCGGCGAGAGACAGGTAGCCGCCGGTCAGTGCCTTGCCGACGCAGAGGATGTCCGGTGCCGAATCGACCAATAGGTCACTCCGGCGCCGGCCGGCCCCGGCCCACAGCGGCCCGGTCCGGTGGAACCCGGTCGCGATCTCGTCGTGGATGACCAGCGCCCCGTGCTCTCGCGCCAGGTCGTGCAGCACCGCGAGGGCGTGCGGGCTGTAGACGTGCATCCCGCCCGCCCCCTGCAGCACGGGTTCGACGATCACCGCCGCCACGGATGCCGCGTGCTCACCGAACAGTGCGCGCGTCTCGCGCTCCCACGCGAGGAACTCGGGGTCGTCCGGCATCCGATCGATGCCGCCGGGCGGGCGAGGTGCGAAGACGTGCTCGGGCAGCACCCCGCGGAACAGGCTGTGCATGCCTCCCACGGGGTCGGTGACCGACATCGGCGAGAACGTGTCGCCGTGGTAGCCGCCGCGGACCGTGAAGAACCGGGTGCGTCGCCGACCGGCGGCCAGGTGCCACTGCAGCGCCATCTTCATCGCGACCTCGACCGACACCGACCCCGAGTCGGCGAGGAACACGTGCTCCAGACCTTCCGGGGCGAGGTCGACGAGGCGCCTCGCCAGCCCGATCGCCGGCTCGTGGGTGAGCCCCCCGAACATCACGTGCGACATGGCACCGAGCTGGGCGTGCGCTGCGGCGTCGAGCTCGGGCACGGCGTACCCGTGGATCGCGCACCACCACGACGACATCGCGTCGATGACCTCGCGCGGCTCACCTGCGCGGTCGCGCAACCGCAGCCGGATGCCGTTCGCGGACTCCACGAGGTACGGATCCTGCGGGGTCAGCGCGGAGGAGTACGGGTGCCAGACGTGGTCGCGGTCGAACGCCAGCAGCTCCTCGACGGAGCCCGGGTCAGGGCCGTGCGGGGGCAGGGCGGGGGAGGCAGTCATCGCCGCCCATTGTGCCGCTGCCACGTCGGGCCTCGTCGCCCACGTCCGGCACCCCTGCGGCTGGAGCGGCCAAGGTGCCGGACGCCAGGGACAGAGCTCAGGCGGCGGGGCGGTCCGAATCCGAGGTGCGCTGCGCGGCATCCACGAGGTCCGTGACGAGGGTGCGCAGGGCGCCGTCGAGCTCGGAGTCGAGGAGGCGGCCGTCGTGGAACGCCTGGAACGCCGAGCCCACCCCGACGGTGTCCTCGAGCGGGGCTGCGCCAGCGACCTTGAGCACCTTGACGCCGTCGTCGCGGGCCCACTGGGCGCCGCGCGGAGAGCCGCTGGCGCCGATGACGGCGGCGGGCTTGCCGGCGATCGCGGCAGCACCGCGCGGGCGGGAGACCCAGTCGACGGCGTTCTTGAGCACGCCGGGCAGCGAGCCGTTGTACTCGGGCGAGACCAGGAGCACGGCATCCGCGTCGGCGACGACCTCGCGCAGGTCGCGGGCGACCTCGGGGAGGGAGTCGTCGTGGTCGAGGTCCTCGCTGTAGTGCGGGAGCTCGGCCAGTCGGGCGAAGACCGTGCCGTCGACCCCGGCCGGCAGGTGCGCGATGGCGGCATCGGCGAGCTGGGCGTTGGTGGAGCCGGCGCGCAGGCTGCCGACGAGAACGAGGACGTGAAGGCTCATGGGTGATTGAACCAACAACTATCTACGCCTATTCCGTGCAGCCGCGCCTGAGGTCAGGCCGACCAGGTGGGCTGCTCGACGGTGCCGTGCTGCACGCACGTCGCCGTCCACGCGCCCGGCGTCACCTGCACCTTCATCCGGCGCCGGCAGTGCGCGCAGAACCGCGGCGGCTCGAGCTCGGCCCGCCGGTCACACCGCTCGTGGATGCCGTCGGCCGTCGGCTCACCGCACTGACCGCACCACGCACCCGGGTGAGCAGCGCGCGACACCGGCCCCACGGCATCCGACCCGTTCGTCACGAAGACCACCCCACGCCCGACCCGAGGATCAGAACGTGTCGTTGAGGGCCTTGATCGGCATCTCGAGCTCGTCGAGCAGCGCGAGGTCCTCGCGCGGGTCGCGGCCGAGGGTGGTGAGGTAGTTGCCGACGATGACGGCGTTGATGCCGCCGAGCAGCCCCTCACGGGTGCCGAGGTCGCCCAGGGTCAGCTCGCGGCCGCCGGCGTAGCGCAGGATCGTGCGCGGCAGGGCGAGTCGGAACGCGGCGATGGTGCGCAGGGCGTCGCCGGTCTCCATCGGTTCGAGGTCGCCGAAGGGCGTGCCCGGCCGCGGGTTGAGGAAGTTCAGCGGCACCTCGTGCGGCTCGAGCTCGCTGAGCTGCGCGGCGAGCTCGGCCCGCTGCTCGAGGGTCTCGCCCATGCCGACGAGCCCGCCGCAGCACAGCTCCATGCCGGACTCCTTGACCATGAGGCAGGTGTCCCAGCGTTCATCGAACGAGTGCGTCGTCACCACCTGGGGGAAGTACGAACGGCCGGCCTCGAGGTTGTGGTTGTAGCGGTGCACGCCCATGTCGACGAGGTCGGCGACCTGCTCGCGCGACAGCATCCCGAGCGATGCGGCGACGTTGATGTCGACGGCGGCGCGGATGGCGGCCACCCCCTCGCGCATCTGCTCCATGAGCTTGTCGTCGGGCCCGCGCACGGCGGCGACGATGCAGAACTCGCTGGCGCCGGTGGCCGCGGTGGCCTTGGCGGCGCGCACGAGCTCGGGGATGTTGAGCCAGACCGACCGCACCGGGCTGGTGAACTGCCCCGACTGCGAGCAGAAGTGGCAGTCCTCCGGGCAGCCACCGGTCTTCAGCGACACGATGCCCTCGACCTCGACCGACGGGCCCTGGTATTTCAGGCGCACCTCGTGGGCCAGCGCCAGCAGGGCCTGGAGCTGGTCGTCACCGGTGCGCAGCACCTGCTCGATCTGCTCCTGGGTGAGCGGCACGCCCCGTTCGAGCACCTGCTCGCGTGCCACGTCGAGGATGTCGGTCCCGGTCACCTGTGCGGTCATGGCACCGATTGTTGCGTATGCCGTATGCGCACCGACGAGCGCACCTCACTGCATGAACTGGCCGAGCATCCCGCCGGGTGTCTGGCCCCCGCTCTGGTGGCCGCCCTGGGGCACCGACTCACTGGGCTGCACGAGCACGTACCCCTGCCCGCCGAAAGCCATCTGGAGCAACTCGCCGGTGCCGCCGCGGATCATCGACCCGAGGCCGCCGGTGTCGACGCGGATGTCCATCGACACCCCGGACGTCCAGAGCACGACGGCCTGCGCGTCGGCGAACGTCGGCGACGACGCGACGTCGAGGGCGATCGGGTCGCCCTTGGTCGTCACCGCGACGTACCCGGTGCCGCGCAGGGACACGTTGTACAGCCCGCCGGTCATCGTGGCGCCGCGGGCCTGGATGCGGTGGATGTCCCACTGGATGGAGTTGGAGAAGGCCAGCACGTTGGCCCCGTTGACCGACAGGGCGTCGTTCTCGAGGTACATGATCTGGATCTCTGAGGCCTCGTCGGCGACGAACAGCTCGCCGCTGCCCGAGCACTGCATCATCTTCACGCCCTCGCCCGTCGCAGCGGCCTTGAGCATCTTGCCGATCCCGCCCGAGCCCTTGTTCACGAAGCGCACGTCCCCCTGGTAGGCGACCATCGAGCCGGTGCGGGCCCAGACCTCGCCGTAGCGCATGTCGATGCGCAGCAGCTTCTTGTTCTGCAGCGCGAAGGGGTCCTGGGTCTGCTTCTCCTTGAACTCGTTGAACAAGGACCCGTGAATCGTCATCGCTGCTGCCACCTTCCGTGTCGTGTCCCGGCCCCTCGCTCGAGATCACCCCCCACGCTATGCGTGAACCCGGCCGCGGTCCTAGTGTTCGGATCAGGATTCAGGTCCACGTCAGGGAGGTCCCCCATGAGTTTCTTCGAGCGAGCCAAGGCTGCGGCCAACGACCTGGCCGCGAAGGCCGACGCAGAGATGAAGAAGGCCGGCATCAGCACCCCCGGTGGTGTACCCGGCACTGGAGGGTTCGGCGGGGGAGGTGCCGCGTCGGCTGCTGGCGACCGGGCCCTGCGAGATCTCGGGGTGCTGACCTACCTCGAGGCGACGGGTCGGCCGTCGTCGGCGCAGGACCGTGACCGGGTGCTGGCCGCGCTGCGCGGCCTCGAGTCGTCCGGCCAGCTCGGCTCGTTGACCCTGTCGGCCGCGCCGCCGCCCCCGCCGGGGTCCTACGGTGGGCCTCCTCCTCCGCCCGGCGCTGCTGCGGCTGCTGCGGCAGCAGCCGGGTCTGCTCCTGCTTCACCACCGCCGTCGGATGCCGGGAGCCCGCCTCCGCCGCCACCCGCACCTCCCAGCGCTGCACCACCGCCCCCAACTCAGGCTCCTGCTGCCCCGGACGTCACCCCTCAAGGGGCGACGCCTCCGCCGCCCCCACCCAGCTGGGCCTGACCCGCTGACCTGCAACAAGTGCGAGTTAGAGCCAGGCCGCCACGAGCAGGGCCACCGGAAGGGTCGCCGACCCTGCGGCATACAGGTACGCCACCGCGGGCAGTGCCGGGTGCGGCGGCCCGTCGGCCAGCAGCCGCAGCCGCACCGGCGCGGTGGTGCCGACACCCAGGGTTGCGCCGGTGTCGCCCGCCGGGGTGCGACTTCCCGCCAGCGCCATCAGGGCCCGGGCCGTCGCCACCTCACCGCTGCGCCGCACGGCGGCCCGGTCGGCCAGGGCCTCGACGAGCAGCCGGACCTCGGCCAGGGCCGCCGCCGACCGCAGGCGCGACGGAACCGCGTGGTGCACGACCGTGAAGAACTCCAGCAGCAGGTCGTGTCGGCCTCGCAGGTGGGCCTGCTCGTGCGCGAGCACGGCCGACAGCTCGGCGGGGGGCAGCGAGTCGAGCACCCCCTGCGACAGCACCACCCGTGAGTGACGCCCGGGGATGCAGTAGGCCGTCGGGGTGGGGTGCTCGAGGATCCGCAACTGCGTGTGCTCACCGTCGTGCCCGGCGATGATGTCGACGAGCTGGCGGTGGTCCTGCCGCACCCGGCGCAGCTCGGTGCCGACGTCGTGCCCGGCGTAGAGCAGGCGAGCGAGAATCGCCGTGCTGGCCAGCACCGCGGGGACGAGGACCCAGGGCCGCCCCATCGGCTCGTCGGGGTCCAGCACCAGGGGCAGGGCAGACAGGGGGACCGCCACGGCGGCCACCACTCCGCCGAGCGTCACAGCCTGCCACGCCACCAGCGACGCTCGCGGCGCGCGCCGGAACTGCCTCTGGCGGGCCATGAGGCCAGGCGCGACCCAGGCCAGCAGCAAGGCCAGGGTCGCGAGGGCGAGCGGGATCACGCCGACCATGGTGGCAGCAAGGGGGCACGGTCACGCTCACGTCCCCCTGCACAGCACCAGAACCTTCATGTTGGCACCAGTTTCGACGTGGTGCTCACCTGAAGCGTCAGGCATCGGGCGATAAAGTTCGCCGGGGGCCGGGGGCCGGGGGCCGGGGGCCGGGGCCCCGGGTCAGGGGCGACGCAGCCCGCGACGTCGAGCGGTCGGCGGCGACGCGGCATCCGCCGCTCGCCCTTCGATCTCGGCCAGAGCCGCCTTGAGGTCGGCGATCTCGTCGGTCGTCGCGCCGTCGAGGAAGTGCAGCAGGGCCGCTCGCCGGTCGGTGAGATCCATGTCGGTCATCGTGCGCCGCATCGTCTGCGCGGTCAGGGCCTCACGCGTGTCGGCGGGCAGGTAGCGCCAGGCGCGGCCGTCCCGCTCCCGGGTGACGAGCGACTTCTTGGAGAGCCGGTCGAGCACGGTCATCACGGTCGTGTAGGCGATCTCGCGCTCACCCTCGAAGCGGTCGTGGACCTGGCGCACGGTGGCGCCCTCGAAGTCCGCGCCCCCACTGCTGGCCGCCTCCCAGAGGTGCTCCATGACGACACGCTCGAGGTCACCGAGGCGGGGTGCCGAGGTCGAGTGAGGCATGACTACTCCTTCAGGGTTGAGCCAACTTCGAGGCTACGCCGAGGTCGAGCACCCGGTGAAAACGTTCGGCAGACTCCGGGCGGTGGCTGACGAGCACCACGGCGCGGTCATCGGTGGCGTCGAGGACGTCGTCGAGCACCGCGGTGGCGGTCGCGTGGTCGAGGTGGGCGGTCGGCTCGTCGAGCAGCACGAGGGGCCGGTCGGCCAGGAGGGCCCGCGCGACCCCGAGCCGGGTGCGCTCGCCGCCGGACACACCTCGGCCGCCGGTGCCGAGCCGGGTCTCCAGGCCCTCGGGCAGGGCGTCGACCCAAGCGCCCAGCCCCGCGCGGTCGAGAGCGGTGCGGATGCCGTCGTGGCTCGCCTCGGGTGCCGCGAGGCGCAGGTTGGCTGCCACGGAGGAGGCGAAGACGTGGGGCTCGTCATCGACGACGGCGACGTGCCGCCGAACCTCGTCCAGGGGCAGGTCACGCACGTCGACGCCGTCGACGGTGTGCCGCCCCCGACTGGGGTCGAGGTGACGGGCGAGCACGGCGAGCAGGGTGCTCTTGCCACTGCCGTTGGGCCCGACGACCGCGACGCGCTGGCCCGGTTCGAGGGCGAGGTCGGTGGGGGCGAGCTGGTCGCCGGTGCCGGTCCACGAGGCGGCGACCCCGTCGAGCTCGACGTGTGTGCCGCTGACCTCGACGGGTCCGACCGAGACCGGGTCGCTGACCGCGAGCTCCTGGTCGAGCAGGGCCTCGAGGCGGGCGGCGCTGCCCTGGGCCCGGGCCAGCGCCCGCATGCTGTCCACCAGGGGCGCCAACGCGTCCCCGACGGCCACCGGCACGACGACGAGCAGCGCCGCAACCGGCGCCCCGGTCACCGCCGGGTCGGCGAGGAACGCGGCGGCCACCGTCGCCACGGCAGTGGCCACGAGCAGCGTCGCCGCCACCAACGCCCGACCCCGACTCTGCTGCCGAGTCGCCCGCCGCAGCGCGTCGTGGGCGTCGCGCAACCAGCCGGATGCCGTGTCCTGCGCCCCGATCGCCTGAAGCTCGCCGGCCTGCCGGGCGACGAGGTCGCTGACCCGCAGCACCTCGGCCCGGGCCTCGAGCAGCTCATCACGAGAACGGGATTCGAGCAGCCAGGCGAGCCAGCACGTTGCGGCCACAGCCACCAGGAGCCCGGCCAGCACCAGCCCGACGGCGGGGGAGAACCACGCCACGAGCAGGGTCGCCACCAGCCCGGCAACGATGCTCGACAGCACCGGCACGCTCACCCGCACCTGCGCGTCGACGACGTCGGTGAGGTCGTCGACCACCCCCGCGAGCACGCGCGAGCGAGATCGGCGACCGAGCCGGGCAGGCGTCAACGGCACCAGCGCCTGGTAGACGCGGGTGCGCTCTCGGGCGAGGTCGTCGAGCGCCGCGTCGTGCGATACGAGCCGTTCGACGTACCGGAACATTGGCCGGGCAATGCCGAAGGCCCGCACCCCGACGATGGCGGTCAGCAGGGTGAGGATCACCGGTTGCTCGCTGGCCCGCACGATCAGCCAGCCCGAGGTCGCCGTCAGGGCGATTCCGGATGCCGTCGCGGCACCTCCCAGCAGCCCGCCGATGATCGTGGCCCGTGTCGGTCGAAGGCTCATGCCAGAACCTCCGCACCGTCGCGGGTCAGGACGACGTGCCGGTCGGCCCGGGCGACGAGCTCGGGCCGGTGCGTCACGGCGATGACGGTGCGCCGCTCGCCGAGGCCGGCCAGCACGTCGTGCACGAGGGTGGCGGCCGCCTCGTCGAGGTGCGCCGTGGGTTCGTCGACGAGCAGCACGGGCGCGGTGGACAGGGTGGCCCGGGCCAGGGCGATGCGAGCCCGCTGACCCGCGGACAGGCCGAACCCGTCGTCGCCGAGCGGCGTCGCGAGCGCGAGCGGCAGGCCGGCGACGAACCCTTCGAGGCCGACGAGGCGCAGGGCGTCCCACAGGGCCTGGTCGTCGGCGTCGTTGCCCAGCGTGAGGGCCTCGCGCAGGGTACCGGCCGGCAGGAAGGGTCGCTGCGTGACGAGGTGGGCGCGGCCGGCGCGCACGGTACCGGCCGTGGGCGTGCGCAGCCCGGCCGCGAGCTCGAGGAGGGTGGACTTGCCGACCCCCGAAGGTCCGGTGATGGCGGTCAGGCCCGGCCCGGCATCCAGCGTGACCCCGGCGAGCACGGCCTCCTCGGCGCCGGGGTAGGTGTAGTGGATGCCGTCGAGCACCACGCCCAGCTCGTCGCCCGGGCGCGGCGCCTCGGGCGATGCGGTGGCGGGGGCGAGCTCGGCGAGGATGCCGTCGATCGCCTCGGCGCCGTCGGCCGCGGCGTGGAACTCGGCACCGACGCGGCGCACCGGCCAGTACGCCTCGGGGGCGAGCAGGATCGCGAGCAGCCCCGCCTGCAAGGTCATCGACCCGTGGGTGAGGCGGATGCCGACGCTGACCGCGACGATCGCCACCGAGATCGAGGCGAGCAGTTCCAGCGCCGCCGACGACATGAACGCCAGCTTCAGGGTGGCCATCGTGGCGCGCCGGTGCTGCTGGCTGACCTCGCCGATGACCTCGACCTGGCGCTGCGCCCGGCCGTAGGTGACCAGGGTCGGCAGGCCGCGCACGACGTCGAGGAAGTGCCCGGACAGTGACGACAGGGCCGCCCAGCGCTTCTCGGTGTCGGCCTGGGTGGTCTTGCCGATGAGCGCCGCGAAGAACGGCAGCAGGGGCAGGGTCAGCACGACGATGAGCGCGCTGATCCAGTCGACCCACACCAAGGTGGCGAGGGCCATCGCGGGAACCACCGCTCCGGCCACGAGCGCGGGCAGGAAGCGCGCGGCATACGGCTCGACGCTCGCGGCGCCCTGTGCGGCCAGGGTCACGGCCCGGTCGGGGTCGGGGCGGCGCTCCGCCGGCGAGGCCAGCCAGCGGGCGAGCAGGGCCTCGCGCAGCTGTGCGGTGACCTCCACCCCGGCCCAGGCCGCCACCTTCTCCGAGACCCAGGACAGCCCGGCCCGCACCACGAACAAACCCGCCAGCCAGAGCGCCGGCGCACGCAACGGCATCCCCTCGACGACCGCGACGACGAGCGCGGTGAGCGCCACCGCCAGCCCGATCGTCGCGATCCCCTGGAGCACCCCCACGACGGCCAGAACCGCCACCGGGCGGCGCGCTGCTGGTGCCGCCCGGAGCAGTCGTGGGTCGAAGGGCCTCATGGGATGCCGTGGGGTCGCGTTACTTGACCGAGACCGGTGCCGGCATGTGCTGGGTGCCGAGGCGCTTGCGGAACGTCCAGTACGTCCACGCCGTGTAGAGCAGCACGATCGGCGTGAAGACCAGGGCGGCCACGGTCATGATCTTCAGCGTCATCTCGCTGCTCGACGCGTTCTCGAGGGTGAGCGACGTGCCGTCGGCCAGGGTCGTCGGCATGACGTTCGGGTAGAGCGTCAGGAAGTACGTCGCGACGGCGCTGGCGAAGGTGACGGCGGTGCCGATGAAGGCCCAGCCCTCGCGCTCCTTGACGTTGGCGTAGATCGCGGCGAGCAGCGAGACCGCGACGATGGCGGTGGTGATCCACGACCAGAGCGTGCCCTGGGTCAGACCCAGCCAGAGCAGCAGCACGACCGCGAGGCCGGCGGTGACCAGCCCGAGCGTGGTGCCCAGGGTCCGGGCGTCACGGCGGATGTCGCCCGTGGTCTTCAGGGCCAGGAAGAACGCGCCGTGGGTGAGGCTGAGGCCAAGCACGACGAGGCCACCGAGCAGGCTCATGGGGTTGAGCAGGGTGAACAGGTTGCCGACGAACTCGCTGTCGGCGTCGAGCGGCACGCCGCGCACGACGTTGGTCAGGGCGACCCCGACGAGCAGGGGCGCCACGATGGAGCCGCCGATGATCGCCATGTCCCAGCGCGCGCGCCAGGTGTCGTCGTCGCGCTTGCCGCGGTACTCAAAGCCCATGTTCCGCACGATGAGGGCGACGAGCAGGATGAGCAGCGGCAGGTAGAACGCCGAGAACATCGTCGCGTACCACTCGGGGAAGGCCGCGAAGGTGGCGCCACCGGCGGTGAGCAGCCAGACCTCGTTGCCGTCCCAGTGGGGGCCGATGGTGTTGAGCATGACGCGGCGGCGCTTCTCGGAGTCCGCGTCGCTGGTGCCCTTGCCGAGCACCGGCAGCAGGGCGCCGACTCCGAAGTCGAAGCCCTCGAGCACGAGGTAGCCGGCCCACAGCAGACCGATGAGTCCGAACCAGATGAGTGCGTAGTCCATGGCGTTTCAGTCCTGACGTCGATCAGTAGGCGAACTGGAGCGGGGCGTCCTCGTCCGCATCCGCGTGGTCGGCCGGGTCCTCGAAGGGGTCGGCGCCGCGGCGGACGTAGGTGAGGAAGAGCTTGATCTCGATGACGGCGAGCACGGCGTACACGAGGGTGTAGGCGATCATCGAGACCCAGACCTCGGTGGCGCTGACCGACGGGGAGACCCCGGTCGAGGTGGTCATCAGGCCGTAGACGATCCAGGGCTGACGGCCGGCCTCGGTGAAGATCCAGCCCCAGCTGTTGGCGAACACGGGCGCGAGCGGGGTGAGGATCGCGACCCACGTCCAGACCGAGCCGTGGGGGACCCGGTTCTTGCGCATCGCCCACAGGGTCGCGGCGGCGGCGGCCATCGTGGCGAAGCCCAGGCCCATCATGAAGCGGAACGACCAGTAGGCGAGCGGGATCATCGGGGTGTAGTCGTCGACGAGCACCAGGGCGGCCACCTCGGGGCCGTACTGCTCGGCGACCTTCTCGGCCATCGCGCGCTCGCTGACGCGCAGCTCGTTGATGCCCTCGACCTCGCCGTCCCAGGTGCCGGTGCCGAGGAAGGAGAGCAGGCCCGGGATCTCGATGATCCGAGTGGCCTCGCTGCCGTCGAGCGAACCGATGGACAGCACCGAGAACGGGGCGTTCGTGGTGGTCTCGTAGAGCCCTTCGGCCGCGGCCATCTTCATGGGCTGGACCTCGGTCATGATCTTGCCCTGGATGTCACCGGTGACGATGACGCCGAGGGAGGCGACGAGGGCGAAGATCGCGCCGAAGCGGGTGGCCTTGCGGTACATCGGCTCGTCGTCGGTGGTGGCGTGCTTGCGCATCAGCCACAGGCCCACGCCCATGACGACGGCGCCGCCGACCATGTAGGCCGAGAAGATCACGTGCGGGAAGGTGACGAGCTGAACCTTGTTGGTGAGCACGGCCATGAAGTCGGCCATCTCGGCGCGACCCGTCTCCGGGTTGAACCGGTAGCCGACCGGGTTCTGCATGAACGAGTTCGCCGCGAGGATGAAGTAGGCCGACAGCACGGTGCCGATGTGCACGAGCCACATGCACGCGGCGTGCAACTTCTCGGGGATGCGGCCCCAGCCGAACACCCAGATGCCGATGAAGGTCGACTCCAGGAAGAAGGCCAGCAGCGCCTCGAACGCCAGCGGGGCGCCGAAGATGTCACCGACGAAGCGGGAGTAGTCCGACCAGTTCATCCCGAACTGGAACTCCTGCACGATGCCGGTGACCAGCCCGAGGGCGAAGTTGATGATGAAGAGCTTGCCGTAGAACTTGGTCAGTCGCAGGTACTCGGGGTTGCGCGTGCGCAGCCACTGCGTGTGGAAGATCGCCACGATGAGCGACATGCCGATCGTGATCGGCACGAACAAGAAGTGGTACACGGTCGTGATGGCGAACTGCCACCTGGCGACGTCGACGGCATCCATGAGGGCTCCTGCAAGTCAAACGACAAGACGTAGTAGGTCAAAAACTACTCCGTGTAGGAGAGGGCCGTCACATCCGTTCAACCTTCGAGGGGTGTGAACCTGCCCACGAAGGTACCCTCACCCGAACGCTTTATCGGGTTACCCGATAAAGCCCCACTTTGAGGGACAACGCTTCTCGGGTGAGGTGAGGGGTTGTCGGGTGAAGTGCCGGTCGGATGCCGTCCCGCCGGGTCTCGCGACCGCCGTCGCCACCCAGCCGGGTCGGGCAGCGGCAGTCGCCACCCAGCCGGGCCGGGCTGGCGTCAGGCGTCAGGCGTCAGGCGTCAGGCTTCAGGCGTCGGGGTAGCCGTGCGGGTTCTGCGACTGCCAGCGCCAGGTGTCGACGCACATGTCGTCCACGGTGCGGGTGGCGCGCCAGCCGAGCTCGGCCTGCGCGCGGGTGGCATCGGCGTACGACGCGGCCACGTCACCGGGCCGGCGGTCAACGATCTCGTACGGCAGGTCGTGACCGCACGCCCGCGAGAAGGCCGCGACCAGCTCGAGCACCGACGTCCCGTGGCCGGTGCCGAGGTTCCACGTCGAGACGGCGTCGTCCACGGCATCCAACCTGGTGAGCGCGGCGATGTGCCCCGCGGCGAGGTCCTCGACGTGGATGTAGTCGCGCACCCCCGTGCCGTCGGGGGTCGGGTAGTCGCCGCCGAAGACCGACAGCTTCTCGCGGCGCCCGACGGCCACCTGGGCCAGGTAGGGCATGAGGTTGTTCGGGATGTCGGAGGGGTCCTCGCCGATGGTCCCCGACGCGTGTGCCCCGACGGGGTTGAAGTAGCGCAGCAGGGCGATCCGCCACGTCGGATCGGAGAACGCGACGTCGCGCAGGATCTGCTCCTGCATGACCTTGGTCCAGCCGTAGGGGTTGGTCGCCGAGGTCGGCAGGTCCTCTGCCATCGGCACGGGGGCGTCGGCGCCGTAGACCGTGGCCGACGACGAGAACACCAGCTTGGTCACCCCGTGCCGGCGCATGGCGCGCACGAGCGAGAAGGTGCTACCGAGGTTGTTCTCGTAGTACTCCAGCGGCTTGGCCACGCTCTCGCCGACCGCCTTGAACCCCGCGAAGTGGATGACTGCGTCGATCCGGTCGTTCGCGAACAGGTGCTCGGTCTTGTCGTGGTCGGTGAGGTCGAACGAGTGCACCTCGAGCGGTTGCCCGGTCAGCGCCTCGAGGCGGCCGACCACCGCGGGTTTGGCGTTGGCGAAGGAGTCGACGACGACGACGTCGTGGCCCGCCGCGACGAGCTGGACGACCGTGTGGGACCCGATGTAGCCGGCACCGCCGGAGACGAGGACGCGCATGGCGTCCAACCTATCGGGGGTTCAGTCGTTCTCCGGCAGGACGACGTTCAGCACCCACGACACGAGCGTGATGACGATGGCGCCGAAGATCGCGTCCCAGAAGAACTGGTCGATGCTGAACGACAGGTCGAGCCACCCGCTGACCCACTCGGTGAGCTGCAGCATGAACGCGTTGACGATGAAGATGAACAACCCGAGCGTCAGCACGATGAACGGCAGCGATAGCAACTGGGCGATCGGCTTGATGATGGCGTTGACGACGCCGAAGATCACGGCCACGAAGAAGATCGTCCAGAGCTTGCGGCCCCAGCCGACGTCACCTTCCGCGAGGTTGATGCCCGGCAGGACCAGCGCGGCAACCCACAGGGCGACACCGTTGACACCGACCCGAATGAGGAAGTTCTTCACGCTGGCAGTCTGACAGGCCGGATGCCGTGTGGGCCGGATTCGGCGTCAACTCGCCGCTGCGGGTGGTCGCCGGGCGACCCGGCCTACAGTGGCTGTCATGAGTGAGGACGTCGTGACCCTGCGATCCGCCCTGGCCAAGCTGCCGGCCTACACCCCGGGCAAGCCCGCCTCCGCCCCGCCGGGAGTCACCGCCTACAAGATCAGCAGCAACGAGAACCCGTTCCCGCCGCTGCCCTCGGTGCTCGACGCCGTGCAGGCTGCCGCGGGCGAGATGAACCGCTACCCCGACATGGGCGTCACCGAGCTGACCGCGACGCTCGCGGCCCGCCTCGACGTTCCCCCCGATCGGCTGGCCTTCGGCCCGGGTTCGGTCGGTGTCCTCGGTCAGCTCATCGCGGCGACCTGCGACGCCGGCGACGAGGTCGTCTTCGCGTGGCGCTCCTTCGAGGCGTACCCCATCCTGGTGACCTTGGCCGGGGCGGTGCCGGTGCAGGTGCCGCTGGGCCCCGGCGACCGGCACGACCTCGAGGCGATGGCCGACGCGATCACCGAGCGCACCCGCCTCGTGCTCGTCTGCACGCCGAACAACCCGACCGGCACCACCGTCACCGACGCCGAGCTCGAGCTGTTCCTCGAGCGGGTGCCGCGGGACGTCGTCGTGGTGATCGACGAGGCGTACCTCGAGTTCGTCACCGCGCCCGATGCCCCGGATGCCGTCGCCGTCCACCGCTCGCGGCCCAACGTCGTCGTCCTGCGCACCTTCTCCAAGGCCTATGGCCTCGCCGGGCTGCGGGTCGGCTACGCCGTGGCCCACGAGCCGGTGGCGCTGGCGCTGCGGCAGGCCGCGATCCCGTTCGGGGTGAACTCGTTGGCACAGGTCGCCGCGGTGGCGTCGCTCACGGCATCCGACGAACTCAAGGTGCGGGTCAAGGAGCTCGTGGCCGAACGCGAACGGGTGCTGGCGGCGCTGGCCGAGCAGGGGTGGGAGCTCTCGGACTCGCAGGCGAACTTCGTGTGGTTCGGGCTGGGTGAGGACACGGCGGCCTTCGCCGCGGCCTGTCAGGATGCCGGGCTGACGGTGCGCCCGTACGGCACCGACGGGGCCCGCGCCACGATCGCCGAGCGTGAGGCCAACGACCGGCTCATCGAGGTGGCCGGGTCCTTCCTGGCTGCCCGCCGCGCCTGAGCGCTCGCCGCCTTTGAGGGCCTGATCGCGCAGGGCTCAGTCGGCGCGGCGGTGGCGGTGCTGCGGCACCCCAAGAGGGTGTGCCGACGAGTCATTGCCCCAGTGAAGGGATTCCTTGCGGCGGGCAACGATTCCCACCGGCACCCCTCGACCCCCGCCTCTCAGAATTCCCGTGTGCTGCGTGGGCGGTTGCCCTCCGCAGGCCGTCCACACCTCATGTGGTTCTCTGCGGCCACGTCCCACCGGTACGGTGGTCCCGACATCGGCAGTGACCGCAGCCACACCCAGCATCGCGGTCGCCCAACCCCTGTCGACCGCGACGACGCGCACCCGGCGACGCCTACGGTCGGCTCGACGCGGCATCCGTCACCACGGGCGCCCGGACAAGGAGTGCCCTGTGAGCGACAACGTCGTCGCCCCCCTCGAGACCGCGTTCGGCGTGGACCACCACGTCAGCCGCGCGACCGCCCCCGAGAACCCCGTCCGCCTCGTGCAGGACGGTGGCCCCGAGATGGTGCAGCTGCTCAATCCCGAAGGGGAACGGGTCTCGCACCCCGAGCACGACGCCGTCGTCGACGCCCTGAGCGACGAGGAGCTGCGTGGGTTCTACCGCGACCTCGTGCTGATCCGGCGCTTCGACGCCGAGGCCACCGCGCTCCAGCGGCAGGGCGAGCTGGGCCTGTGGGCGAGCCTGCTCGGGCAGGAGGCCGCCCAGGTCGGCTCCGGCCGCGCGCTGCGCCCCCAGGACTACGCCTTCCCGACCTACCGCGAGCACGGCGTCGCGTGGTGCCGCGGCGTCGACCCGGTGAACCTGCTCGGCATGTTCCGCGGGGTGAACCACGGCGGGTGGGACCCCAACGAGAAGAACTTCCACCTCTACACGATCATCATCGGCGCGCAGACCCTGCACGCCACCGGCTACGCCATGGGGATCCAGCGTGACGGCGCCGTCGGCACCGGCGACGACGAGCGCGACGCCGCCGTCATCGCCTACTTCGGCGACGGGGCCACCAGCCAGGGCGACGTGTCCGAGGCCCTCGTCTTCGCCGGCGTCAACAACAGCCCGGTCGTCTTCTTCTGCCAGAACAACCAGTGGGCCATCTCCGAGCCGAACGAGAAGCAGACCCGGGCGCCGCTCTGGCACCGGGCGCGCGGGTTCGGTTTCCCCGGCATCCGGGTCGACGGCAACGACGTCCTCGCCGTGTATGCCGTGACCAAGGCGGCGCTGGATGCCGCGCGCACCGGCCAGGGTCCGACGTTCATCGAGGCCTACACCTACCGGATGGGCGCCCACACCACCTCCGACGACCCGACGAAGTACCGCGTCAGCGCCGAGGTCGAGGTGTGGAAGCACCGTGACCCGATCGAGCGCTTCAAGCGGTGGCTGCTCACCACCGGCCGCGCCGACGCCGCGTTCTTCGACGCCACCGACGCCGAGTCCGACGCCCTCGGCACCTCGGTGCGAGAACGGTGCCTGTCGATGCCCGAGCCCCCCGGAACCGACATGTTCGACCACGTCTACGCCACACCGCACCCCGTCATGGAGCGCGAGCGCGCCGAGTTCGCCGCCTACCAGGCTTCCTTCGTGGAGGCGCAGGCATGAGCACCGCAGCCACCAAGCCCACGACCATCGCCAAGGGCATCACGAGCGGTCTGCGGGCCGCCATGGAGCGCGACCCCAAGGTCGTGCTCATGGGTGAGGACATCGGCAAGCTCGGCGGGGTCTTCCGCGTCACCGAGGGCCTGCAGAAGGACTTCGGCGAGGACCGGGTCATCGACACCCCGCTGGCCGAGGCCGGCATCCTCGGCACGGCCATCGGCATGGCCCTGCGCGGCTACCGCCCCGTCATCGAGATCCAGTTCGACGGGTTCGTCTACCCGGCCTTCGACCACATCGTCAGCCAGGTCGCGAAGCTGCACGCGCGCTCCCTCGGCTTCGTGAAGATGCCGCTCGTCATCCGCATCCCGTTCGGCGGCGGCATCGGCGCGGTCGAGCACCACAGCGAGTCCAACGAGGCCTACTTCGCCCACACGGCGGGGCTGCGCGTCGTCGCCGTCTCCAACCCGCACGACGCCCACTGGATGATCCAGCAGGCCATCGAGACCGACGACCCCGTCGTGTTCTACGAACCCAAGCGCCGCTACTGGGACAAGGGTGAGGTCGGCGACGGGCCCTCCGGGTCGCTCGGCTCGGCGCGCGTGCTGCGCGAGGGCACCGACGTCACGCTGCTGGCCTACGGCCCCATGGTCAAGACGTGCCTCCAGGCCGCCGAGGCCGCGGCCGAAGAGGGGCGCAACCTCGAGGTCATCGACCTGCGCTCGCTCTCGCCGCTCGACGAGGGCACGATCCTGGCCTCGGCCCGCAAGACCGGCCGGGTCGTCGTCGTCCACGAGGCATCGACGTTCCTCGGCATGGGGTCGGAGATCTCGGCGCTCATCACCGAGCGGGCCTTCCACCACCTCGAGGCCCCGGTCCTGCGCGTCGGCGGCTACAACGTGCCCTACCCGCCCAGCCGCATCGAGGAAGAGTTCCTCCCCGACCTCGACCGCGTGCTCGACGCCGTCGACCGCTCCCTCGCGTACTGAAAGGGGTTCTCGCAGATGGCTCTTCGTGAGTTCAAGCTCCCCGACCCGGGTGAGGGTCTGACCGAGGCCGACCTCGTCACGTGGCACGTGGCCGTCGGTGACACGGTCAAGGTCAACGACATCGTCGTCGAGGTCGAGACGGCCAAGTCGCTCGTCGAGCTTCCGGTGCCCTTCGCCGGCACCGTCGCGGCCCTGCACGCCGCCGAGGGCGACACCGTCGACGTCGGTTCGGTCATCATCACCATCGACGACCCCAGCGTTATCGGGTCACCCGATAGACCCTCAGTTCCCCCGACAAGCGTTCCCCAGGGCAGTGGGGGTTTGTCCGGTGAACTGCGCTCGGATGCCGCCGCGCCGGCTCCCGCTGCCGCCGCACCGCCCGCTGGTGCCCCGGCATCCGACGCGGGTGCCCCGGCTGGTGGCTCGGGCGAGGAGATCGCCGAGGGCCTCATCGGTGGCACGACCTCGACGGGACGCACCGCGGTGCTCGTCGGCTACGGGGTCAAGCAGACCGAGGCCAAGCGCCGCCCGCGCACCGGCGGGGGAGCACCGACGGTCCCCGACTCGACCAATAGGTCACCACAGGTACAGCCGCTGTCCGGGGAGCGCACCCGCACCCTGGCCAAGCCGCCGGTGCGCAAGCTCGCCAAGGACCTCGGGCTCGACCTCGCCGCCATCACCCCGACCGGCGAGGGTGGCATCGTCACCCGCGCCGACGTCGAGGCGGCGGCCGCGCGCGCGACGGGTACCGCGGCATCCGCACAGGAGATCTCGGATGCCGTACCCGCCGCGTCCCGCTCGGGCCGCCCCACGGCATCCGGCGACCGGGAGGAGCGGATCCCCGTCAAGGGCGTGCGCAAGATGACGGCGCAGGCCATGGTCGCGTCGGCCTTCACCGCGCCCCACGTCACCGAGTGGGTCACCGTCGACGTCAGCGCGACGATGGACCTCGTCGAGCGGCTCAAGGCCGACCGCGAGTTCCGCGACGTCAAGGTCACACCGCTGCTCGTGCTCGCCAAGGCGATGTGTGTCGCGGTGCGCCGCAACCCCGGCATCAACGCCAGCTGGGACGAGGCCGCCCAGGAGATCGTGCTCAAGCACTACGTCAACCTCGGCATCGCCGCGGCGACCCCCCGCGGGCTCCTCGTGCCGAACATCAAGGATGCCGACGCGATGACGATGCGTGAGCTCGCCGACGCGATCGGAACCCTCACGGCCACCGCCCGCGAGGGGCGCACCCAGCCCGCCGACATGAGCGGCGGGACGATCACGATCACCAATGTCGGGGTGTTCGGCATCGACGCCGGGACGCCGATCCTCAACCCGGGTGAGTCGGCGATCCTCGCGTTCGGCACGATCTCGCGGCGGCCGTGGGTCGTCACCGCGGCCGACGGCAGCGAGAGCATCGAGCCGCGCTGGGTGACCACGCTGGCGCTGAGCTTCGACCACCGGCTCGCCGACGGCGAGCTCGGCAGTCGCTACCTCGCGGACGTCGCCGCCCTGCTCGCCGACCCGGGGCGGGCCCTGGTCTGGGGCTGAACGCCCGCCGCCTCCGTCGCCTCCGTCGCCTCCACCACGGGGGGCGCCCTCACTAGGGTGTGCCCCGTGGAGGCGAATCGGCTGGTCGAGGCTCGGCCGCTGGGCCTGGTGCTGCTCGGCGGCGCCATCGGAACCGCCGGTCGGGAGGGACTGCACCTCCTCCTGCCTGCCGAGGGCGGCATCCCGTGGTCGGTGTTCCTCGTCAACATCGTCGGCGCCGCCCTGCTCGGTGCCCTCCTCGCCCACCTCGCCGCCGTGGAACCGGAGACGCCCCGGCGACGTGAGGTGTGGCTGTTCGTGGGCACCGGCATCCTCGGCGGTTTCACCACCTACAGCGCCCTGGCGACGGACACCGTGCTGCTGGCCGGCTCCCGCCTGGGTCTGGCGATGACGTATGCCGTGGCGAGCGTCGTCCTCGGCGTCCTCGCCGCGGGGATCGGCTTTCGTGTCGGGCGGCTGAGTGCCGACCGGCGTGCCGACCGGCGTGCCGACCCGGCGCGGGGAGGTCGGGCATGAGCGTCCCCGTGTTCCTCCTCGGCTGCCTCGGCGGGGGCATCGGCGCCTGCCTGCGCTACCTCGGCGACGGGCTGGTCATGCGGCGTGCCACACCGGGCTTTCCGTCAGGCATCTTCCTCGTCAACGCCCTCGGATCGTTCCTGCTCGGCCTGCTCGTCGGGTCGTTCGAGGCGGGGCTGGTCGACGGCACGTGGCTGTTCGTCCTCGGGGGCGGCGTGCTCGGGGGCTTCACGACGTTCAGCACGGCGATGGTCGACACCGTTCGACTCCTGCACCAGGAGGCCTGGGGTCGGGCTGCTGCCAACGCGGTGGGCATGCTCGTGGTGGGCGTGGTGCTGGCCCTGCTCGGCCTGACCCTCGGCCGCGGGCTCTGACGGCGGCGCTCGCCGCCCTGGTCCTCGCGCACGTGGCAGAGTGGCCAGCGTTGCCCGAACGTCGTCAGGAGTGACATGAACGACCCCACCGGTGCGGTCTTCCCCGAGGTCGACGGCCGCCGCTCGACCAGCGCGACAGGTCGCGGCATCGTGGCCGACGCGCTGCGCCCCGTCGACCCCGTCGGAGCGGCCGCCGCCCAGCGCGAGACGAACTGGCGCAGCGGCTACCTCACCCACTTCCGGCGCCTGGTGGAGGCGGGCCTGACCAGCCCGCAGGATGCCGTGACCATCGCGGATGCCGGCCTGGCCTCGGTGCACGACCGGATGCGGTGGCGTGACCCGGACGGCACGGAGTGCGCCCTGGATGCCGCGCTGGGCGGGGTCGTCGGCAGCCCCGCCGACAACCTCGTGACGCAGAGCCACGGTGGCGGTGGTGAGCCCGACACCGCCCTGACGGTGCCCTACCGGGGCACCCGGCTCGCCGGGGACGACCTGCGCCGCCGGCTGGACACGTGGGTGGACGACGGGGTCGTCGAGCCGAGCCTGCGCGAGGCCGTCGGGTTGGTGCTCGACAACCCCGACTGGCTGCGGCTCGAGGGGCGCACCGTCGTCGTGCTCGGGGCGGCGGCCGAGATGGGGCCGCTGCGCTCGCTGCTGCGCTGGGGTGCCACCGTCGCCGCGGTCGACCTGCCCCGCCCGGACCTGTGGACCCGCGTCCTCGACGACACGGCATCCAGCGCCGGCCGGCTGCTCGTGCCGGCCTCCCCGGGCACGTCCCCGCTGGCCGAACGGGCCGGGGTCGATCTCATCGGGGGTCTGCCGACCGCGACCGGCTGGGTCTGCGGGCTGCCCGGGCAGCTCGTCGTCGGCAACTACGTCTACGCCGACGGGGCGACGAACGTGCGGGTGAGCACCGCGGTCGACGCCATGACCCGGATCGTGCGCCTGGCCCGGCCGGACACCGCCCTGTCGTTCCTCGCGACCCCGACCGACGTGTTCGCCGTGCCGGGGGAGGCCGTCGATGCCTCGGCCCGGTCTTACGCGCAGCGCCGCACCTCCAAGGTGCTGCGCGGCCCGCTGCGCACCCTGTCGGGCGGGCGGCTGCTGCGCCGCAACTACCAACCCGGTGAGGACCCCGGCATCAACGACTCCGTGGTGCTCCAGCAGGGCCCGAACTACCTGCTCGCCAAGCGGATCCAGCGCTGGCGGGCCACGTCGGCCCGGGCGCGGGGGGCCACGGTCTCGTTCAAGATCGCCCCGCCCACCCGCACCCGCTCGGTCGTGAAGAACCGGGCGCTGGCTGCCGCGTATGCCGGGTCGCACCGCTTCGGGGTCGAGGTCTTCGAGCCGGGCACGGCCAACACCCTCATGGCGGCTCTGCTCGTGCACGACCTCACCGTCGGCTCGCCCCGCCAGGAGCACCCGTGGCAGGACGAGGCGTATGCCGCGGCGCACGGCGGGTTGTGGCGTGCCGCGTACGACCCGCGCAGTGCGCTCGGGTTGGCCGCCCTGCTCGGCGCCGCCTCCGCCCGCCCCTGACCGACTTCTTGCGCTTCAGCCACCCGGATCCGGGTGGCTGGAGCGCACGAAGTGGGTGGGGGCCATGATGGGGGGTATGAGTGCCTCATCGTCGATGCCGAAGCGCCCCTCCGACCCGCTCGACCTCATCGACCTCGACAGCCAGCTGAGCGACGAGGAGAAGGCGATCCGGGCGGCCACCCGCCAGGTGTGCGCCGACGTCGTCGACCCGCACGTCATGCAGTGGTACGAGGACGGCGACCTGCCGGCCCGCGACCTCGCGCTGGAGTTCGGCAAGGTCGGGCTGCTCGGCATGCACCTCGAGGGGTACGGCTGCGCGGGCATGTCGGCCGTCGACTACGGCCTGGCCTGCCTGGAGCTCGAGGCGAGCGACTCCGGCATCCGGTCCCTGGTGTCGGTGCAGGGCAGCCTCGCGATGTTCGCGATCTGGCGTTTTGGCACCGAGGAGCACAAGCAGCAGTGGCTGCCGCGGATGGCTCCCGGTGAGGCGATCGGCTGCTTCGGCCTGACCGAGCCCGACCACGGCTCCGACCCGGCCTCGATGCGCACCCGCGCCCGCAAGGATGGCGACGACTGGGTGCTGAACGGCTCGAAGATGTGGATCACCAACGGCTCGATCGCCGACGTCGCCGTGGTGTGGGCGAACGCGGGCGAGGAGCACGGCGGCATCCGCGGCTTCGTGGTGCCCACCGACACACCGGGATTCGCGGCGCACAAGATCACCCACAAGATGTCGCTGCGGGCCTCGGTGACCTCGGAGCTCACCTTCGAGAACCTGCGCCTCCCCGCAGATGCCGTGTTCCCCGACGTCACGGGGTTGAAGGGCCCGCTCGCGTGCCTGTCGGAGGCACGCTACGGCATCGTCTGGGGAGCGCTCGGCGCAGCGCGGTCATCGCTGGATGCTGCGCGGCGGTACTCGATGGAGCGGATCCAGTTCGGGCGGCCGATCGCCGGGTTCCAGCTCACCCAGGCCAAGCTCGCGAACATGGCCACCGAGCTGCAGCTCGGCCAGCTGCTCGCGCTGCACCTCGGGCGGCGCAAGGACACCGTGGGCCTGCGCCCCGAGCAGGTCTCGGTCGGCAAGTACAACAACATCACCAAGGCCATCGAGATCTGTCGCACGGCCCGCACGATCCTCGGCGCCAACGGGGTGAGCGGGGAGTACCCGGTGCTGCGGCACGCCAACAACCTCGAGTCGGTGCTGACGTACGAGGGCACGGTCGAGATGCACACGCTCGTCATCGGGCAGGCGCTCACGGGGGAGTCGGCCTTCCGCTGACGCGCGACGGCCCCAGAGGTGTACCCCAAGTGACCAATAGGTCGATCTGGGGACGGGCAGGGCCGTCCAGGGTGTACCCCGAGTGACCTATTGGTCGATTGGGGTACATGGCATGTCGGGGATCTCGTTTGCTCGGCGAGGGCCTCGGGCCGCAGGATGGTCCTTTGCCCCTGTGTTCAATGCCCTGCTTTTCACCTGCCCTTGCTGGCCATCGGAGTTTCGTCGTGTTGTCCGCCTACGCCCCGCTCTTCCGTGTGCCCGGAGCCCTGCGCTTCATCGCCGGCACCGCGCTCTCGCGCACCGGGGGGTCGATGTTCGGTGTGGCCGTCATCGTCATGGTCAGCGAACGCCGGGGCTCCTTCGGGGTGGCCGGCGCGGTGTCGGCCGTGGGGGTGGCCGTCCTCGCGGTCGCCGGGCCGGTCATCGGGCGGCTCATCGACAAGCACGGCCAGCGTCGCGTGGCCCTGCCGTTCATCCTCCTGTCGTCGTGCGCCGGAGCCCTCACGGCCTACTTCTCCTGGTCCGACGCCCCCGTGTGGACACTCTTCGTGTTCTACGGCCTGAGCGCCGTGCTGCCCGAGCCGGGGCCGATGTCGCGGGCGCGCTGGGCCCACATCTTCCGCGACGACCCAGACCAGCTGCACACGGCGATGTCCTTCGAGCAGGTGGCTGACGAGGCGTCCTTCGTGCTGGGCCCGGTGGTGGCCGTGCTCGTGTCGACCCTGTGGTTCCCCGAGGCCGGCCTCATCCTGGCCGAGATCCTCTTCACCGCGGGCATGCTCATCTTCCTTGCGGCGCGGGCCACCGAGCCGCCGATCGTGCCGCACGCCGACCGCCCCGGTGGGCTCGCGGTGCGCCGCCCCGGCCTGCTGCTCGTCGCCACGGCCCTGGTGATGACCGGGATGATCTTCGGCGGCAACGAGGTCATCGCCGTTGCCTTCGCCGACGAGGCGGGCACCAAGACGTTCTCGAGCATCGTGCTCGGGGCCTTCGCGCTGGGGTCGACGATCGCCGGTCTGGTCTTCGGCGCCGGGGTCTTCCGCTCGACGATGACCCACCGCCTGCTGCTCGCCGCGGGCGGGATGTTCCTGCTCGAGGTGCCGGCCCTGTTCGTCGACGGGCTCTGGCCCCTCGCGGTGGTCATGTTCATCGCCGGCTCGGCCACCGCCCCCCTGCTCATCACCAGCCTGTCCCTCGCTCAGCGACTGGTGCCCAAGGCGCTGGTGACCGAGGGCATGGCGGTGGCGATCACCGGCATCCTCATCGGGATCTCCCTCGGGTCGGCCATCGCGGGCTGGGCCATCGAGGCCTGGAGCGCACAGGCGGCGTATGCCGTGCCGATCGCCGCGGGGGCGTGCGCCTTCGCGATCATCGGGGTTCGCTACCGGCACCTCGAGCGGGCCGAGCTCGCCGCGGCCGAGTACCACTGACCCCCGCCTCTTCCCCGACTTCGTGCGACGTCGGTGCGGATCTCTGGGCTGAATCGCGCCGGGGTCGCACGCAAGTCGCACGAAGTCGGGTCGGGGGTCGGGTGTGAGGGTCGGAGGAGGAGGTCGGATGCCGGTCAGCTCGCCGCGTCGTCGGCGTCCTCCTCACGCCCGGGCGTGCGCAGGTTCCACCGGCGGATGACGAACCGGAACAGCACGTAGTAGACCACCGCGTACCCCAGCCCCATGACGACGAGCAGGGCCGGTCTCGTGGCGATGTTCCAGTTCAGCAGGAAGTCGAACAGCCCTGCGCTGAAGCCGAACCCGCTGCGCACCTCAAGGGCGTTCGCCAGCGCCATCGACGTGCCGGTGAGCACGGCGTGCACGACGTACAGCGGCCAGGCGACGAACATGAAGGCGAACTCGATGGGTTCGGTCACCCCGGTGAGGAACGCCGTGAGCGCCACCGACGCCATCAGCCCACCGACGGCCTTCTTCGCCTTGGGCTTGGCCTCCTGGTAGATCGCGAGGGCGGCAGCGGGCAGGGCGAACATCATGATGGGGAAGAACCCGCTCATGAACGCCCCAGCGGTCGGGTCGCCCTTGAGGAAGCGCGCGATGTCGCCCTGCACGGTGTCGCCACCGGCGGGCGTGTACTCGCCGAGCACGAACCACGGCACCGAGTTGAGGATGTGGTGCAGGCCGAGCGGGATGAGGAGGCGGTTGGCGGTGCCGTAGATGAAGCCGCCGATGATCGAGTTCGCGGCGACCCACTCACCGAGGCCGGTCAGCACGGTGTCGAACGCCGGGTAGATGATCGCGAGCAGCACCGCGAGCACGAGGGTCGCGAAGCCGGTGACGATCGGCACGAACCGCCGACCACCGAAGAAGGCCAGGTAGGGCGGCAGCGATATCCGGTAGTAGCGCTGCCACAGCACGGCGGCGATGAGCCCGCACAGGATGCCGCCGAGCACGCCGTAGTTGACCAGTTCCTGGTCCTCACCCGGTTTGGGGGCCGGGAGGATGAAGGGGGATACGGCATCCCCGACGCCCTTGAAGACGAGGTAACCGACGACCGCCGCCAGCGCCGTCGACCCGTCGGCCTTCTTCGCGACGCCGATGGCCACGCCGACGGCGAACAGCAGGGGCAGGTTCGCGAACAGGGCCCCGCCGCCGGCACCGACGACGGCGGCGACCTTCTCCCAGCCCAGGCCGTCGCGCCCGAGCAGGTCGGGTTGGCCCAGGCGCAGCATGAGGGCGGCGACCGGAAGGGCCGCGATCGGCAACATGAGGCTGCGGCCGAACTTCTGCAGCGGCGCCAGGTTGAGGCGCTTCTTGTCCGGGCCGGCAGCGGCGACGTCAGCCGTGGTCATGGCGGTGGAGCCTCCTCAAAGGCAAGTCGGTGAGAGGCTGACTCCATCACACCGGCGCGACGAATGCCCGAAAGGACCCTCCCGGCATGAGCAGCAAGGCCCAGCAGATCCTGATCGCCCTCGGCGGCGCGGACAACATCATCGAGATCGAGCCGTGCATCACCCGCCTGCGCACCGAGGTCCACGACCCGTCGGTCGTCGACGAGGCCGCGCTCAAGGCAGCCGGTGCCCACGGCGTCATCCGGGCAGGGTCGGTCGTCCAGGTCGTCGTCGGGCCCGAGGCCGACAACCTCGCCGAGGACATCGAGGACCTGATGTGAGCAGCGGCGACCCAGCGGCGGGCCAGCAGCCCACCGCCGGCCGCCCGCACGCCCTCCTGCTCGACCTCGACGGCACCCTCGTGGACTCCGAGCCGATCCACCGGGCCGGGTTCGAGCGGTGGTTCGCCCACCGCGGCTGGGCGTTCGACCGTGAGGTGGCCTCGCTGTTCACCGGGCGGCGGGCCGACGACGTCTTCCGCACCGTCGAGGGGCCGTGGAGCGGCGGGGACCCGACGCAGATGTTCCACGAGATCGTCGCCATGGTGCCCCGCGACCGCCTGCCGGATGCCGTGCCGGGCGCGGTGGCGAGCATCGAGCGGGCGCTCGCGGCCGGCATCCCGCTGGCGCTCGTCACGTCAGCCGGGGGCCGGTGGGCCGACAAGGCGCTGGCCGCGCTCGGGGGCATCGACCGGTTCGACGTCGTCGTCACCCGCGACGACGTGAGCGTGGGCAAGCCGGACCCGTCGGGGTATGCGCTCGCCTGCGAACGACTGGGGGTGGATGCCGGCTGCGCCCTCGCGTGTGAGGACGCGCCTCAGGGGGTGGTCGCCGCCGTCGCGGCCGGGGTCGGCACGGTCGTCGGGGTGACGACGAGCTTCTCCGACCAGGTGCTGCGCGAGGCCGGGGCGCACGCGACGTTGCCGGACCTCACCGGCATTCCTGCTCTGCTCCGGTGACCCTGCTCGGCCCGCTCGGCCCGCTCGGCCCGCTCGGCCCGCTCGGCCCGCTCGGCCCGCTCGGCCCGCTCGGCCCCTGACCCACCGGCCACTGCCAGTCGAGAGTAGGCAACTCGCCGTCTGCACCCACGTGCAGACGGCGAGTTGCCTACTCTCGACCCGGGGGGTGGGTGGGTCACTCGGCGATGGCGCGCTCGCTGTAGCCCGAGCTCTTGCGCAGCTCGACGTTGGGCAGCATCAGCATGACGAGGAAGCCGAGCACCATGACGGCCGACCCGGTGAGGAAGACCAGGTCCATCGCCTCGGAGAACCCGATGAGGAACGGCTTGGCCAGGCGCTCGTCGAGGCCGGTGAGGAACGAGCTGTCCTCCAGCACACCGGTGGCCGCACCGCCCCCGGACTGGGCGGCAGCGAACTGCTCGGCGACCGCGGCATTGGTCGGGTCGGCCAGGGCGGCCTGGAACTCCTGCGTCGGTACGGCCGCGGCCAGCGCGGTCGTGATCTTCTCCGACGCCGTCGAGAACAGGATCGACAGGAACACGGCGGTGCCGAGCGTGCCACCGATCTGGCGGGTGAACGTGGCCGTCGAGGTGGCGACCCCGATCTGCTGCGGCGGCACGGCATTCTGCACGGCCAGGGTGAGCGGCTGGAAGTTGAAGCCCAGCCCCACGCCGAACATGGTCATGACGATCATCGTCTGCCACAGCGGGGTGTCGTAGGCGACGTAGTGGAAGATGAACAGCGAGATCGTGAGCAGGGCCGAACCGACGATGGGGAAGAGCCGGTAGCGGCCGGTGCGGGAGATGATCTGGCCGCTCAGGATCGAGCCGATCATGATGCCGAGGGTCATCGGCAGCAGCAGCAGCCCGGCCTCGGTGGGCGTCGCACCCTTGACGATCTGCAGGTAGAGCGGCAGGGCGGCCAGGCCGCCGAACATCGCGACACCGATGAGCACCGAGGCGATCGAGGCCACCCCGACGGTCTTGTTGCGGAACATCGCGAGCGGCAGGATCGCCTCCTCGCCCATGCGGTGCTCCTGCCAGAAGAAGCCGATGGCGGCGACGACACCGATGACGTAGCAGATGATCGCGTTCGTGGAGCCCCAGCCCCACTCGCGGCCCTGCTCGGCGACCAGCAGCAGCGGCACGAGCGAGAGCGAGAGCAGCGCGGCCCCGGCCCAGTCGATGCGGTGATCCAGGCGGGTGTGGCGCAGGTGCAGCGTCTTGGTCACGACGGCGAGGGCCGCGAAGCCGATCGGCACGTTGACGAGGAAGACCCAGCGCCAGCCGTCGATGCCCAGGATGCTGCTCTGGCCGGCGAAGAACCCGCCGATGACCGGGCCGAGCACGGATGCGGTGCCGAACACGGCGAGGAAGTAGCCCTGGTACTTGGCGCGCTCGCGCGGGGGAACGATGTCGCCGATGATCGCCAGCGCCAGCGAGAACAGGCCGCCGGCGCCCAGACCCTGCACCGCGCGGTAGAACGCGAGCGAGCCCATCGAGGTGGCGAACGTGCACAGCACGGACCCGAGGATGAACAGCGAGATGGCGATGATGAACAGCTTCTTGCGGCCGTAGATGTCGCCGAGCTTGCCGTAGAGCGGCGTGACGATCGTCGAGGTGATGAGGTAGGCGGTGGTCGCCCAGGCCTGGTGGTTCAGGCCCTGGAGGTCGTCGGCGATGGTCCGGATGGCCGTGGCGACGATGGTCTGGTCGAGCGCGGCGAGGAACATGCCCATCATCAGGCCGATGAGGATGGTGACGATCTGCCGGTGGCTCAGCGGCCCGGCCGGGGCATCGGCCGCCGTGGCGGACGCCGCATCGGATGCCGTGCCGGACGCTGTTCCGGACGCCGGGTCGGCGGCGGGGGAGGAGGTGCTCATGACGTGGTCCTTGAGGTGAGGGTGGTCAGGGAGGTTTCGAGGTCCCTGGCGAAGTGGCGCAGGTGGGTCGAGAACTGGGCGACGTCGTCGGGGTCCCAGTCGGCGAGCAGGCCCTGCATCCAGCGGTCGCGGTCGTCGCGGATGGCGAGGAGCAGGGCACGGCCCTCGTCGGTGAGGGTGAGGGCCTGGGCGCGGCGGTCGTCCGGGTCGGGCCCACGGTCGATGAAGCCGAGGTCGACCAGGGTGCGCACCTGGCGGCTCACGGTCGAGACGTCCGAGTGCAGCGCCTCGGCGAGGGCTGACACGCGCTTGGGTGCAGCGACGAGGTGGAACAGCATCGGGTAGGCCATCGGGTCGACCTGCGGGTGCTGTCGTGGTGCGTGCTGGCGCACGAGGTGCAGCAGCTTCACCACCGTGATGAGGTCATCGCCCAGGATGGCCGTGGGCGAGGACCGCGGTGACGTGAACGGCATCCGATCACCCTCCGTGGATAGTTGCATGAGTCAAGCAACTATATGGCGACGCGCCTCATTCCCGGCTCGGCGAACTTTCTCCGTCACCACTGGGACGACGGAATTCGCGGCACCACCGGATGCCGGGGGGCGGGGTCAGGCGTTCGTCGCGCCGAGGTGGGCGAGCAGGTTGTGACCGAAGCGCTGCCCCATGATCGCGATGACTCCGCGCATGGCAGCGGTCACTCCCGGACGCAGGAGCCCGGGGAAGGGCAGGTCGACGGTGATGGTCATCGACGTCTCGAGGTGGGTGCCCCTGGGGTGTGGGGTCAGTGCGTAGTAGCCGACGACGCCCGCGGTCTCGGCGGCGCCCGGGGCGGGGTCGTGGGTGAAGTCGATGCGGTGCGGCTCGTCGAAGACCATGAGCTCGCGGAAGGTGAAGGAAAAGCTCTTGCCGAGCACGGGCACCTTGGTCAGCTGCCACACCCAGTGCTCGCCGTGCTCGGTGACCGAGTGCAGGAACGGGGTGAGCTGTGCGAGCAGGTCGGGGTCGGTGAGCACCTCCCACACCTCGTGCACCTGAGCGGTGACGTCGGCCACCGAGCGGTTCGAGGTCGTGAACGTCGCCACGGTGCCGCCCTCCTCAGCCCGTCACGGGGTGATCGTCAGGGCGGCCAGGACGCGCCGCGCGACGGTGTCGTCACCGTGGACCACGACATGCGCATCCTGAGGCCTGCGCCGGCCGCCGGCGAGGCGGGTCGCGACCTGGGTCGACATCGTCAGCGACGTCGCCACGGCATCCCCGTGGTCCTCGGCGCCGCCGGTGAACAGGGGGACACCGACGGCGCGGCCGTCATGCTCCTCGACGCGAGCCCCGGCGCGCCCGGTCGTCGGGCCGGTGAGGTCGAGCACGACGGCGTTCCCCGGCTCGATGGCCGCGGTCTTCGCGACGATCCGGGGCAGCGCCGCGAACAGCTGGGCCACGGCGTGCGCGGCTGCGCCGGAGTCCAACCCTCCGGGCCGGCCGAGCGCCTCGCGGATGTCCTGCTCGTGCATCCAGATGTCGAAGACGCGGATGCCGAGCAGCGCCCCGAGCGTCGTGGGGCCGAACGGGCCGGCCACGGGGGTCTGCGCCCAGGCGGTGCCCGACCGGTAGAGCGCCAGGCGCTCGTCACGTCGCTCCTCGAGCTCGTCGAGCACCTCCTCGAGGCTGCGCCCGCGGCGTGACTCGAGATAGCGCTCGATGCGCTCGCCGAAGGCGTGCCGCACGTGGGCGTGGCCGCTGACGTCGACGTCGGGCTGGGGCTCGCCGGCCACCATCGCCTCGGCGCTCGCGATGTGGGCGAACTGGTCGAGCACGCTCCAGCCGGGGCAGTCGGTGGGCAGTGACTCGTCGCCGGGGCGCGTCGTTCGACCGAGGTCGATCACTGCCCGAACGGTGTGCGCGTAGGCGTCGACGAGCTCGCCGAGGTCGCTGGGCGCCGGGGGGTGCAGGGTCATCCGGCCACAGTACCTACGCTGGTGCCCATGCCCACCCGAGAGGACACCGCGATCGGCACCCGCTCGTCGGCGGCTCGGCACGGCCCGGCCGGGCCGTACGGGGCTCTCGGGCTCGCCGTCGCAGCCGGTCTGGTCGCCGTGGTCGTGGCCGCGCTGATCACCGGCGCCGTGGCGCCGCTCGACCTCGGCGACCCCGGCCCGCTCGTGCGCTGGGGGGTGCCGGTGGTCTCGACGATCAGCACCCTCGCGGCCAGTGCCACCGTCGGGCTGCTCGGCCTGGCGGCCTTCCTCATGCCCGAACGGTCGCGCACCAGCCGCCGGGTCACCGCCACCCGGTACGCCGCCGGCGCGGCCACGATCTGGGCGATCGCCGCCCTGCTCGAGGTCGTGCTCGCGTTCGCCGACCTCGCCGGCACGCCGCTGACCAGCCCCGAGCTGCTCGACCAGCTCGTCTCGTTCGTCTGGACCCTCGAGACCACCCGGGTGCTGCTCATCAGCGCGCTCGTGGCCGTGGTCGTCGCGGCGTGTGCCCGGCTGGCCACCCGCCGTGCTCCGATGGCCTGGCTCGCGGTGTTCACCCTGTTCGCCGTCGTCATCCTCGCGCTGACGGGTCACGCCGCCGGATCGGCGAGCCACGAGGATGCCGTGAACGCATTGGCGATCCACCTCCTCGGCGTCGTGGTGTGGACCGGGGGGTTGATCGGCCTCATCGTCATGCGCCGCGGTCTCGGGTCGGACCTCGGCCCGACCGTGACGCGCTACTCGACGGTCGCTGCATGGTGTTTCGCCGCGGTGACCGTGACCGGCCTCCAGCAGGCGTGGATCCGGCTCGGGTCGTTCGACGCCATCACCACCTCCTACGGCGCGGTCGTCGCGATGAAGACCGTGGCGATCATCGCGCTCGGCGTGCTGGGCTGGCTGCACCGGCGCACGATCGCGACCCGGCTGACGGCCAACCCCAGTGACGGCAGCGCGTTCGCCCGGCTCGCCGTCGTCGAGATCGCCGTCATGGGCGCCGCGACCGGGCTGGCCTCGGTGCTCGCACGCAGCATCCCGCCGGTGCCCGACGCCCCGCCCGCTCCGAGCCGCATCCTCGAGCTGACCGGGTACCCGGACCCGGGGCCGATGGCGTCGGGTGACTGGTTCACCGCGTGGCGGATCGACTGGCTGTTCCTCGCCGTCGCGGCCCTGGCCGTCGGGCTGTACCTGGCGGGGGTCGTACGGTTGCGGCGGCGCGGGGACGCGTGGCCGGTGCTGCGCACGGTGTGCTGGGTGCTCGGGTGGGCACTGTTCGTGTGGGCCACGTGTGGAGCGCCCGGCATCTGGGGGCGGGTGCTGTTCAGCGTGCACATGGTGATGCACATGGCCGTGGCGATGATCGTGCCGCTGCTGCTCGTGCCCGGTGCACCGGTGACCCTCGCGTTGCGCACCCTCAAGGCTCGCCCCGACAAGACGTGGGGGCCGCGTGAGGTGCTGCTCCAGGTGGTGCACTCCCGGGCGATGAAGGTGCTGGCGAACCCGGTGGTCGCGGCGTGCTTCTTCTTCTTCAGCCTGGCCGCCTTCTACTGGACCGGGCTGTTCGAGCTCTCGCTGACCACCCAC
Organism: Ornithinibacter aureus; assembly: GCF_009858245.1. Lineage (NCBI taxonomy): Bacteria > Bacillati > Actinomycetota > Actinomycetes > Micrococcales > Intrasporangiaceae > Ornithinibacter > Ornithinibacter aureus. The sequence continues at coordinate 2,602,104 of NZ_VMSB01000001.1, forward strand.
ACCGGGCACCTGCTGATGATCGCCCACTTCCTGCTCACCGGGTACCTGTTCACCTGGGTGCTCATCGGCATCGACCCCGGGGTGCCGCGCTGGAACCCGCTCATGCTGCTCGTCATCCTCTTCGCGACGATCTCCTTCCACGCCTTCTTCGGGGTGGCGCTGACCGGCAGCGACACCCTGCTGGCCCCTGACTTCTTCACCCAGCTCAACCTGCCGTGGGGGCCGGATCCCCTGGCCGACCAGCAGCGCGCCGGTGAGATCGCCTGGGGGGTCGGGGAGGCCCCGACCTTGGTGCTCGCGGTGATCGTGGCCGTGCAGTGGTTCCGGCGCGACGAGGCGCAGGCGCGGCGCCTGGACCGGCAGGCCGACCGTGACGGCGACGCGCAGTTGCGGGCGTACAACGAGCACCTGGCGCAGCTGCGTGAGGAGACCGAGCGCTGAGCCTGCGCAGGCCGTGCCCGGTGTCGGGCAGGATGGGTGGATGCGGATCGCAGTCATTCAGCTCGCCTACGGCGACGAGGAGTCCTTCGAGGAGCGGGTCGACCGGGTTGCCGGGCTCGTCGCGGCCCAGGCTGGGCACGACCTCGTCGTGCTGCCCGAGCTGTGGGGTGCGACGGGATTCGACTACTCGCGCTGGGACGACGACGCCCAGCGGCTCGACGGCCCGTGGGCCCGGGCGATGGCGGATGCCGCGCGGGCGGCGGAGGTCGTGCTGCATGCCGGCTCGTTCGTCGAGCGGCTGCCCCAGGCCGGGGTGGACGGCAATGACCTGGCGAACACCTCGCTGCTGTTCGGTGCTGATGGCGAGGTGCTCGCGACCTACCGCAAGATCCACCGGTTCGGGTTCGGTTCCGGCGAGCCCAAGCTCATGGAGGCCGGTGAGGACGTCGTCGTGACCGGCATCCCTCTGCGTGACGGCGGTTCGGTGACCGCGGGGCTGTCGACGTGTTACGACCTGCGCTTCCCCGAGCTCTACCGACGGCAGGTGGCCGCGGGCGCCGAGCTGTTCGTCATCCCGGCTGCCTGGCCTGCGGCCCGCGTGGCGCACTGGACGCTGCTCGGGCGGGCGCGGGCCGTGGAGAACCAGGCCGTGGTCGTGCAGTGCAACACGGCGGGGTCGCACGGCGGGTACGAGATGGGCGGGCACAGCCAGGTCGTGTCGGCCACCGGTGCGGTGCTCGCCGAGGCCGTCGGTGGCGGGCGCGGGTCGGGCGGTGACGGCCGGCCCGCGGTGGAGTGCGTGCTCTCGGTGGACGTCGACCTCGCTGCGACGACGGAGTACCGCGAGGCATTCCCGGTGCTTGGCGACCGCCGGCTCTGACCGGACCTCCCCGCCGCCTCTGACCGAACCTCACACGCACAAGAGCCGTGCCGGCTCTTGTGCGTGTGAGGTCGGAAGCCCCGGGCGGGGAATGGGGGGTACCTGTGGGGGTCGTTGCTGCGCGCAAGGAATCCCGTGTCGCGCGCAAGCGGTCCGGCAGATTGTTGCCTGCCGCAAGGGATTCCTTGCCCGCCGCAAGGGAGCTCTTGCCGCGCGCAAGGGGTTCGGCTGGTTGTTGCCCGCCGCAAGGGATTCCTTGCCCGCTGCAACAACCTCGGGCAGCACCCCCTTGCCCGCCTTCACAGGATCCGAGACCGAGTCTGCGAGGGTTGGCCCGTGGACGCCTCGCCCGATTCCCTCGCTCCCGCAGTTGCCGAGTTGGTCGCCGCCCTGCCAAGCGGGGTCGTCGTCGCCACCGCGGATGCCGTCGAGAAGTACCGCTTCGACTGGACGCACGACGCCCGCGCCGGCCACCCCGCAGCCGTCGTGCGCGCCGAGAACGCCGACCACGTCGTGGCGACGATGCGCTGGGCGACGAGTCACGGCATCCCGGTCGTCCCCCGAGGCGCCGGGTCGGGCCTCTCCGGCGGAGCGCTGGCGGTGGACGGCGGCATCGTGCTGTCCACCGAGCGGATGCGTGCGGTCGAGATCGACGCCGCCAGCAGGGTCGCCGTCGTCGAGCCAGGTGCCCTGAACGTCGAGGTCAAGCGTGCCGCCGCCGAGCACGGCCTCTGGTACCCGCCCGACCCGAGCTCGTTCGAGATGTGCTCGATCGGCGGCAACATCGCCACCAACGCGGGCGGGCTGTGCTGCGTGAAGTACGGCGTCACCACCGACTACGTGCTCGGACTCGACGTCGTGCTCGCCGACGGCACGCTGGTCACCCTCGGCGGCAAGCGCGTCAAGGACGTCGCCGGGTTGTCGCTGCTCAAGCTCTTCGTCGGCTCCGAGGGCACGCTCGGCGTCGTGACCCGGGCCGTGCTGCGCCTGGTGCCGGCCCAACAGCCGCCGGCGACCGTCGTCGCCACCTTCCCCGGCGTCGCCGCCGCAGCCGACGCGGTGATCGCCCTGGGCCGAACCGTGCGCGCCTCCATGGTCGAGCTCATGGACCACAGCTCCATCAACGCCGTCGAGGACCACACGCCGATGGGCCTGAATCGGGATGCAGGGGCGCTCCTTCTCATCCAGTCCGACGCTCCCAGCGCGGCCCGGTCCGACGAGGTCGCGGCCGCGGTCGCCGCCTGCGAGGGCGCCGGGGCCAGCGAGGTCTTCGCGACGGACGACCCGGCCGAGGGCGAGCTGTTCGTGCGGGCCAGGCGGTTGCACTTCACGGCGATCGAGGCGCGCGGGCACGTCCTGCCCGAGGACGTCGGCGTTCCCGTGCCGCAGCTGCCGGCCCTGCTCGCGGCCGTGGCCGAGATCGCCATCCGGCACGACCTCGAGATCCCGATGGTGGCGCACGCCGGGGACGGCAACACGCACCCGGCCATCGTCTACCCTGCCGGGGACGCGGATGCCGAGCGCCGCGCGCGCCTCGCCTTCGACGACATCATGGCCGCGGCCATCGCCCTCGGCGGCACCATCACCGGCGAGCACGGGGTGGGGCGCCTCAAGGCCGGCTCGCTCGAGGCGCAGCTCGGCCCGGACGTCATGGCGCTCAACCGGCGCGTCAAGGCGGCGCTCGACCCGCACGGCATCCTCAACCCTGGCTCGTTCATCTGACCGACGCCGGGCTGGCCCGCAGTGACCATGGACATCGACGTGCTGCGCGGCATCCGAACGCCCGCGCGCCGTCGTGCGCCGTCAGCGCGGCATCCGACGTCGTGCGTGCCGACTGATCTCCCGGGTGGCACCCGCTCGTTCTCGCCCGCTCGATCGGCATGCATCGAGAACACCGTTCAACCACTACCCGCGGGTAGCGTTGACGGGTCCTGCCGAACCCGGCACCTCTCCCACACCCAGGAGCACTCATGTACATCGGACTCGGCATCGTCCTGTTCGTCCTCGGCGCCATCCTCGCCTTCGCCCTGAACATCGACATCCCGGGGGTCAGTGACGACACCCTCGGCTACATCCTCATGGCCGCGGGCGCCGTGGCGATCCTGCTCTCCTTCCTCGCGACCCGCCGTACCGCGACCGGCTACTCCGCCACCCGGGAGTCGCACGTCGACCCCGCCACCGGCACCCGCATCGACCGCACCGACGTCGACCCCCGCTGAGCGCCCGCACGGCATCCCGGATGCCGTGAAACCGCACCGTCGAACGGCCCACCCCGCACGCGGGGTGGGCCGTTCGGTTCTCTTGGTGCGGGGCGGGCACACGCAAAGGGGCTGTGCGCCCGCCCCGGGTTCAGGTGCTCAGAAGGCGGACTCGGGAACGTCCATGAGCATCGAGTCGGTGGCCTCGGCCATCGACCGCTCGGCGCTCAGGCGGGGGAGCACCTGCCGGGCGTAGAACTGCGCCGCCGCGACCTTGCCCTCGTAGAAGTCCTTGTCCTTGCCCGACGCGCCGGCGGCCAGGGCGTCCAGGGCCACCGCGGCCTGACGCAGCAGCAGCCAGCCGACGACGAGGTCGCCGGCGCTCAGCAGCAGCCGTGAGGTGTTCTGGCCGACCGAGTAGATGTTCGTGATCTCGCCGCCGTTGCGGGGGTCGGACTTCATCAGTTCGCCGACCATGAACCCGAGGATGCCCTGCACGTCCTCCAGGCCCTGGCCGAGCAGCTCGCGGTCGCGGTCGAGGCGGCCGTCGTGGGCGCCGAGGTCCTTGGCGAACTCCTGCATCTGCGCGGACAGGAAGGTCAGCGCCTGGCCCTTGTCGCGCACGATCTTGCGGAAGAAGAAGTCCAGGCCCTGGATGGCCGTGGTCCCTTCATACAACGTGTCGATCTTCGCGTCGCGCACGTACTGCTCGATCGGGTAGTCCTGGAGGAACCCGGACCCGCCGAAGGTCTGCAGCGACTCGGTGCCGAGCAGCACCCAGGCACGCTCGGAACCCAGGCCCTTGACGATCGGCAGGAGCAGGTCGTTGACCCGGCTGGCGATGTCGGCGGCCGAGCCACGCTCAAACTCCTCGGAGCCGGTGGTCAGGCGGGCCTGGTCGACGATGTCCTGCTGGCTGGCGGTGAAGAGCACCAGTGCGCGCAGGCCCTCGGCGTACGCCTTCTGGGTCATGAGCGAGCGGCGGACGTCGGGGTGGTGGGTGATCGTCACGCGCGGCGCGGTCTTGTCCGAGGCCTGCGTGAGGTCGGCGCCCTGCACGCGCTGCTTGGCGTAGTCGAGGGCGTTGAGGTAGCCGGTCGACAGCGTCGCGATGGCCTTGGTGCCGACCATCATCCGGGCGTTCTCGATGACGTGGAACATCTGCGCGATGCCGTCGTGGACGTCGCCGAGCAGGGTGCCCACGGCCGGGCGCTCGCCGCCGAAGGTCAGCTCGCAGGTCGTGGAGACCTTCAGGCCCATCTTCTTCTCGACGTTGGTGACGTAGACGCCGTTGCGCTCGCCGAGCTCACCGGTCTCGAGGTCGACCTCGTACTTGCTCAGCACGAACAGCGACAGGCCCTTGGTGCCGGGGCCGGCGCCCTCGGGGCGGGCGAGCACGAAGTGGATGACGTTGTCGACCATGTCGGACTCGGCGCTGGTGATGAAGCGCTTGACGCCGGAGATGGTCCAGGTGCCGTCGCCGTTGTCGATCGCCTTGGTGCGGCCGGCGCCGACGTCCGACCCGGCATCCGGCTCGGTGAGCACCATCGTGCAGTGCCAGCCCTTGTCGGCGATCCACTGGGCGAGCTTCTTCTGCTCGTCGTTGCCCAGGGCGTGGAGCAGCTTGGCGAAGCCGTACGACGCGGCGAACATCGCCACGGCCGGGTTCGAGCCGAGCAGCATCTCGTTGACGCCCCAGCGCACGCTCGGTGGGACGACGGTGCCGCCGAGCTCGGCGTTGAGGTCAATGCTCCAGAAGCCGCTGTCGCGGTAGGCGTTGAACGACTTCGCGAACGACTCGGGCATCGTCACGGCCTGCGTCGTCGGGTCGTAGACGGGCGGGTGGCGGTCGGAGTCCTCGAAGGACTCGGCGAGCTCGTTCTGCGCCAGCCGCGCGACCTCCTTGAGCATCTCGCGCGCGGTGTCGACGTCCACCTCCTCGTACGGGCCGGTGCCCAGGACGTCGCCGCGGCCGAGCACCTCGAAGAGGTTGAACTCGATGTCTCGCAGATTGCTCTTGTAGTGGCCCATGACGGTGTCCTCCGGGGGTGCGGCTGGTGCAGGTGAGCGCTTGCTTACCAGTGTGCTACCGACCGGTAACTAAAGCAAGGGGGATGCCGTGACACGGGGGAAGTGGCGTGCGTCACCTCCGCGCCCACCGCCCTCCGGGTGAGTTTCGTCGCCGTCCCGTCGCAGCCCTTCGCCTTCCGCCGTGGCCAAGCACGGCCTGCACTCCCGGGAGGCGGTCACCGCCTAGTCTGGCGAGCATGCAGAGCGAGGGGACCGAGGCAGCCGAGGGCACGTCCGCGCAGGTGCTCGCACAGGCGCGCGCCGCCGTCGACGCCGGCGCCGTCTGGCGGGCCCGCGACCTGCTCGCCGCTCACGTCGAGGCCGATCGGGACCTCGCGGTGCTGACGATGCTCGGTGAGGTCTACACCTCCATGGGGGACCTGCCGCGGGCCGGTGCCATCTGGTTCGCCGCCGGCGCCAAGGGTGATGAGGTGGATGCCGCGGTGGCGGCGTGGCGGGCGCAGTCCCGTGACGACTTCACGCTCATGTGGCACTCGCTCCCCGCGTCGGTTCGGGTCGAGCCGATGCCGCGCCGGATCGAGGCGCTGCGCGAGCGGGCCCGCGCAGCGGGAGGTGACGTCGACGCGGAGGCGCCGCGGACGGCATCCGACGTCGTTGGTCCTCGCCCCGCCGGCCCGGCCGGGGAGCCTGCGGCTGCGCCGAGCACCGAGCTGACGACTCTTCCCGCTCCTGATGCCGAGGATGAGGAGGAGGGGAAGTTCGACGCCTCGTGGTTCGTCGCGTGGGTGCTGGCCGTGCTGTTCGTGGTGTTCGCGGTGATCGGGTTCGTCACCGCCCTGGGCTGGGTCGTTCCGGGCTGAGGGCTCACGTGACTGGGATGATCGGCGGGTGAGCCCGGACATCGAGCCGTCAGACGCCAGAGCCGCCCGCCGCCAGCAGGCGCGCGAGAACGCCGAGTACCACCGTCTCGCTGCCGAGCGGGCCGCGCAGGCCGAGGCACACGCCACGGCACCGATGGTGGCGGCCTTCGCCGAGGCGATGCGGGCCGCGGGCATCGAGCCCACCCGGCTGCGGGCGATGCCCTACAGCGGCAAGGGCACTCTGCGCACCGATGTCGAAGGCTGGTACGTGCGACGCGACCGCCGCAACGCCGTGGGGGTGGATGGTCGCTGGTACGTCCTCGTCGCGGCGCCGAGCCTGCGCGGCCGGCTGTCCGGCATCCACGTCGAACCGAGTGCCGCCCCGATGCAGGTCGGTGCCGGTGGGCGGGACGGCGACTCGGTGGCGCTGGACGTCCTGTTGCGGCTGCGGCTGGATGCCGGGCGCGACTTCCCGTCGTGATGGGGCGGCATTCTTTCGCCGAGCGGCGACCCGTTCGTTGAGGCGCTGCGGTGTGCCTGTTCCTGAGAGCCGAGGGGCAGGTACCTGTGGGGGAGTCCTTGCGCCGGTGAAGGGATTCCTTGCGGCCGGTAGGCATTCCTGGCGAGGTGCCCCGTGGTGCGCGGCCGGATGTCGTTCAGAGCCGATGACGGGAATCGAACCCGCGTGTCCAGCTTGGGAATCAGACGATGTGGGTTTTCAGAGGGTTGTACCGAGCACATTTCGTGCTCAGCCAGTGGCTCGAGGGTAGCCGCTGAAGGGGGTGGGTGGTGGCCCACATCTGGCACGTCTTGGCACGCCCTCAGGGACCTGCCGGCTGGGGACGAACGACTCTGTCGGGGGGGTGAAGTATGTCTGGGCGGAGGTCGAGTAGGTGGTTGTCGGGCGTCCTGATTCCGTCACGTTCACAGCCGACTCAGCTAGCTCCTCGAGGGGGCGGCCATGCAACTGCCCGCAAGGCTCGTCCTTCCTCCCTCGGTCCGGTTGCCCGAGCCATGCAGCCACACTGCGGCTGCTGAGGCCGCCGGCGCGGGGCGTTGGCTGCGTGCCGCAGCGAAATCAGTTGCCGATGGGTGAGTTCGCGAACTTGGCGCGCCGGGCGCCAGATCTCACCATCTATGCGGATTCGCACGGGGTCGCATCGCCTCGCACTGGGATCGCACCGAGGTATCGCTGATACGGGGTGCGAAACCAGAACTCACCAGCTCTGCAGAGACATCCGGCGGCGTATTCGTGGCGATTGACCAGGGGCACTTTCGGCGTACCGTTTCACCCATGACCAGCGACATCAGCACGGACCTCGAGTCCGAGGAAGCCTTGGACCCGGACGCTGTCAAGGCGACGCCCGAGAGCACCCGTGACTCAATCGTCAAGGCCACGGGGAGCGGCTACACGCCGGTCCGCCACATCCTCGTGCAGAAGTACTCGGGGAGGAACCGTGCGTCCACCCTCGGGAAGCTTGTCCGCGAGAGGAAGCATCGCGAACTCATCCTCTATCTCCTCGTGCTTACCGCCTGGGACGATGGAGCCCGGCCTGCATGGCCTGCCGCTGTGTGGCTGAGGGCGCTCACGGTCTCCAGCAAGCCCAACATGACGTGGTCGCGCTCGAGCCTCTCCGAGACGTGGACGGCTCTCGTGGAGCTCAAGCTCGTGAAGCGGAATCGCGAGCGCCGACGGAGCCGCATCACGCCTCGTAACGAGAGCCGTCGCGGCGTGTATGACCGTCCGGACGGGAAGACGACTGCGAATCACTACCTCGTCCTGCCTGGCGCCTTCTGGGCCGACCTCTGGTTCGACCGCCTGAGCCTGGCAGGGGTGGCCGTGCTGCTCATCCTGCTCAAGGAGACGGGCAAGGACGAGGAGGTTCACATGACCTACGGAGAAGCTGCCTCGTGGTACGGCTTCAGTGAGTCGACGGCGAAGAAGGGATTCCAAGAACTGGTCGCTGTGGGTCTGGCTGAAACCCGCGACACCTACAAGCGAGCTGACTACGCCGAGGATGGCTACTCGGTGGAGCGGTGGTACTGGCTGACGGGCGACTTCTCCACGGCGGCGCGGGAGTCGGCAAGGAAGGACGCCGCGAGAGCACGCCGTATGCGTGCGCGCAAGGTGAAGGCGGTGAGCAAGTCGTGAGGCGCGAAGGCGATCACGCAGCCTCTCTGGCGCGGGAGTTCCGGCTGTTGGTGGCGCCGGCGCTGGGTAGCTGGGCCAAGGTACTCCAACTTCTCGTCCTTCTCGGAGCTGTCGCGGTCCTGATCCTGGTGGTGGTCATCTCCGTGTCGATCGCGGTCGGGGGCGTCGGCTTTGCATCTGGTTTCGTGCGTCAGGGGATCGTGAGTCTCTGAGACGTTGACTTGCGGGCGCCGAGCCACGGGGCGCAGGCCAGCGACGGGCGGCTGACACGCACGGATCCCCGGGTGCCGGTAGACGTTCGGCGGTGTCTTCTAGGGTGTCAACAGCCAAGCCAGGTCGGCGTCGTACTCCGCCCTCGGTTCGTAGATCTCGCCGGAGATAGTCATCTGATAGCTAACCAGGCGCACGCTGTCCCCCTCCGCGCGGTTGAAGAAGTAGCACGCGTGCCGTTCGCTAGAGGGCGAAGAGCGAAGGACGATGAGGTGGCTCAGGGGCAGTGGCCGTGTGCACCCGTCGGTGGCGATGTAAAGCTCTCCCTCCTCCATGATCTCCCCTACGCGTATCGAGCCCGGTCTAAACGGCACATTTGTGCCCATGACAACTTCCACCTCTTGCGTGAGCTCACCTCGCCGCCGGCTTGCCCTGCCTGCGCGTACAAGTGGCATCCGAGTCCACGCTTCCCCGACGAGTGCCCGGAGCTCTTCAAGCGCATTCGTGAGGTAGTCGATTTGGGTCTGCAGGGCGGCTTCACTTGTAGCCCCTGAATGGCCCAGCCACAGGTTGCGCCTGCTGTTGACCTCAGCAAGGAGCTGTACGCAGTTTGGGTTCAGCACAGCCGCGAGGACCCCGGCGCGCGGCCCGCCGAACAGGTTGCAGACGCGGATTCGTTCCTCCGCCTCACCTTCCAACATCGAGCGAAACCGCGACGCGAGCCGCTGGATCACTGCATTCCATGTTCCGAAGGTTGGTCGCTCAAGCGAAAGTCCTGCGCCGACCAACGCCCGGCGCAGGACTGGCGCCTCTACGTCTGCCAGATCCCCATCTTGGCGAAGTGCCGAGAGAAGGACGGTGGCCATGAACGCCGCGTACGACTCCCACGTGTGGAAAATCTGCCGGTGTCGGGCGTCAACACCGTTGCGGCTTGTCAGCGTCCACAGGGCCGTGGCGAAAGGGTAGGGGAGGCTCGCAGTCCAGCGCTCCAGTGACTGGTCGAGGAGGGAGTCGAAGGGGCCTGCCACGAGGTCCGCTTGCTGTTCCCCCGTCCAAAGGTCTGCCCGTGCCTCTTGGACTAGGTTTTCGACGCGACGGAGCGCCAAGAGCGCATTTGCGAAGTCACGCTGAGCAGGCAACGGGCGAACCGGCACCACGAGTTCATCTGCGAGCCTCCAAAGAGACCGAGGGTCCGAGCGCACGGCTCTGATGATGCTTCCGCTTCCTGCCCGGTCTAGAGCTGATGCGAGAGAGGACCTACCGTCGTCGCTGTTGAGCCAGCCCGCCAAGTACTCGGGGTGAATGCTTTCAGGGGCGACCCTGAAGTGGAGGACCCTTCCACTTACGGTTGGTGGCGTCGTTGCAGCAGCACCCGCACCAGTCGGCACGTAGAGGCTGTCCTCCCCGTCAGCCACAGCCCCGTCCGTCATGGACTGCAGAGCGGGCGGGGCAGCAAGCAACGCCGAGAGACGAGTAGTCGACGGGATGTCTCGGCGACTCGCGTCCCTTGGCTCAGGAAAGTGAGGCGCAACATCAAAGCTGATAGTGCTGTCGCCTTCCGCGATCCATTCCACGGGGATCGAGCCGTAGCGTCGGCGCACGTCCCGATCGCTGTCGGCCTCAGCCACCTCCGCTGGCCAAGCAATGTCGTCCCGCCCAGGACGGGAGACGCGGACCATGCGCCGCCCAAACGCGCCTACGTCCACTAGCCGGTTGCTCGGTCCGGGGCGCCCGGTTTGAAGCGCGGACCAGAGGGTCGTTAGGCCTTCCGGGTTCACGCGACGGCGCGCTCCTCGCGCTTGTGTCGTCATGTAGGGGCGGAGATCAACGACGTGAGCCTTTCCCCGCAGTCGCGCAGGCTTGTCCGATCTGAGAATCAGGAGGGACAGGGGTATCTCGGTGTTCTCGGCAAGGCCGCCAGGTAGTTGGACGATGGCCTCGAGCAGGTCGTTCTCCACCAGTGAACGGAGTTGAGTCCGGCAGAGTGGTGTACGACGACGACGGTGAGCGTGTCCTGCTGAGGTAGGCGCGGTCACCGCGTGATCCTTCGAGTGATCTCTCACAACCGACTCGAATTGGAGCACCACGATGACCGCTGCACCCAGTATCGACCCTGCCCGTTTCCTGCAGGACGAGCTCGCTCAGGCCAGCCCTGACTTGATGCGCGACATGCTCACCACGTTCATCAACGCGCTGCTGTCAGCGCAGGCCGACTCCGTGTGCGGGGCTGAGTACGGCACCCGCAGCCAGGACCGGACCAACCGCCGTAACGGGTACCGGCACCGGGACCTGGACACCCGCGCCGGCACGATCGACGTGGCCATCCCCAAGCTGCGTGAGGGGTCCTTCTTCCCGGACTGGCTGCTCACGCGGCGCCGGCGGGCGGAGGAGGCGCTGGTCACCGTCGTGGCGACCTGCTACCTGCTCGGGGTGTCCACCCGGAGGATGGACAAGCTGGTGCGGACCCTGGGCATCACCGGGCTGAGCAAGTCCACCGTCAGCGAGATGGCCAAGGACCTCGACGAGCAGGTCGCGGCGTTCCGCACCCGCCCGCTGACCGAGGGCCCGTACCTGTTCGTGGCCGCGGACGCGCTCACGATCAAGGTCCGCGAGGGCGGTCGGGTCGTCAAGGTTGCGGTCATGGTCGCCACCGGCGTCAACGCCGACGGGTACCGTGAGGTCCTCGGGATCAACTGCGCCACAGCCGAATCCGGTGCCGGCTGGTTGGGGTTCTTCCGTGACCTCGTCGCGCGGGGCCTGTCCGGGGTCGCGCTGGTCACCTCCGACGCCCACGCCGGCCTGATCGACGCGATCGGGGCGACCCTGCCCGCCGCGTCGTGGCAGCGGTGCCGCACCCACTACGCCGCGAACCTCATGGCGATCACCCCCAAGTCCCAGTGGGGGTGGGTCAAGGCGCTGCTGCACTCGGTGTACGACCAGCCCAACACCGAGGCCGTACACGCCCAGTTCGACCGGGTCCTGGACGGGCTGCACGACAAGCTCCCACAGGTGGCCGAGCACCTCGAGGGCGCCCGCGCCGACATCCTCGCGTTCACCGCGTTCCCCAAGGAGATCTGGCGACAGATCTGGAGCAACAACCCCAACGAGCGCCTGAATCGCGAGATCCGCAGGCGCACCGACGTCGTGGGGATCTTCCCCAACCGCGACGCCATCATCCGCCTCGTCGGCGCCGTCCTGGCCGAACAGCACGACGAATGGGCCGAGCAGCGCCGCTACTTCAGCCTCGACGCCCTCACCCGCACCCGCGAGGCCCTCACCGCAGCAAACTCACGAGAGGAGGTCACCGAGCCCGCCCTCATCGGCCAGCTCACCACCTGAACCACCCCCAACGAGGGATCACCCTCGTACACCACCCCATCGGGCTTGACCCGGAGCGAACCCTCCTGAGGGTGGAGCCGTGCCTCAGCAGCCGTTTGCGACAGGTCTCGCACCCAGCGGTACCAGTCGCCAACGTGCTTCGGACGAACATCGCGGAGGAGCATGTCGCCCAGATCCGGGCAAGCCGTGGTCTCGCCAGCGCGGATCGGCGGATCAACGATGAACCGGGTGATCTGTGATTCGTAAAGGGCCCTCGTTCGCGGCCTCAGGCCCTGGTGCTCTTCGAGCCAGTGAAGCGCATAGTCGCTCACGGTGAGGAGCCGCACCGTGGGGTCGTGCCAGCTATCCTGCTGCAACTCGGCGAGCTTGATACCGAGCCAGCCCTCAGCCCTCCGCTTCGTGTCGAACGTGTGCGGGCCGGTGTATTCAACGCCATCAACGGTGTAACGGACCTGAAACCGGCCTGAGGCGAGCGGGCGGATGCTGCCGAACGGGCGCTCGTGCTTGATCCTGCGAGACACGGGGCCTCCTGCGTGGGTGCGATCTGACCCGCGCATTTGGCACGCATTGGCACGTTAGTGTCTTGGGCTGCCCGTTCGTAGGCAGCCAGTGCAAGCGAAAACCGCATGTGACCTGCGGTTTTGCAGTGGAGCCGATGACGGGAATCGAACCCGCGTGTCCAGCTTGGGAAGCTGGCGCTCTACCATTGAGCTACATCGGCACGCCGCCCGGACGGGGCCCGAAGCGGCGTCGGAAGTCTAACCCAACTGCGGTGCGGCGCTCGTCACGGCATCCGACCGGCGACGGCATCCGAGGTTCGCACCGGAAGGTTCAGGTCGACACCACTTAATAAGCGGTGCGAACCTGAAGGTAGTGGCATCGGGCGGGAAAGTTCTGCGGGGGCTGGCGGGTGCATCGAGGGTAGCCTTCCCCTCGTGCTGCTCTCCGACCGCGACATCAGGGCCGAGATCGACAACGGGCGGGTTGTCCTCGACCCGTGGGATCCCGCGATGATCCAGCCCAGCAGCATCGACGTGCGCCTGGACAAGTACTTCCGGCTGTTCGACAACCACAAGTACCCGGTCATCGACCCCTCGCAGGACCAGCCCGACCTCACGCGCCTCGTCGAGGTCGACCCCTCCGACGGGTTCGTGCTGCACCCCGGAGAATTCGTCCTCGGCAGCACCCTCGAGGCCGTCACCCTCCCCGACGACCTCGCGGCCCGCGTCGAGGGCAAGTCCAGCCTGGGTCGCCTCGGCCTGCTCACCCACGCCACTGCCGGCTTCGTCGACCCCGGCTTCACCGGCCACGTCACCCTCGAGCTGAGCAACGTCGCGACCCTGCCGATCATGCTCTGGCCGGGCATGAAGATCGGCCAGCTCGCCTTCTTCCGGCTCTCCTCCCCGGCCGAGCACCCCTACGGCTCAGCCACCTACGGCTCGCACTACCAGGGCCAGCGAGGCCCCACGGCCAGCCGCAGCTTCGCGAGCTTCCACCGCGCCGAGGTGTGACCACCCCGAGCGGCGCGAGCACGCGCAGGCTCCTCTCACCCGAGGGCGGCGATGGGGCAGAGCTGCGCGGGCACGTCCCGCCGCACCCTCGAGCGCTCGCCCTCGTCGTCCACGGCGGCGCCGAAGCAGGAACCGACACCGTCACCTGGCGTCGCCTCGCGGTGCTGCGGATGGCGCCCTTCGCCGGGGCCATCCGCAGCCGAACCCGAGGCGACGTCGCCGTGCTCCGCCTGAAGAACCGAGTCCGCGGCTGGAACGGCCCCGCCGAGGACCCCCTGCGCGACGCCCGTTGGGCCCTGACGCGCATCCGCGAGGTGCACCCCGGCATCCCCATCGCCCTCGTCGGGCACTCGATGGGCGGCCGGGTCGTGCTGCGACTTGCGGACGAGCCCGACGTCGTCGGCATCGCCGCGCTCGCCCCCTGGATCGCGAGCGACGCGCGCGAGCCGCGCCCCGGCATCCCCGCCCTGCTCATGCACGGCAGCCGTGACCGCATCACCGACCCGGCCCGCACCGCGACCCTCGCCCTGCGCTACGACGCCGCGGGTGTCAACGTGCGCCACGACGTCGTCGACGGCGGTGACCACGCGATGCTGCGCCACGCCGGCCGTTGGCACGACACCGTCGCACAGTTCGTCAGCGAGGCTCTTGCCGCGCCAGGCCGAACCAGCTGACGACCCCGCCGAGCGCCAACAAGCCAGCGCACCACAACATCGCCCCGCGGAACCCGGACGTCATCGCGTCGAGGTCGAGGTAGTCGTCGCCGCTCAGCCCGACCAGTGCGGGCAGTGCCGCCACCGCCAGCAGCGACCCCGCCCGAGCGACAGCGTTGTTCACTCCGCTGGCCGCCCCGGCATACCGCCCCGGCGCAGCTGCCAGCACCGCCGCCGTCAGGGGCGACACGAGCAGCGCGAGCCCCAGCGAGAACACGACCATGCCAGGCAGCACCCGAAGCCACGTGGCCCCACCCGCGACGAGCAGCAGCAGCAGCGCCCCGACGGCGCACAGCAGCGGCCCGATCGTCATCGGGATCCGGGGCCCGATGCGCGCCGACAGCGCCGCCGCCCGACTCGAGAACAGCAGCAGCGCGATGGTGATCGGCAGGCCCGACAGCCCTGCCTCGAGCGCCCCCCACCCGGCCGCCCGCAGCTGCAGCACCGTGAACAGCGACACCCCGCCGAGCGCCCCGTAGACGAGCACCGTCATCGCGTTCGCCGCCGAGAACACCCGCGAGCTGAACAGGCTCGGGGGAACGAGCGGGGATGCCGTGCGCCTCTCGACCGCGATCCACGCCACCACGGCCAGGGCCGCCACGGCCCAGGCCACCACCAGCACGGTGCTCGACGCCTCCGTCGTGGCGGTCAGAGCGAAGGTCGCAGCGCCCAGCGCCACGACGGTGAGCACCGCACCGGGGACGTCGAAGCATCCGGTGGCAGCGGCATCCCGACTCTCCGGCGCGCGGCGCACCAACGCGATCGCCGCGAGGCACAAGGGGACGTTGATGGCGAAGATCCACCGCCAGCTCGCGTGGTCGACCAGCCAGCCGCCGAGGAGCGGGCCCACGGCCGCCGCCACCCCGGACACCCCGGCCCAGGTGCCGATCGCCGCTGCCCGGTCCTGGGCGCGGAAGGCGCTCTGGATCAGGGCGAGGGCCCCGGGTGTGAGAAGCGCCGCCCCCACCCCCTGGAGCATCCGCAGCCCGATGAGCTGGCCCGGGCTCTGCGCCACCGCACACGCCACCGACGCGAGCATGAACCACCAGACACCGACGAGGTAGACCCGCCGCCGACCCAACCGGTCGCCGAGCGCACCCCCGACGAGCACGAGCGACGCCAGCGCCAGGAGGTACCCGTTGACCACCCACTGCAGCTGGGCCAGCGAGGCGCCGAGGTCACTGCCGATCGAGCGCAGCGCGACGTTGACGACCGAGCCGTCGAGGATGGCCACCGCCGAGCCGAGGATCAGCCCCGACAGCACCAGCTGCCCGCGGCGGGAGTCGCGCGCGAGGAGATCGCCGTCGGCGGGCGGCGTGGTGGAGATGGGTGAGGTGTCGGGCACGCCGTATGGGTATCACGGACGTTCGACGGATGCCGTGCCCCTGCGTCGTTGCCGCCCTCCTGTCGGTGTGCTCGACTAGGTTTGCGAGCGAAGCCGACACCACCCGTGGGGAGCGAACGATGATCCGGTTCGACGCCGTGACCAAGCAGTTCCCTGACGGCACCATCGCGGTCGACGACCTCACCCTCACCGCGCCCACCGGCAAGATCACCGTGCTCGTCGGGCCCTCGGGGTGCGGAAAGACCACGAGCCTGCGCATGGTCAACCGGATGATCGAGCCCACGAGCGGCACCATCAGCCTCGACGGCCAGGACACCGGGCGCATGAACGCCGCCGAGCTGCGCCGCGGCATCGGCTACGTCATCCAGCACGCGGGCCTGTTCCCGCACCGCACCGTGCTCGACAACATCGGCACCGTGCCCCGGCTCCTGGGGTGGGACAAGAAGCGCACCCGCGACGTGTCGGCCGAGCTGCTCGAACGGGTGGGTCTGGCGCCTGAACTGGGGGCGCGCTATCCGGCCCAGCTCTCGGGCGGGCAGCAGCAGCGGGTGGGGGTGGCCCGGGCCCTTGCCGCCGACCCGCCGGTCATGCTCATGGACGAGCCGTTCTCCGCGGTCGACCCCGTCGTGCGCGACCAGCTGCAGGACGAGTTCCTGCGGCTTCAGTCCGAGCTCGGCAAGACCATCCTGCTCGTGACGCACGACATCGACGAGGCCATCAAGCTCGGGGACCAAGTGGCCGTGCTGCGCGTCGGCGGCAGGCTCGCGCAGGTCGCTGAGCCCGCGTACCTGCTCGCCCACCCGGCCGACGACTTCGTCGCCGACTTCGTGGGGCGCGACCGCGGGTACCGTGCCCTGCAGTTCCAGCAGGTGCCGCGACTGCCGTTGCGCGCCGAGCCGACCGTGCTCCTCGGTGAGGTGCCGTCACGATCGGATTCCGCGTGGTTGCTCGTCGTCGACGGCTCCCGTCGCCCGGTCGGCTGGGTCGAACCGGCCCAGGTCGGGGCGCGGGCGGTCACCGAGGCCGACCTGCACCGCGGCGGCACGGTGGCGCCGGCGCAGGGGTCGCTGCGGGCTGCCCTGGATGCCGCCCTGTCCTCACCGAGCCGTCGCGGCGTCATCGTCGACGACGCCGGAGAGCTGTGCGGCACCGTGCTCGCCCACGAGGTGCTGACCGCCATCGAGGAGACCGACCGACCCGAGCGCGACGAGGGCCTGTCGTGACCTGGCTCGGCGACAACTGGCGCACGGTGCTCGACCTCGCGGTCTCGCACCTGTACCTCGCCGGGGTGCCGCTGGTCATCGGGCTCGTGCTCGCGCTGCCGCTCGGGTGGGCGGCCAAACGGTGGGCGGGCGCGTACCCGGTGATCATCACCGGCACCGGGCTGCTCTACACGATCCCGTCGCTGGCGCTGTTCGTCATGATGCCGCTGCTGCTCGGGACGAAGATCCTCGACCCGGTCAACGTGCTCGTCGCCATGACGATCTACACGGTGGCCCTGCTCGTGCGCACGGTCGCCGACGGGCTTCGGGCGGTGCCCGACCACGTCGAGCAGGCGGCGACGGCCATGGGCTACCGCGGCCTGCGCCGGCTGTTCGGCGTCGAGCTGCCGCTGGCCGTGCCGGTGATCGCCGCCGGGCTGCGGGTGGCTGCCGTGTCGAACGTCAGCATCGTCAGCGTCGCGTCGGTCGTGGGGGTCTCGCAGCTCGGTGACCTGCTCGTCGACGGCTACAACCGGGTCATCTGGGGTGAGCTGCTCACCGGCATCCTCGCGTGCGTGCTGCTGGCGCTGCTGCTCGACCTCGTCATCCAGGCCGGCACGCGCGCGCTCACGCCCTGGGTGCGGGCCCAAGGGGGTCGGCCGTGATCCCCTCGCTCATCTCGTGGTTGACCGACCCGGCCTCGTGGTCGGGGGAGGACGGCATCCCGGCGCGGTTGCTCGAGCACCTGGGGTACACGCTGCTCACGGTGGTGCTGGCCTCACTCGTGGCCATCCCGTTGGGTCTGTGGGTCGGGCACACCGGTCGTGCCCGGTGGCTGGTGTCGCTGACGAACTCGGTGCGGGCGGTGCCGACGCTGGGGTTGCTGTTCGCCGTGTCGCTGCTGCTCGGGCCGCGGATCTCGGGGGAGCTGGCGTTTCTCGTGCCGAGCATCGTCGTGCTCGTCATCCTCGCGATCCCGCCGATCCTCGCGGGCACCTACGCCGGCATCGAGGCCGTGTCGCCGGCCGTTCGGGATGCCGCTCGCGGCGTCGGCATGACCGGCTGGCAGGTCGTGCGCTCGGTCGAAGTGCCGAATGGGATGCCGTTGCTGTTGTCCGGAATCCGCTCGGCGGTGTTGCAGGTGGTCGCGACCGCGACGATCGCTGCCCTGGTCGGGCTCGGCGGGTTGGGGCGCTACCTCATCGACGGCATCGCCCTGGGCGACTACCCCCGGGCCGCCGGTGGGGCCCTGCTCGTCGCGGTGCTGGCCGTGGTGCTCGACGGGGTGTTGGCCCTGGTGCAGCGTCGCGTCGTGTCGCCGGGGCTGACGGCTGGCACGCGCCCGGGACGTGGGGGTGGCCGTGGTAGCGGAGGCGGTCGGGGTGGTCTCGACGGCGCGGGCCAAGATGTCAGTGCCGCGGGGAAGGATTCCTCTGACCAGATGGTTGAGGGCGAAAGGTTCGCGGGGAGACCCGCGCGCCGATCTGACTAGACGCGCCACGGCATCCGACCTGTTTGCCACGACGAAGGGAACCACCCATGAAGCGCACGACCTCAGCGATTGCCCTCGTGGCAGCCTCGATCCTGGGTCTGACCGCCTGCGGAAGTGGCAGTGACCCGCTGACCGCCGAGACCACCGCGGCAGCGACCGGCGGTGCCGGTGGCGAGCCGATCGTCGTCGGTGGGGCGAACTTCTCCGAGTCGACCCTGCTCGCCGAGATCTACGCCGGGGCGCTGCGCGCCAAGGGCGTCGACGCCTCGACCAAGCTCAACATCGGCTCGCGCGAGATCTACCTGCGCGCGCTCGAGGACAACTCGGTGCAGGTGTTCCCGGAGTACACCGGGGCGCTCGCGCTCTACTACGACAAGACCTTCACGGGCACCGACGCCGACGAGGTGTTCGCGCACGTGCAGAAGGTGCTGCCGGACACGCTCACCGTGCTCGACAAGTCGGCCGCGGAGGACAACGACTCGATCGTCGTCACGGCGGAGACGGCGTCGTCGAAGAACCTCAAGACCATCGAGGACCTCAAGGCCGTCGCCGGGGACCTCGCGCTGGCGGCACCGCCGGAGTTCAAGGAGCGCCCGCAGGGGATCCCCGGGCTGGAGTCGACCTACGGCGTGGTGTTCGGGTCGTTCCGTCCGCTGACCGGGCAGGGCATCGTGCAGGCGCTGAAGAACGGGCAGGTCGGGGCGGCGAACATCTTCTCCACCGACCCGGCCATCGCGGCCAACGGGTTGGTGGCCCTGGAGGACACCAAGCGCCTCTTCGGGTCGCAGAACATCGTGCCGCTCGTGCGGGCCGACCGGGCCGACGAGGTCAAGGACGCGCTCAACGCCGTCTCGGCCAAGCTCACCACCGAGTCGATCGCCGAGATGCTCAAGAAGACCGACATCGACAAGGCCGACCCCAAGACCGTGGCCGAGGAGTTCCTCACCACCAACGGTCTGGGCTGACCTTCAGCCGCCAGGCGCGGACGCAGAGGCT
The DNA here is from genome assembly GCF_009858245.1 of Ornithinibacter aureus. Taxonomy (NCBI): domain Bacteria; kingdom Bacillati; phylum Actinomycetota; class Actinomycetes; order Micrococcales; family Intrasporangiaceae; genus Ornithinibacter; species Ornithinibacter aureus. Next base: position 2,621,474 of record NZ_VMSB01000001.1, read on the forward strand.
CGGCTGCAACGCAGACATCCAGCAACGTAGACGCCCAGCCCCAACGCAGAAGTCAGCAACGCAGACGCCCAGCCCCAACGCAGAAGTTCGGGGGGCACGCAGCAATAACAGCGTGCCCCCCGAACTGCTGCGTGGCCCTTGAACTGCTGCGTTGTGCTGAGGGGTTGGCCCGCCGCTTCTTGGCCGCTGCCCCGGCGAAACGAACTCGGCTCGTTGGCACACTTTCTCCGTCGTCCCAGTGATGACGGAGAAGGTGCTCACGTGGCGGAGGTATTTCTCCGCCACAACGAAACAACCCCGCCATCACTGCGACGGCGGGGTTGTTTCGGATGTGCGGCCGGTCAGTCCCAGGGATCGGGCTCGTCGAGCAGCGCTGCATCCCCGGTGAACCCTGCCGCGGGCTTCGAGTCCTCGGCTGCTGCACTTGCCGAGACAGATTCGACCGATTGGTCATCCTTGTCCGACACAGGCTCGTCCCAGGGGTTCGGCTCGGTCGCAGCGGCGACGGCTGCGGCAGGTGCCGGCCCGGCGGGTTCGTCCCACGGGTCTGGCTCGGTTGCAGCGGGTGCCACCGCAGCTGGCTCACCGGGTGAAGCATCCGTTGCGGATGGTTCGGGTTCGTCCCAGGGGTCGGGCTCGCTCGCGGCTGCCACCTGTGCGGCAGGTGCCGGCGTGGTGGGCTCGTCCCACGGGTCTGGCTCGGTTGCAGCGGCTGCTGCGGGTGCCGTGGGGGATGCCGGTGCGGCGGGCTCGTCCCAGGGGTCGGGCTCGCTCGCGGCTGCCACCTGTGCGGCAGGTGCCGGCGTGGTGGGCTCGTCCCACGGGTCTGGCTCGGTTGCAGCGGCTGCTGCGGGTGAACCGCCCCGGCATGTCGGGAGACTCCAAACCTTGGGAAGGTTGGAGTCATGTCTGGGAACACGTCGAAGAGGTACCCGCCTGAGCTGAAGTCGCGGGCGGTGCGCATGTTCGAGGAGATCCGCCAGGATCACGCCACGGACTGGGAGGCGATGGGCAAGGTCGCCCAGCTGCTGGGGGTGAGCACCGCAGAGACCGTCCGCAAGTGGGTGCGCCAGGCCCAGGTCGACCAAGGCGCCCGTCCTGGCGTCACCAGCGAGGAGTCGGCCGAGGTCAAACGGTTGAAACGAGAGAACGCCGAGCTGCGGCGGGCAAACTCGATCCTGAAGGCTGCGGCGGCTTTCTTCGGAGCCGAGCTCGACCGGCCCTCCCGTTGATCGTGGAGTTCATCCGCGAGCACGCCGACCGCCGTGAGGAGCGCGACAACGGTGGCCTGCGTTGGGGTGTCGAGCCGATCTGCACCGTGCTGACCGAGCACGGGCTGCCGATCGCCCCGTCGACGTACTACGCACACGTGAACCGGCCAGCCACCGCGCGGGAGCATCGGGATGCGGTGCTGCTCAGCGAGATCCGCCGCGTCCACGCCGGCAACTACGGCGTGTACGGGGCGCGCAAGGTGTGGCTCCAGCTCAACCGCGAGGGTATTGCGGTGGCACGGTGCACGGTCGAGCGGCTGATGCGCGAGGACGGCCTTACCGGCGCGGTCCGGGGCAAGGTCAAGCGCACCACGATCGCTGACCCAGCCGGCCCGCGGGCGCGTGACCTGGTCCGGCGCGACTTCGCCCCGCTGGCTCCAGACCGGCTCTGGGTCGCCGACATCACCTACGTCTCGACGTGGAGCGGGTGGGTGTATGTCGCGTTCGTCATCGACGCCTACGCCCGACGGATCATCGGCTGGCGGTGCGGCTCGAGCATGTCCACCCAGCTGGTCCTGGACGCCCTCGAACAGGCCGTCTGGACGCGCGAACGTGAGGGTCGTTCGCTGGAATCGGTTGTGGCGCACACGGATCGAGGGTCGCAGTACACCGCGATCCGGTACACCGAACGCCTCGCCGAGGCGAACATCGCCGCCTCGGTCGGCTCCGTCGGCTCGTCCTACGACAACGCTCTGGCCGAGTCGATCAACGGGCTGTACAAGACCGAGCTGATCAAACCACGCGGGCCATGGCGCACCCTGGACACCGTCGAGATCGCGACCGCCGAGTGGGTCGACTGGTTCAACCATCGCCGGCTCTACGAGTACTGCGGTGACATCCCACCGGCCGACCTCGAGATCGCCTACTACGCTCAAACACGAGCCCAGCAGGAACTGGAGCTCTCAAACCACTGAGTCTCCCGACTCACCGGGGCGGTTCAGGGTGCCGTGGGGGATGCCGGTGCGGCGGGCTCGTCCCACGGGTCTGGCTCGGTTGCAGCGGCTGCTGCGGGTGCCGTGGGGGATGCCGGTGCGGCGGGCTCGTCCCAGGGGTCGGGCTCGCTCGCGGCTGCCACCTGTGCGGCAGGTGCCGGCGTGGTGGGCTCGTCCCACGGGTCTGGCTCGGTTGCAGCGGCTGCTGCGGGTGCCGTGGGGGATGCCGGTGCGGCGGGCTCGTCCCAGGGGTCTGGCTCGGTCGCGGCTGCGGCGGATGCCGGCGCGGCAAGTTCGTCCCACGGGTCGGGTTCAGTTGCAGCGGCCGCTGCGGGTGCCGTGGGGGATGCCGGGGCGGCAGATTCGTCCCAGGGGTCCGGCTCGCTCTCGCCTGCCGCGGGTGCTGCTGCCGCTGGTTGGTCCCACGGGTCCGGCTCGGCTGGCTCACCCTGTGAAGCATCTGGACTAGACGTGGCTGGGGTGTCCCAGGGGTCGGCTTCGGCGTTGGTGGTGGCTGTACCTGGAGTGACCTTTTGGTCGATCTCGGTACGGGTGGACGCGGCGGCTGCACCCACGACGGCAGCACCCGCGGAGGCGCCAGCGGCACCCGCGGCAGCGGCGGTGGCCGCAGCGGCAGGTGCGGTGACCTCGGGAGCCGGCGCGGCCGGCATCCGGCCACCGTCAGCCTCACCCGACGACGAGCCGCCATCCGCAGGGCCAGCGCCAGCACCAACGCCATCCCCATCCGCAGTCCCACGGCGAACAGCAGCCAGCAGCATCTGCGCGACGTCGACGACCTCGACCGACTCGGCAACGCCGCCGGCCTGAGCAGCCGTCAGGCCGTCAGAGATCATCACCCGGCAGAACGGGCAGCCGATGGCGATCCGCTCAGCGCCGGTGCCGATGGCCTCCTCGGTGCGGTTGGTGTTGATCCGCGTGCCGAGCTTCTCCTCCATCCACATGCGGGCACCGCCGGCGCCGCAGCAGAACGACTTCTCCTTGGTGCGCTCCATCTCGCGCAGCTCGACGCCGGGCAGTGCACCGATCAGCTCGCGCGGCGGGGCGTAGACGTCGTTGTGCCGGCCGAGGTAGCACGGGTCGTGGTAGGTCACCGTCTCGGCGGTCGACGCGGGGTTCTTCGCCGTCGACATCCCCGGAACGTCCGCCGGCCGCGCCACCGGCACGAGCTTCTTGTCGCGCACCAGGCGGTTGAGCAGCTGGGTGTGGTGCACGACCTCGTAGTTCCCGCCGATCTGCGGGTACTCGTTCTTGATCGTGTTGAAGCAGTGCGCGCACGTCACGACGACCTTGGTGACGCCGAACTCCCCGAACGTCTCGACGTTCTGCGCCGCCAACGTCTGGAAGAGCAGCTCGTTGCCGGCCCGCCGCGCCGAGTCACCGGTGCACGTCTCGCCGTCGCCGAGCACCGCGAAGGTCACCCCGGCGGTGTCGAGCAGCTCCGCCACCGCACGCGTCGTCTTCTTCGCGCGGTCCTCGTACGCCCCCGCGCACCCCACCCAGAACAGCCACTCCACCTCCGACGCCGACTCCACGTCCTGGCCCAGCACCTTCACCGGGAAAGGCAGGTCCTTGGCCCAGTCCAGCCGGGCCCGCGCACCCATGCCCCACGGGTTGCCCTTGCCCTCGAGGTTCTTGAACAGCCCTCCGAGCTCGCTCGGGAACGCCGACTCGATGAGCGTGGCGTACCGGCGCATGTCGATGATGTGGTCGACGTGCTCGATGTCGACCGGGCACTGCTCGACGCACGCGCCACACGTGGTGCACGACCACAGCACGTCCTGGTCGATCACGGCGTCGGGGCCGTGGGGGTTGTACGCCGACAGCGGCGAGTCGGCCGAGTACCCGGTCTCCCCGACGAGCGCCATCGCCGACCAGTCGATGACCGACCCCTCGGATGCCGTGGCCCCCGCCGCTGCCGCCCCGCCACCCACCGTGGCCAGCGCCTTCGCCTCGTCGCCGTCGTTCGCTGCCAGGGCCTTGAGGAACGGGGCCTTGGCGTCTGCGTGGTCGCGCAGGGTCATCATGAGCAGCTTCGGCGACAGCGGCTTGTCGGTGTTCCACGCGGGACACTGCGACTGGCAGCGGCCACACTCGGTGCAGGTGGAGAAGTCGAGCAGGCCCTTCCAGGTGAAGTCCTCGACCTTGCCGACGCCGAGGGTGTCGCCCTCCTCGAGCTCCTCCATGGCCTCCATGTCGAAGGGCTTGCCGCCGATGGTGAGCGGCTTGGCGGCACCCAGGGCCGTGCGCCCCGAGGCCTCGCGCTTGAACCAGATGTTCGGGAACGCGAGGAAGCGGTGCCAGGCGACACCCATCGTCGGCTGGAGGGAGATCGTGATCATCCACGCGAACGAGATGAGGATCTTGATGGTCGCGACGACGTAGACCCACGTGGCCAGCCCGGGCAGTGACACCCCGGAGAACAGCCCTGCCATCCACCCGGTGAGGGGGAAGTGCAGCGCCAGCGAGGTCTCCGGCTCCAGGCGCGCCACCATCGCAGACTCCAGCCCGCGCAGCAGCAGGATGCAGATCGTGACGAAGAAGATCGTCGCCTCGACGTAGTACGCCTGCCAGAAGTTCGAGCCGAAGAAGCGCGAGCGCCGCCCGCCCTCGCCGGCGGCCGAGCGCGGGTGGTTCCTCTGCCGGATGGCGATGAGCACGACGATGCCGATGAGCCCCGCCCACGCGAACACCTCGACGAGCCACTCGAAGGGCGGGAAGTGCCCGATGATCGGCAGCCGGTAGTCGGGCTGCACGAGCTGGAAGAACGCGTTGACGAGCGTGGTGAACAGGATGAGGAACGCCAGCGCGGTGAACCAGTGCGCCACCGCGACGACCTTCAGCCGGGACATCCGGGTGTGGCCGAGGAACTCCTTCGCCAACGTCCAGGTGCGCGCGCCCGGCGAACCCGTGCGCCCGGCATCCGGCTGGCCGAGGCGGTACAGCGCGACGAACCGGCCGAGCTGGCGGAACAGCAGCGCCCACCCGATGAGCGGGATGACGAAGCACAGGGCGAGCGCGACGCCCTGGATGGCGCTGAAGCCACCGAAGCGCTCGTCGGGCGTGGGCACGATGCCGCTGGCCAGGACGTGCACCGGCGTGGAGGCAAGGACGGCAGACATGGGCGCAGCCTAGCCGCGGTAAGCGCTCGCTCACCTGAGCTGTGACAGGCGTCAACCCATCGGATGCCGTGAGCTCACCCTCCGCGTCCGGGCCGTGTTTCGTAGGGTGCAACGGTGATCGACTGGATGCTCGAGCAGTGGATGCAGATCGTCGGGTTCGGGACCGGCGCGGTGTGCGTGCTGCTCGCGACGCGGCGCAACATCTGGAACTACCCCGTGGGGATCGCCAACAACATCGTGTTCCTCGTCGTCTTCCTACCGGCCGGGCTCTACGCGGCGGCCGCCCTCCAGGTGCTCTACCTCGTGCTGGGGGTGCACGGCTGGCTGCGCTGGACGCGTGGGGTCGAGCACGACAGCGGCTACATCGCGCGCACCCCACACCGTGCCGTGCCGGGGCTCATCGCCGCGGGGCTGGCACTCACTGCGGTGCTCGTGTGGGTGCTCACCTCGTTCACCGACTCGCAGGTCGCGCTCGCGGATGCCGCGACGACGGCGGGCAGCATGGTCGCCCAGTACATGCTCAACCGGAAGTGGCTCGAGACCTGGTTCGTGTGGATCGCCGTCGACATCGCCTTCGTCGCCCTGTCCATCGCCACCGGGCTCTGGGTCATCGCCGCGCTCTACGCCCTGTTCGTCGGGCTCTGCGTCCACGGGTGGCGGGCCTGGCGCCGCGTCGAGCAGTCCCAGGGTGTCGCCCCCGCCGCGGCCGTGAGCCCCGTGCCCGCATGACGCGGCAGCGGCAGCGCCACCGGCACCGCCACGGACTCGTCATCGGCAAGTTCTACCCGCTGCACAGTGGCCACTCCCACCTCATCCGCGAGGCCCAGCGCCAGTGCGAGCGAGTGACGGTCGAGGTGCTCGGGGCCTCGGTCGAGTCCATCGCGGTGCAGACCCGGGCCGAGTGGGTCCGCGAGGAGCACCCGAGCGTGCACGTCGTCGCCGAGCTGGATGACGCCCCGGTCGACTTCGAGTCCGACAGCGCGTGGGACGCCCACGTCGCCGTCATCGCCGGGTTGCTCGACGAGCCCGTGGATGCCGTGTTCACCTGCGACCCGTACGGCGAGGAACTCGCCCGCCGTCTTGGCGCCGAGTGGGTGCAGGTCGACGCCGGCCGGGTGCGGAACCCAGTGTCGGGCACGGCGATCCGCGCTGACCTCGCCGGCCACTGGAGCGAGTTGGCGCCGTCGGTGCGGGCCTCGCTCGCGGCCCGGGTCGTCGTGCTCGGCGCCGAGTCCACCGGGTCGACCACCCTGGCGGTGGCGCTCGCCGACCACCTCGGCACGCTGTGGGTGCCTGAGTACGGGCGCGAGTGGTCGGTGGCCCGAGAGGGTGGCCTCACGGCCCCGTGGCGCAGCGACGAGTTCGACCTCATCACCGATCGGCAGGTCGCCCTCGAGGAGCGCGCCCTGCGCCGGGTGCCGACACCGCTCCTCGTCTGCGACACGGACGTGCTCGCCACGGCCCTGTGGCACGAGCGCTATGTCGGCTCCCCAGCACCCCGGCTGATGGCCCGGGCGGCGGCGCACACCCCCGACCTCTACGTGCTGACCGGCGACGAGATCCCGTTCGTCCAGGACGGCCTGCGCGACGGTGAAGCCATCCGCCATGACATGCAGCAGCGCTTCCGTGACGTCCTCGCCGCCCAGGTCGTGCCGTGGCTCGAGGTGCGGGGGAGCGTGACCGAGCGCCTCACGGCATCCGTCCCCGCCATCCGCGCCGCGATGGCACGCCGGTTCACCTTCGCCGCGCCCCTCGAAGGGCGTCCGCACGACGAGCAGGTGGCGCTTGCCCGCCACGCCGCCCAGAGCAGCGACGCCCATCCCCACCACTAGGCTGCGTTGATGGCGAACCGCTGGCTCAAGATCTCCACCTCACCCACGACGCCGGCCGTCTCCGGGGGTGTCGACCAGTGGACGGCAGAGGACCTCTTCCGCGACCACGACCAGCCGGCCGACAGGTCCTTGGACGAGAAGCTGCGGCAGTCGTACTACTGGATCGTCAACCGGGCGGTGATCTCGCCGTACTACGACATCGAGTTCTCCACGCGTCTGCCGGTGTCCTTTCCCCTCGGGGATGCCGGTGCGACCCTGACCCTGCCCACCGAGGCCTCGTACTCGTCCAACGTCCTGTTGCCCCTGCTCACCTTCGCCGTGGGCGGCAAGTGCCTGCTCATCGGCGGCCCGGGCCGCGGCAAGACGACTGTGGCGGTGCTCATGGGGGTGCTCGCCGGGTCGTCGTCCGACGAGGTGCGCCGCGGGGTGCGCCAGGGGCAGCCGCAGCTGACGATCAGTGACCTCGTCGGCATCCCGCTGCCGCGTGACCTCATCAACGCAGCCAGCCTGAGCGAGATCACCATCGCGTGGAAGGGCTGGCTGACGCGGCCGGTCAAGATCATCGACGAGTACAACCGGATTCCCACCAAGACCCAGTCGGCCCTGCTGACCATGGTTGCCGAGGGCTACGTCGAGAGCCACGACCAGGTGCACGCGACCAACCCCGACAAGGGTGTCGAGAGCTGGTTCTTCACCGCCAACGACGATGCGGGCGGTGGCACCTTCCCCGTCATCCAGGCGCTGCGCGACCGCATGGACGTCACCGTGCAGGCAGCGAGCTTCAACAGCCGCTTCCTCGACGAGCTCATCACCCGCGTCGAGGCCGGGGAGAAGCCCGAGGAGCACGTGCCCGGCGACCTGGTGTTCACCCGCGAGGAGCAGGTTGCGATGCGGGCGCAGATCCGTGCCGTTCCCGTCCCGGCGCCGATCCGCCGCAGGCTCGAGTTCTTCCTCAGCCACTTCGAGTTCGTGCAGCACGGTGGCCGCCGCTTCGAGTACCGCACCAAGGACACCGTGACGACGGCCGGCGGGCGGGTTGGCGAGGTCATCGACGCGAACACCGGCGCCGACCTCGCGACCGACCTCGGCGCTCAGACGATCAACGGGTTGTCGGTGCGGGCGCTGCAGACCCTCGTCGTCTACGCGAAGGCGATCGCGTGGTTCCGCCGTGCCGACGAGGTGGGGGTCGACGACGTCGCCGCGATCCTCCCGTTCGTCCTGCGCGGGAAGCTGCTGCCCAACCCCACCCACCCCCGCTTCGACATCGGGGCCGAGCGCGAACTGGCCACCGACGTCATGAGCTGGCTCAGCGACCTGTTCACCGAGTCGTGCCGCCAGTTCGAGGCACTCGGCCGCGGAAAGCAGGACCCGGTCCGCGACCTTCTGGCGCAGTTGGATGCCGGGTTGGACGGCGTCTCGGCCGTCGAGGTCTCGCGGCGGATCACCGAGATCGAGTCGCGGATCCGGGCGGTGTCACGCACCAAGAAGCTCTACGGCCGCGACTTCGACGACCTCACCACCCTGAAGTACCTCCACCAGCGGTACACCGCCTACGCGCGCTGGGCGCAGCGGTCGTGAGCGCAGCCGCCGCCACGACGCGCACCACGGCGATGCCGGGGCACCTCGCCAACGAAGCCATCCCCCGAAGCATCAGGTCCGCGACGGCGCTCGACGTCCTGGGCTTGGACCTGTCCCTGGCCACCCGCAACGTCGAGCGTGCCCACGGGGACCCCACGCGGTTCGCCCTGGCATTCGCTGCCGGCTACCACGCGGACCTCGCGATGGCGCGGGAGATGGCCGTCACCGTGGTGGCGGTGGCGGCGTGGCGAGCCGGGGCCATGGCGTTGCGAGACGATGCGCTGGCCCGCATCGAGGCGCTTCCGGCCGAGGACGTCACCTCCCGCCGGGTGGTCTCAGCGGCTCTGGGCCCGGCCGTGGACGACCTGGCGAGCTTCCTCGAACGCCAACGCACCGACCGGTTCTGGTGGCCGGGGCGTGCCGCCAACCGCGGCTACGTCTGCTCCGTCGGCGGGTTCGCCGGCCTCGGGGGAGCCTGGGTGGCACCGCCGACCCGGGGCTTCGCGCTGAGCGAACCCGGTGCCTTCGGCATCCTCGCCGGCGACACCTGGTGGCGGCTGGACGCCGACGTGTGGGGATCGCGACTCACGCGCCTCGACGACGCCCCCGACCCGGCATCCGATCACAGCGTTTCGATCGTCTGCCAACCGACCTCCTACCTCGCGTGGGTGCTCGTTCGGGATGCCGCGTGAACGCCACCGCTCCGGCGCGACACGAGGTGCCCCTCACCGGCGCGGCGCGTGAGGCGTGGGAGTCGGCCCTGGACCTGTGGGGAGTGCACCTGCACGACGCCCGGCTCGCCCCTGGTGCCGGGCTCGCGCACGGTGCGCCTGCCTGGTTCACCTTCCCACCGGAGATCACGGTCGACCCGGTCATGGTCGAGCAGTTCGGGGGCAGCGCCGAGCTCGAGAGCGTGTTCGCCCACGAGATCGGGCACCACGTGCTCGCCCCCAGCACCCGCATCGACGCGCTGAAGATCCGCCACCAGCTCGCGCGGGCCCTCCTCGCCGCGGGTGCTCCCTCACTGCGCGAGCAGGACCTCGCGCTGCTGTCTAACCTGTGGAGCGACCTGCTCGTCAACGCCCGCGTCGCCAACCTGCAGCGGGTGCGGGATGCCGCCGGGGGGCCGGGTGGGGAGCCCGGCATCGTCCGGTTCGCGCGCCTGTTCTACCGCTCAGGTCTGAAGACCACGAATCGCTTGTGGTGGGTCTATGTGCGGTGCCACGAGCTCACGTGGGGGTTGCCCGCCGGCACGCTCGCCGCACGGCAGCCGCCGGCTGCGGACACTGCGCTGCGGGCCGCGCCGATCACGGACGGTCCCGACCTGGACGACATCCCCCAGCGGTATCGCGAGCAGGAGAAGGCGCTGCGGGCCGCACGCGCCGCCACGGCTCAAGCCCAACTCGACCTGCTTCGGTTCGTGACGACCCACCCCGAGGCCGACGCCCGACTCGCCGCTCGACTGGTGCGCACCTTTGCCGCTGATCCGGTCGGGGGAGCGCTGCGATTTGGGGTGCTTGCGGCGCCCTACCTCGTCGAGGAGGGACTCACGAGAACCGGCACCGGCGCCGGCGTCGTGGACGGCGCCTCCCCCGCATTCCCGTGCAACGCCGACGGCGCACCCGCCACCGGCGAAGAAGTGGGTCGGGTGCTGGCTGATCGACGGATGTCAGGCCCGGTCCCCACGCGTGACACGGAGGGCTTCGACGACGTCGACGAAGCTCAGCGGCAGGGCGACCACCACCAGCGGGGAGGCGACGACGAGGCACCTGACGGGGGTCAGGGGTTCGGGGTGGCACGCACCCTGGAGATCTACGCGACCTCGGACGCCGCCGCCGTCCTCGCCGCCGCTTACCGCGCCCAGGCGGCGCCGTGGGTGCGGCCGTTCACCCGGCCGCGGCCAGCACAGCCGACGGCCGAGCTTCCCGGCCCGATCGACGCCTGGGAGGTCGGGGACGACCTCGCCGACCTGGACTGGCCGCAGACCCTGCAGGCCGGCAGTGTCGTGATCCCGGGGGTCACGACGCGTCGACTCACCTACCTCGACGACGACCCGACCCTCCTCGACGAGGCCGGCCTCGAGCTTGACCTGTACATCGACTCCTCCGGCTCGATGCCCCACCCCAGCCATGGCTCACCGGCGGTGCTCGCCGGGACGATCCTCGCCCTGTCGGTGCTGCGCGGCGGCGGCCGGGTGCGGGTCACGAGCTTCTCAGGACCCGGGCAGGTCGCCGGCAGTGACTTCAGTCGCGACCACGTGGGCATCGTCAACGACCTCGCGTGGTTCTTCGCTGGAGGCACGAGCTTCCCCCTCGACCTGCTCGACGCGCGCTACCGGCCGCTGCCACGTGCCCGTGACGACATGGTGCGTCACCTCGTCGTCCTCTCCGACGATGGTCTCGTCTCGATGTTCGGCGTCGGCAACGGGCAGTTCGCCCACGTCGCGAAGGACACCCGCGCCAAGCTGACCACCGCCACGCTGGTCCTGCTCGACCACCGGCGCAGCGTCGACGCGCTCGCGGCCGAGGCCGGATACGACGTGCTCTACCTCGACACCATGGACCAGGCTCCCGAGATCTGCTCCTGGCTCGCGAAGGTGCTCCATGGCTGACAGCGCTGCCCTGCTCGCGGCCTGGCTCGCCGTGGCGACCTCGGAGGACGAGGCCTGGGCCGCCGCCCGCCCGGGCCCCCCGCTGGCCGAGGTCGCCGCCCGCCTCGCCACCGTGCCCCGCCCCTTCCTCGACGACGCCGTCTCGATCAGTGCCCTCGCCGGTGACGTCGTCGGCTCGCCCCTCGCGGCCATCCCGTTCGTCGACGACCCGCGGGTGCGCACGGGGGCGGCGATCGGGTTGTGGCTGCGGGCCAGCGAAGACCTCATCGGCCCGTTCACCCCGTCGGCGCGCTGGGCCCACCCGCGAGGGGTCGACGCGCTCGCACTGCGCCTCGCACCCGTCGTGGACCCGCAGGACTGGCTGGCCGATGACGAGCGCCGGGAGGAGGCCACCCGCACCTACCTCCTGTGGTCCGGGTTCCTGCCCGCCGGGGAGGATGCCGCGACGGCGCGTTCCCTCTTCGACGCCCGCGACTCCCTGAGCCGCGACGCCGCGCTCGCCGACGCCTTCGCCGTGCAACGGCATCGCGCAGACCTGGCGCGCCGCCTCGCCGAGGCGCGCGCCCAGGAGGCGGCCGCGAGGTACAGCAGTGAGTGAGTCGGTCGTGAGTGAGTCGGAGGTGAGTGAGCCCGCTGGGTTCGACCCGGACGTCCCGGACCCCCTCGCCCTCGACGAGTACGTGCCGGGCCGGGTGGCCGTCCTCAGCGACGCGCAGCGCTGGCCCACGCTCACCACGGACGGTGCGGCCCGGCTGGAACGGTGGCGACGGCATCCGGCCGGCCCCACCTGGACCCACGCCACCGGCGACCGACTGACCGCCGACATGATCACCCGGGTCGCGTCGCCACTGCCGACGCAGGGGTGGCTGGAGGAGCACCTCGAGGTCGCGCGGCGGCTGGTGTACTACCGGGGGATGCCGGGGCTGGCGGAGTTGCGCGACTTTCCTCCCGTGGGGCGTGGCCACCTCGTCGACGACCTCGCGTCGTTCGTGCCGCTCGACGCCGACTTCGGGCGGATGGTGCACGGCTCGAGCTCGGGATCCACCGGTGCTGCCCTCGTCATCCCCGACGACGTCGAGGAGGTCGCGCGCGGGTTCCACCTCCTCGTCCAGCTGGTGCGGGAGCAGGGGATAACGTGGGAGCCCGACGGTGAACGGCTGGCTCTCACCCAGCTCGTGCACCAGCGGCAGGCGTTCACCTACGTGTCGGTCATCAGCGGGTTCGAGCAGCGGGCGATGGCCCGGGTGAACTTGCACCTGGCTGCCTGGCGCGCGCAGGGCAACCGGGAGGCGTTCCTGCGCGACGCGGACCCGCAGGTCATCACCGGCAACCCGACCAGCCTGGCCGAACTGTTGACGCTGGCTGACGCGGTGCGCCCGCTCGCGATCTTCTCGGGAGCGATGGCCCTCTCGGCGGGCCTGCGCGCCGAGCTCGAGGAGGCCTTCGCCTGCCCGGTCTTCGACGTCTACGGGCTGCACGAGACCCGGCAGATCGCCGTGCGCCTCGACGACGGACCGTTCCGGGTGCTCGACCGCCGAGTGCTCGTCGAGGTGCTCGACCCCGACGGCGACCCGGTGCCCGACGGCGAGGTCGGCGAGATCGTCGTGACTGCTGGTGAGAACCCGCTGCTGCCGCTGGTGCGGTACCGGTGCGGAGACTTCGGCCGGCTCGTCCGCCTGCCTGACGGCGGGGTGGGGATCGCCGACCTCGAAGGACGCGAGCACACCAGGTTCGTCGACGGCCGCGGGCAGGTCGTGCCCTGCGTCGACCTCACCCAGCAGTTGCAGGCACACGGGGCGCTCGGCTGGAGCGTGGAGCAGGCCACCGACGGTTCGGTCGTGGCCCGCGTCGCGGGTGGGGATGCCGTGGCCATCGCCGGCGCGCTCACCACCTTGCTGGGCCGGGTCGTCGACGTGGTGCAGGTCGGGCAGGTCAGCGACCTGGGTGAGGGGAAACCGCGCCGATACCTCAGTGCGGCCGATCGCGTGGGGGACGGGTGGCCACGGGGGTCGTTGGGTGTCGGGCTCATGGGGCCTGACGAAACAACCCCGCCATCACAGTGATGGCGGGGTTGTTTGGTCCGGACGGGGATATATCTCCGCCACGCCGAAACTTCTCCGCCGTCACAGGGATGACGGAGAAGTTCAGCCAGCAGCCGTGTGGCCAGGGCCGACGCCACCGCTCGCCGGGCGGTTGACGAGACCGCGTTGTGCCAGCGAATAACGCTCTGTTGGAATACGCATAAGCAGCCCGGAGGTTGCAGTCGTCACACCCCGTTCGCATTGGAGACCTCGCATGCCCATCCTCGATGACGTCACCCAGGCCGTCGGCAACACCCCGCTCGTTCGGATCAACCGGATCATCGATGCCGCGGAGGGTGTGACCGTCGCCGCGAAGCTCGAGTTCCAGAACCCGGGTGCCTCGGTCAAGGACCGCATCGGCGTGGCCATCATCGATGCCGCCGAGGCCAGCGGTGAACTCATGGCCGGCGGCACGATCGTCGAGGGCACCTCGGGCAACACCGGGATCGCGCTCGCCATGGTCGGGGCAGCCCGCGGCTACAACGTCGTGCTGACGATGCCCGAGTCGATGAGCAAGGAGCGTCGCGCCCTGCTGCGCGCGTTCGGCGCCGAGCTGGTGCTCACCGACCCCGCGCTGGGCATGAAGGGTGCGGTCGCCAAGGCCGAGGAGATCGTCGCCGAGCGCGAGGGTGCCGTGCTCGCCCGCCAGTTCGCCAACGCCGCGAACCCCGAGATCCACCGCCGCACCACGGCCGAGGAGATCTGGAACGACACCGACGGCGCGGTCGACATCGTCATCGCCGGCATCGGCACGGGCGGCACCATCACCGGCGTCGGCCAGGTGCTCAAGGAGCGCAAGCCCAGCGTGCAGATCGTCGCCGTCGAGCCCGAGGAGTCGCCGATCCTCAACGGCGGCGCTCCGGGCCCGCACAAGATCCAGGGCATCGGCGCGAACTTCGTGCCCGAGATCCTCGACACCGCCGTCTACGACGAGGTCATCGACGTCAACGCCGCCACGGCCGTGCAGTGGGCCCGACGCGCCGCCACCGAGGAGGGGCTGCTCGTCGGCCTGTCCTCCGGTGCCGCGTTGGCCGCCGCCGCCCAGGTCGCCGCGCGCCCCGAGAACGCCGGCAAGACGATCGTCGTGATCATCCCGAGCTTCGGCGAGCGCTACCTCTCGACCATTCTGTTCGACGGGCTCGTCGACTGACATGAGCTGGATCCGTGCCGCCCGGGCGATGATCTCGGAAGACCTCGACGCCGCGATGCTGCGTGACCCCGCAGCCCAGTCGCGCGCCGACCTCGCCGTGAACTCGCCCGGGCTGCACGCCATCTGGATCCACCGGGCGGCTCACCGCCTGTGGCTCAACCCCGCGGCCCGCCCCGCGGCCCGCATCCTGTCGACGATCGCCCGCGCCCTCACCGGGGTCGAGATCCACCCGGGGGCGCAGATCGGCCGCCGCTTCTTCATCGACCACGGCATGGGCGTCGTCATCGGCGCGACCGCGGTCGTCGGCGACGACGTCATGCTCTACCACGGGGTCACGCTGGGCGGCCGCTCGCTCGCGCGCGGGACCAAACGGCATCCGACCGTGGGGGACCGGGTCACGATCGGGGCCGGGGCCCGCGTGCTCGGCGACATCGAGATCGGTGACGACGTGCAGATCGGCGCCAACTCGGTCGTCGTGAAGTCCGTGCCCGCCGGTGCGGTCGCGACCGGCATCCCGGCCCAGGTCAGGATGCCGGGGAGCCCCGGCGAGGACCCCTACGAGGCGTTGTTCGCCGAGCCGGCCCTGTTCATCTGACCGCTCGCCAGTCCGAGCCGTAGAGGCAGAAGACCCCGGCGCCGGGATGGGCGGACACGGCGCCCGCCCACGCGGTCGCGGCATCCTCGCCGGTGGCGAGCACCCGGTGGTAGGCGACCATGGCGTCGGCGGCGACGTGGTCGGCGACCGGCGCCACCGCCGCGAGCACACTCGTGGCGCCCAGCGACAGCAACGCGGTGGCCAGGCCCAGGGGTTCATCGCCCGTGCGGGTGGAGAACTGCCCGACGTCGCACGCCGAGAGCGCGACGTGCTCCGCGGCCACCGGTCGGGGGAACTCGTGGGCGAACACCGGTCCGTCGGCCATCTGCACGCTGGAGAACAGCGGGCTCTGGGCCTCGTGGGTGCCGTGGGCGGCCAGGTGCACCACCCGGGCGCCGTCAAGGGCGCGGATGACGTCATCGCTCGTCGCAACGTCGATCGCCCCCGTCGCCCCCGTCGCCCCCGTCGGCCCGTTCGCTCTGACGGACCAGGCGGCCCGCACGGCGTCGATCTCAGGGCCGGTGCGCGCGAGCCCCGGTCCGTACAGGGCCGCCACCGGCGCGCGGTGTGCCGGTGGTGCGGCTGCCGAACCCCCGCGGGTGGCGCCCCGAACCCAGCGGGTCAGCGAGGGGGCCACGGTCACCGGTCGGCCGGTCAGGCTGGGCAGCAGGCTCCACGGCACCGCCGCGAGGCTGCGCGAGGGGATGATGACGACCCGGGCGCTCGCCCTCCCGCTCGGGTTGAGGGTGGTGTCGACCGCCGCCAGTGAGGATGCCGTGGCGCGCGCGAGCACGGCACCCATGGGGGAGTCGGGGGTCACCATCGCCCGCGCCCGCAGGTCGCGGCGCAGTCGGGTGACCTGCTTGCGCACGGTGTCGACGGAGGTCATCCGGGTCACGTCGAGCCGTCCGTCCTCGAGGACGATGGTCCACAGGGCGCCCGAGTGCTCGAAGAACTCGACGATGGTGGCGCCCCGGTCGGCTGCTGCGCCGCGGGCCTCGTCGGAGTCGACCGGGGGCACCGTCGTCACGGACGCTCCGGCGACGGTCAGGCTCCACTCGCGTTGTGACACCTCCTCCTCGAGGTGGGCCACCTGGCTCGCGAGGTCGGCAGGGGGTTGACCCTCGTGCTCGGACACCAGCCGTCGCAGGCGTCGCAGCTCTCGGGTCAGGGTCGTGAGCTCGGGGTCGGTGGATGTCGTGACTGGGTTGATCCGGTGCGAGATCGCCCGCCATCGCTCGACACTGGTGAGGATGCCGTCCGCGTCGCCGTCGGTGATCGAGCGCTCGACGTCGAAGAGCGCCAGGCGGCGACCGTGCAGGGCCAGGGCGGCGCGAACCTCGAGGCTCGATGACTGGAACTGGTGCGCCGCGAGCAGCCGGTTGCCGGTGGTGATCCGGCGCTCGGCCTCGACGTGCCGCCCGCGGGCGACATCAAGTCGGGCGCGCACCAGCGTCTCGTGCAGTCGGGAGGGCAGCGACTCACGGTGTGAGCGACCGAGACCGGCCAGTCGGGCTTCTGCCCCGTCGAGGTCGCCGAGCAGGAGGCGGGCCTCGGCCTCGAGCCGCACGGCGGCCCTGTCGGTCGTGGTGGTGGCGCTGGTCTGGTCGGTGCGGCGGGCCATCTCGGCGACCACCGCGGGGAGGTCGCGCCCGTCGGCGACGTCCACGGTGGCCCGCACGAGCTCGGCCTCGCGCACCAGCTCGACCGCCTGGCGGGTGCGGTAGGCCGCGGTCGCCTGGCGGACGTGGCGTCGAGCGCCGTCGAGGTCGCCGGCGAGCAGGTCGCACCGGGCCAGCCGCAGGCTGATCTCGCCCTCTTCGAGCCGGTGACCCTCGATGCGGGCTGCGGTGAGGGCCTCGGCCAGGGCGGTGCGGGCGCCATCGACCAGCCCTGCCTCGAGGAGCACCTCGGCCTGGTCCAACCGGGCCCGGTCACGTGAGACCGCGGCATCCATGGCGTCGGCTTGGCGCATCAGGACGAGGGCGCGGGCGATGTCGCCGTCGAGAAACGCCGCGACGGCGTGGTTGTGCCGTGCCTTGAACTCCTGGTCGACCAGCTCGTGCGCGACCGCGATGTCTCGGGCTCGCTCGAACTCCCTCGCGCCCTCGGTTGTCCGCCCGACCCCGAGGTAGGCCTGCCCGAGGTTGAGGTGCAGCGCCCACTGCTGGGCAGAGTCGAGGCTCTCCTCGCGTGTCCCCACCATTGTCAAGGCTGCGAGGCACGACGACCAGTCCCCGGCCCGACCGTGCAGCGTGCCCTCTTGGATGTAGGTCAGGGCGGTGAGGATCGGGTCGTCGAGCCGGTCGGCGTCCGCACGAGCGCGTCGGAGCATGGCCAGAGCCGAGCCCAGGCCGTGGAGCTCGAGCTCGGACCACGAACGCGTGATGCGGATGCGCGTGCTCGTTCTGGGGGCATCGGGGTGCCCGGACTCCGCCAACTGCTCGAGTGCGTCATCGAGTGCGGTCGCGGCCTCCTCGAACCTGCCGACCTCGTTGGCGTGACGAGCCTCGGCCAAGAGGACTGCGGCTCGTCGTATGGGGTCCTCCTCGATGAGACCTCCTACAGCTCGATGGCGGGGGTGATGATCGGTGGGGCTGCCGAGTCCGAGTGACGGCGCACGACGAAGTTCACCAGGCCTCGCTCGACGGCGGCGAAGGTGAACCGGCCATCTGCGTCGACCTCGGTCGTCCGAGTTCGTCCGCGCTCACGCAGCTCAACCTCGACCTCAGGCTCGGTCACCCACCCGACGAGGTCGACCAGCGTGGTGCTCGCACCGTGCTCGATGCTGACCATGACACTGAGGCCATCGCTGGCGAACGTCACGGTGTCGGCCCGGTCGTACTCGGTGCTCCGCACTGTCTGCAAGGTCGCGCTCGAGACGATCTCGGCCACTTCCGCCTCGAGGGCTGCGACGCTCATCGCGAACTTGATCCGGTCGACGAGGTCGACGGGAGGCGGGTCCAGGACCTCGTGCAGGTGACGGACCTGGTCGAGCACGTGCGTGTCGACGCCGTCGAGGGTGCCGCGGGCAAGGGTGGACTCGGGGTCCGGGGTGGCGTTCATGACGGCATCTCCCAACGTGGGTCGGTGACGAGGGCTTGACGGAGCTTGGCAAGGCAGCGACCACGAGTCGGTCCGATACTTCCCACCGGCATCCCGAGTGCTTGGGCGACGCTGGCGTAGTCGGGTTTCTCCGCGAAGGCGATGACCCGTAGCAACGCCCTGCACCGCTCGGGAAGGGTCGAGAAGTGCTGCCACACCAGTCGGACGTCCGCGTCGGTGAGGATCGCCTCCTCGGGCGACGGTGCCGTCGCGTCGCTCTCCTGATCTCGCACGTCAGCGTAGGCGGAGGGCTCGTCGCGGTGCCCGCGGGCGACAGCGGACCAAGCGTCGCGCTTCGTGGTCGTGATGAGCCACTTGAGGACCGACTGAGGGTCGGCGATCGAGGGGGAATGCTCCACGAGCTTGAGCCAGGTGTTCTGGACGACGTCCTCCGCAGCCTGGTGCGCGAGCCCTTGCTGGCGGGCGACGTGCCACAGCAGGGGTGTCACCTCGTCCACGAGGGTGGACATCCCGGACGGGTTACCGTCCCGGAAGGTGCGGAAGGCGTTGGCCGCGCGCATGGCCAGGCTGCCGGCATCCGCCCCTGCCTGTCTCACGACGGGTCTCCGAGCGCTACCTTCACGGCCTCGGAGACCTGGGCAACCCGGTCCATGGGGTTCAGTGCTGCCTGGCTGCCGGAGAGCGCAGCGGCGACCTTCCCCACGAAGCGCGGGCACGAGAACGAGGTGCCGCTCCAGAGTCCGAAGCCGGTGGCGTAGCAGTCCGGGTCAGGGGTCGCCCGCGCACGGTACGTACCGTGCGGCACAGCCACCTCGCTGCGCTGGGAGCCCTCGAGGGTCACCGGCATCGTGCTCACGACGGCCACCCCCTTCTGGTACGTGGTTACCCAGGGACCGGTGTTGGAGAACAGGGCCACGGTGTCGCCGGTGGGGTTGCGTGCGCCGACGCTCGTGATGGGAACGCCTCCCGTGCTGGGCCGGCCAGCCAGCGCAGCCGGCCAGAAGCACTCCGACGTGCCGCCGTTGCCCGCTGCGGCGATGACGGCGACGCCATCCGTCGAGAGCTGGTCGAGGATGCTGAAGAGGGCGGCTTCGTCGCGGACCGGGTTTGCGGACTCGTGGTAGTAGCCGAGCGACAGGTTGACGACGTCGACAGGATCGCCCTTGACCTTGCCGTCCCGTGCTGCCCAGTGCCAGAGCGCCAGCGCGTTGAGGGCGGTGATGACGTCGGCCTCGTCCGCGGCGCCGTCTCCGTACATCACGGGCACCGCGACGATGCGGGCGTCGGGGCAGTGTTGGCGCACGATCCCGGCGATGAAGGTCCCGTGGCCAGCCAGCGGGTCCAGGGCTTGGTTGACGAGGTCGATGCTGACCCCCGTGCCCTCGGGGTTCGCGTCGGCCGGGAAACGCAACCCGATCTGGGTGCCCCTGAGTCGCGGGTCGCGATCGGCAAACGCAGGGTCCTCGAACCAGGGGTGCTCGCCGAGACCGGTGTCGAGGATCGCGACGACGGGCGACCTTCCGCCGGTTCTCGGAGGTGAGGGCATGGCGAGGGTGACCGGCCCGCGTCCGGATGCCGTGCCGGGGACCCCGACGCCGCCCATGTAGCCGACGCCGCCCATGTAGCCGACGCCGCCCATGTAGCCGACGCCGCCCATGTAGCCGACGCCGCCCATGTAGCCGACGCCGCCCATGTAGCCGACCGCCATGCGACGCCGCCCATGTACCCCGTGGCCATGAGCACGTGGTTGAGACCCCAGCTGGCGACCTCATCACGGCCGTACGTGACGCGGGCTTGCTGCAGCACCGACCACGCATCCAGCGGGGGGCCGACGCGGCCCGGTACGGGAGTGATCTGCGCAACCGAGTGGGTCACGTTCCCGAGGACGTCGGCGTACTCGAGCTCGTTGGCGAGCCCGAGAAGGCTGCTCTCCACGACCGTGACGGTGAACTGCATCTCGTCCCCCAGGCGGCCCAGCATCTGGAGGGGCGCCTCGAGCTGGTCCTGGGTCAGTCCCGGGACCAGGAGGCGGTTCGGGATGTATGCGACCGGACGCGGGGCCGGCTCGTCGCCCAGACGGTCGGCCGTGACAGGGTCGAGGATGGTCGCGCCGAAGCGTCGGAGCGCAGTCGCGGGCACCGCGAAGAACGGAGGGTTCGGCTCACTCGCCGCCTCGCCGCGGCGAGCGTTCTCGTCAGGGGTGGTCTCGCTCATGCGGTGCTCCTGAAGGGGCCGGTTCGAGGCGCGAACGCGCTCGCTCCAGCGTAGTGAGGATGGTCGTCACTGCACAGGAGGCCGAACGGCCCGTGCTGATACACCCGCCCTCGGAAAGTTCTTCCGGTCATCCGGTATCAGCGGGTTGCCAGCGCGCTCCTTCCCCGATGACGGACCCCTCCGGGGCCCGCGCTGCGCGGGCCGCCAGCCCTCCACCGGCTGCCGGCGCAGGGTCGGGTACCCCGGAGGGCGACGTCAGGCGCGTCGCGCGCCGACAGGGATCGCCTGGGTGGAGGGGCTCAGGCGGCGCCGTCGGTGCGCGACGCAGCCGCCCACGGGTCCGGGGTGGGCCGGGGCGCAGCCGTCGGGCTGCCGTTCGCCACCGGAGGCATGGTCCCGCCAGCAGTGGGCGGTGGGGTACTGGGGCTGGAAGTGATCGTCTCGGCCGTCACGGTACGGCTGGCGCGCAGCCGCTGACCGGTCGCGCGCGCGGCATCCGCGACGATGTCGGCCACCGCCGGGGCCGCCTTGGTGCGCGCGGCCTCCTTGGCGTTCGCGACCTGCTTCTGGACCGGCCGGGAGTGCCACACCTTGCCGGACGTGCGGGCAATCTGTTCGTACCGCTGCCGGCCGGCGCGGGTGCCGAGGACGTACCCGGCGGCCAGGCCCGCGATGAAGGTGAGCTTCGCCATGGGGACTCCTTGTCGTCGGCCTCAGACCCTACCTGCCAACAGGGGTCCGGATGCCGGGGAGCGGCGCCCGCCGCCACCGCACCGTTCGGTGTGGTTCGGTGTCCTGGCGGGCCCTCGGGGCCGGATCCTGTCCACAACGCACCGATCGGTGTGCTCTTCTTGGCCTTTGGTGCCCCGAGGGCCGCTCCGGGGTCGAGTGCTGCACAATGGCTCTGCAGTCCAGGAGGGCTCGCATAGTGGCCTAGTGCGGCGGTCTTGAAAACCGCTATGGCGGCAACGTCATCGTGGGTTCGAATCCCACGCCCTCCGCTCCTGGCCGCTGACGGTTTCGCTGCCCCTCTCGCTGCCATGGCGCCGAAACCGAAGTGCGGCCCGTGGGGCGCTCCGAAGCCGTCGGCGTCCGCTGGATGATCGCCGGATTTCGAGACGCGCGAGTAACCTTGGTTGGTGCTAGTTTCAGCGTCGGTTGCAGCATCAGCACTTCCTGGCAGTCGAATTACCGCGTGCCTCAAGGGGAACTGGAGTTCGCATCCACGGTCGGTGCGACGTGCGCCGGCCGAGTGCTACACACAGAAAGAGTCACCCCAGATATGGCACAGGGCACCGTGAAGTGGTTCAACGCTGAGAAGGGCTTTGGATTCATCGCCCAGGACGGCGGCGGCCCCGACGTCTTCGTCCACTACTCCGCGATCGACACGCAGGGTTACCGCAGCCTCGACGAGGCCCAGCGGGTCGAGTTCGAGGTCACGCAGGGCCCCAAGGGTCCGCAGGCGGACCAGGTCCGCCCCATCTGACCCGGAAACCCCCGAGTCTTCACGAAAGGCCCCGCCCGGCATCCGGACGGGGCCTTTCGCTGTCGACTACAGGGCGGCGACGCGGGTCAGGAAGTCCTTGGCGATCGGGGCGGCCACGAGACCACCGCTCCTGCCCTCCTCGACCAGCACGGCGAAGGCGACGTCCCCCTGGTAGCCGGTGAACCACACCCGTGGCGGGGCGTCCGGGTCGGTGCCGTACTCGGCGGTGCCCGTCTTGCCCCGCAGCTGGCCGCCCGGTGCTCCACTGGCCTCCGCGCCCGACCCGCCCGCGACGACCGACAACATCATCGCGCGCAGGTCGGCGACAGCCTTCCCGTCGATGGGGCTCGGTCGCGGCGTGGTCGCCTCCGGCCCCTTGACGAGGACCGGGGCGAGGAAGGTGCCACGCCCGATGCTGCCGGACATGACGGCCAGCGCCAGCGGCGAGACCTCGACCCGGCCCTGACCGATGGATGCCGCTGCGGCGTCGGTGCCGCCGGTGGTCGCCGGCACGCTGCCGTCGAAGGCGCCGGTCACGCCCACGGTGTCGGCCCACCCCGCCCCGATCCCCAGCGTCTTCGCGGCCGTGGTGAGGTCATCGGCCTCCAGCGAGTCCGCCAGGCTCACGAAGGCGGTGTTGCAGGACTCCGAGAAGCTCTTGGAGAACGGTGGGCTGCCGGGCAGGGAGCTGCCCCCGAAGTTGCCGAACTCCAGCCCGTCGACGGTGGTGGTCTTGGGGCAGGGCACCGGTGACGTGGGGGTGATAATGCCGTTCGTGAGGTACGCGTAGGTCGTCGCCACCTTGAACGTCGAGCCCGGCGGGTAGCGACCGGTCAGTGCGCGGTCGAAGCCGCTGCTCGGGCTGTTGGCCGCCGCGAGCACCTCCCCGGTCGGGACGTGCACCGCGACGATCGCCCCGGGGACCTTCAACTCGGCCGCGGCCAGGGCCTCCTCTGCGGCGCCCTGGATGCCGGGGTCGAGGGTCGTGACGACATCGGTGCCGTCCGTGGCGGCCTGCTCGAAGAGCACGACGCCACCGCTCGTCTCGACCCGCAGGCCCACGGCGCCGGCCAGCTGCTGGTCGTACTGCGCCTGAAGGCCACTCAGCCCCGCACGGTCACCGGCGACGTAACGGCCATCGCTCTTGTCGACCACCTCGGCCGTGACCTCGCCGACGGTGCCGAGGAGCGGTTGGCCGAAGGTTCGGGTGACGGCGAGCGGCTGCTGCGACGTCGGGGCGATGACGCTCGGTGCCAGGGCCGTGATCTTCGCCGCCCGCGGCTCCCAGTCGGCGTCGCGGTAGCTGATGACCGGGATCGGGGCCTTGGAGCCCGACGCGGTCGCCTTGGCGAGCGCGTCGGTGAGCGACCCGGCATCCGCGTCGACGATCGGCTCGAGAGCGGCCACCGCCTCGGGGGTGGCGTTCACCGGGTCGATCGCCACGTTGTGCACCGTGCCGAGCGGCATGAGCGGGTCGCCGGCCCGGTCGACGAGGTCGCCGCGCTCGCCGGTGGTGCGCTCCATCGAGAAGGTCTCGCCGGGTGGCAGGTCGGGGTGCCACGGGGTGCCGGCGCTCGGCGTGGCCACCTGCCACGTCTCACCCGAGCGCGTCACCGTGGTGGGCACGCTGTACGACCAGGCCACCTCGCCCGGCAGGGTCCACCGCACCGCGAGGTCGGCGGATGCCGTGTCGCCGTCACGCGCGCTGTCGCCGACGGTCACCTCGACCGGGGCCTCGCCGAGGTCCTTGACCACGTCGGGGAAGGTGTCACGCAGCGCGGTGTCCGCGAACGGGACGGTGCTGACGTCCTTGGCGACCCACGCAGCGGCGAAGGCCGCGAGCGCCGCCTTCGCCGCGGCATCCTGCTCGGACCCCTGCTGGCGCCACCACCACACTCCGCCCGCCCCCGCGACGAGCACGAGGAGGGCGGCGACGAGCAGGGCGATGCGTGACTTCATGCCCCCAGTCAACTACGCCCCACCGACCGAACCGACGCGGAAGTTCAGATCGCACGCAGCAATTACGGCGTGCGATCCGAACTGCTGCGTGCCCTGAGCCGCGGAGGCGGAGGGAGCCGCGGAGGCGGAGGGAGTCGCGGGGTGGGCGGGTTCGTCCCTCACCCGACCACGCCCGCTCCCAGCATCCCTCTGCACTCCGCCACAACGACAACGCCCCGCTCTCGCGGGGCGTTGTCGTTGTGGCGGAGGCGGAGGGATTTGAACCCTCGATGGGCTTGAGACCCAAACCGCATTAGCAGTGCGGCGCCATAGACCGGACTAGGCGACGCCTCCAACGTCGCACAGGGTAACTGTCCGGGCACCCGGCGGGCAAAGCGACCCCGTCCTTGTCTCGTTTGGGCCTGCCGTCAGCCGTGGTTGCTGCCAGACTCCAGCCATGAGCCACACGGGGGATCCAGCAGGACCGACAGCGCCCCCTGCGCTGCAGCAGACCGCGACTGCCGTCCCCCAGCAGGCGCCGCCACCCGCTCCTCAGCGGGACTCGACGCGCATCATCGCCCTCGTGGCGGTCGTCGTTGCGGGCGAGGAGATGATGATGCCGTGAGCAGCCCCGACGGACCCCCCTTGGTCCCGCCGACCCCTCCCACCCCGACCACCCCTCAGCCGACCCCCGCTCCGACCGTCCCCAGCAGCCATCCGTACGGTGCTCCGGCGTGGAACCAGCCCTCGGCCGCGTACAGCGGGTGGGCCCAGCCACAGCCCATCGGTGAGCCGGAGGGGCAGGCCGCCCTCCGCAAGGCCCGCACCGCACTCGGCTGGGCGATCGGCGCCGCCGTCGCCGCAGGCCTGGCCCTGCTGACCGCGTTCGTGGCCGTGATCATCGGCGCAGTGAGCTCCGACCCGTACCTCGACGACAGTGCGTTCTTCGAGTCGCTGCGGGGCGAGGTCGTCGCGTTGCCCGAGGGTTCGGCCCTCAGCGGCGACCGTCTCGAGGCAGCCCTGGGCAACGTCCTGCTCGACTACTACGACGAGGTCGACGGGCTCACGTGCCCGGACACGGCATCCGTGCGCGCCTCGACGGCGATCGTCTGCACGGCCGAGATCGACACCTACCCGTGGACCGGGGTCGTCTTCTTCGAGGATGCCGAGGGCAGCTTCGTCGTCCTCGAGCTCTGAGTGCGCCTCGCGGACCCCGGTTTGCCAAGATGGCATCGTGCCCCTGACGATTCGCCCCGCCCACGCCGATGAGTTGGATGCCGTGGGGCGCCTCACCGTCGACGCCTACGTCTCCGGGGGCGTCATCGACCCGGGCTCCCCGTACCTGTCGTTTCTCTCGGATGCCGTCGCGCGCGCCCGGGGTGCCCAACTGTGGGTGGCGCTCGACGAGCGGGGTGTCGTCGGCACGGTGACCTTCGTCGAACCGGGGTCGCCGATGGCCGAGGTCGCGCGCCCCGGTGAGGCGGAGATCCGCACGCTGGCAGTCGACCCGGCATCCGCGGGTCGTGGCATCGGCGAGGCGCTGACGCGCCGCATGCTCGACCTGGCGGTCGAGCGGGGGTTCGATGCGGTGGTGCTGTGCTCGTCGACGACGATGCGCGCCGCGCACCGGCTCTACGAGCGGCTCGGATTCGTGCGCTGCCCTGAGCGTGACTGGTCGCCACGCGAGGACGTCGACCTCATCGCGTACTCGCTGCGCCTGACCTGACCTGACAGCGCGACTTCTTGCACTCCAGCCACGCCCTGAGGTGGCTGGGGTGCAAGAAGTCGCGGTCTTGTCGCCGCTCACTCTGCGGGGAGCAGCACCGAGAACGTCGTGTCGCCCGGCCGGCTCGACATCTCGACGCGCCCACCGTGGGCCTGGCCGACGGCTGCGACGATGCTGAGGCCCAGACCGGTCGAGCCACCGTTGCGAGTACGGGCGTCGTCGCCGCGGGTGAAGCGCTCGAACACGGTGGCCTGCACCGCGTCAGGCACGCCGGGGCCGTCGTCGTTCACCGAGATCCGCACGAGCGAACCCTCGGGGCGCACCCGTGTGATCACGCGAGTCCCCGCCGGGGTGTGGGTGCGGGCGTTGGCGAGCAGGTTGGCGAGGATCTGGTGCAGCCGGGCCTGGTCACCGGGCACCTCGACCGGTTCCTCCGGCAGGTCGAGTTCCCACACGTGGTCGGGGGAGGCGGCGTGCGCGTCACTGACCGCGTTGACGGCGAGCAGCGACAGGTCGACGGGTTCGCGCTCGAGCGGCCGCCCGGCATCCAGGCGGGCGAGTAGCAGCAGGTCCTCGACGAGCACCTGCATCCGCAGCGCCTCCGACTCCACCCGCCCGATGGCGTGGGTGACGGTCGGCGGCACCGGCTCGCTCTCGCGGCGGGTCAGCTCGGCGTAGCCACGGATGGAGGCCAGCGGCGTGCGCAGCTCGTGGCTCGCGTCGGCGACGAACTGCCGCACCTGGGTCTCGCTCTCCTGGCGGGCGTGCAGGGCCGACTCGACGTTGTCGAGCATGGTGTTCAGTGCCAGGCCGACCTGGCCGACCTCGGTGTTCGGGTCGGCGTCGTCGGCGGGCACCCGCTCGGCGAGGGCCACCTGGCCCGAGTCGAGCTTCAGGTCGGAGACCCGGCGCGCGGTGGCGGCCACCCGGTCGAGCGGAGCCAGGCTGCGCCGGATCAGCACGGTGCCGCCGACGCCCACGGCGACGAGCCCGAGCATCGTCCCGCCCGCCACGAGGGCGAGCAGCTTGGCCAACAGCTCGTCGACCGGGTGCGTCGACACCCCGACGATGAGGCGGCTCCCGCCGGGCAGGGTGTCGGCCTTGAGCAGGTACGTGCCGACGTCCCCGCCGATCTCGACCCGGCGCGGCTGCGTGCCGACGTCCGCCCGCGCGATGCGGCGCACCTGCCTGGCGTCGAGCACGTCGTCCTCGCGGTCCTCGTTCACCACGGCATTGATGGCCACCCCGGATGCCGTCGTCGCGACCGTGCCGTCGGCCTTCAGTCCCAGCACCAGCACGTCCCCGCCGCCGGGGGCCCCCGGCCTGTCGCCGCGCCCCCGTGGGGGGAGGGTGCGGCCGTCGCGGTCGCGGTCGACGTCGACACGGGAGAGGACGGTCGACAGGTCGGAGACCAGGCCCCGCTCGAGGTAGCGCTGGGTCTCGAGCAGGGTGAGCGCGCCGGTCGCGAGCATGATGACGGAGAACAGCGCCAGCATCGAGGCGAGCAGCTTGGACCGCAGCGTCCAGCGCGAGGGAGGGGACGGCATCCGATCAGCCTGCCGGATCAGTCGGCGGGCTTGAGCACGTAGCCCACGCCGCGCATCGTGTGGATCATCGGGTCGCGCCCGGCGTCGATCTTCTTGCGCAGGTAGGAGATGTAGAGCTCGACGACGTTGGCCTGGCCGCCGAAGTCGTAGTTCCACACCCGGTCGAGGATCTGCGCCTTCGAAAGCACCCGCTTGGGGTTGCGCATGAGGTAGCGCAGCAGCTCGAACTCCGTTGCGGTGAGGTGGATCTCGTCACCTGCGCGGGTGACCTCGTGGCTGTCCTCGTCCATGGTGAGGTCCCCGACGACGAGCAGCGAGCTGCCCTCGTCGGTGGCGACGGTGGTGCGCCGCATGAGGGCGCGCAACCTCGCGACGACCTCCTCGAGGCTGAACGGCTTGGTCACGTAGTCATCGCCGCCGGCGGTGAGGCCGGCGACCCGGTCTTCCACGGCATCCTTCGCGGTGAGGAACAGCACGGGCACGTTGGGGTCGTCCCCGCGCATGCGACGCAGCACCTCGAGGCCGTCGAAGTCGGGCAGCATCATGTCGAGCACGACGGCGTCGGGGCCGAACTCCTTGGCCGCGCGAACCGCCGCGAGCCCGCTGGCCGCGGTGCGCACCTCCCAGCCCTCGTACCGCAGTGCCATCGAGAGCAGCTCGGTGAGGTTGGGCTCGTCGTCCACCACGAGCACCCGCACGGGCGAGCCGTCAGGGCGGAGCAGGGCGGGGGCACTCACGGGGCGGGTCGTCATGGGCCACAGTCTGGTCGTGGGCGCTGAGGTGGGTCCATGGTTTTGCTGTGTGCTTCCTGTGTGTCGCACCGGGTGGTGTTCGGCCCCTGGATGCTTGCCAGCGCACCGATGGCGGGGGCACAGGTGCTGCACAGGCGCCGTCGTCACAGTCGAGGCAGGTAGTCACCACCTCCACCGAAAGGCGCCACCATGGCCAAGCGACCCGAAGACCACACCGACCAGCCCGAGAACACCGGCCAGTCCGAGCTGCCCGACCGGACCGAGCTGATCCCGCAGGCCTCGGACGACACCGAGCGCTTCGAGAGCGTCGACACCACGCGGATGCCGTCCGCGGCCGAGGTGCCCGCCGCACCTCCCGCGGTGCATACGCCGGCCTGGGCCGCCGCTGTCACCCCCGCGGCTGCGGCTGCGGCTCCGGCCAAGACCAAGGGCAAGGGTGCGTGGTGGACGGGGCGTCTTGCCCTGGCTGGTGGCGCGCTCGCCGCAGGGCTGCTGCTCGGCGGTGTCGTCGGGGCGACGGCCGCAACGGTGGCCGGCCACGACGATCGGGGCAGCCAGATCAGCGAAGGTGGTGGCGCCGGGTTCGAGGGCCGCGGTGAGGGCCGAGGCGGGCTCGGCCACGGGCCGCGAGGCATGCAGGGG
Source organism: Ornithinibacter aureus (assembly GCF_009858245.1). Taxonomy (NCBI): domain Bacteria; kingdom Bacillati; phylum Actinomycetota; class Actinomycetes; order Micrococcales; family Intrasporangiaceae; genus Ornithinibacter; species Ornithinibacter aureus. The sequence goes on from NZ_VMSB01000001.1 coordinate 2,650,035, forward strand.
GACGTTCCCGACGGCAGCGAGGGACAGGGGCAGCTCCCCGGGGGCGGCCAAGGTCAGGATGAGGGCCAGCTTCCAGGTGGCGGCACCTCGACCGACCCGGGCGACGCCAACGGTACGAGCCAGACCACCTGAGTACCGCCAGCCAGCCCACCTGAACGACTAGGTCGGCGGTCGAGAGTAGGCGAATCGCCGTCAGAGCAGAGCACTGCACGGCGATTCGCCTACTCTCGACGAGCGCGGTGGCGGCCACACGGCATCCGGAACCGCCCCGCACACCCAAAGGGCCCCACCGACACCAGTCGGCGGGGCCCTTCGTGGTCCGGCGGGGACCGTCTGTCAGGCGCTCTCGAGGCGCGCCTTGAGCGTGGCCAGCTCGTCAGCGAGCTGGGTGGGGAGGGTGTCGCCGAACTTGGCGAACCACTCCTCGATGAGCGGAAGCTCCTTCTCGCGCCACTCCTCGACGTTGACGGCGAGGGCCTTGGCGACCTGCTCCTCGCTCATGTCCAGGCCCGTGGTGTCGATCGAGCCGGGGGTGGGCACGAGGCCGACCGGGGTCTCGACGGCCTCCGCGGAACCGTCGAGGCGCTCGACGATCCACTTGAGCACGCGGGCGTTGTCGCCGAAGCCGGGCCACAGGAAGGAGCCGTCCTCGTCGTCGCGGCGGAACCAGTTGACCTGGTAGATCTTCGGCAGCTTCGACTCGTCGGCCTGCTTGCCGATCTCGAGCCAGTGGTTGACGTAGTCGCCGGCGTTGTAGCCGATGAAGGGCAGCATGGCCATCGGGTCGCGGCGCACGACGCCGACGGCGCCGGTCGCGGCAGCGGTGGTCTCGGACGACAGCGTCGCGCCGATGAACACGCCGTGGGCCCAGTCACGCGATTCGTAGACCAGCGGCACGGTCGTCTTGCGGCGGCCACCGAACAGGATGGCGTCGATCGGCACACCGTTGGGCTCGTCGTACTCGTCGGCCATCATCGGGCACTGCTTCGCGGGGGTGCAGAATCGGCTGTTCGGGTGGCTGGAGGGAACGCCGGACTCGGGGGTCCAGTCGTTGCCCTTCCAGTCGGTGAGGTGCGCTGGCTTCTCGGGGGTCATGTCCTCCCACCACACGTCGCCGTCGTCGGTGAGGGCGACGTTGGTGAAGATCGAGTTGCCCTTCTCCACGGTGCGCATCGCGTTGGGGTTGGTGTGCTCGCCGGTGCCGGGTGCGACGCCGAACAGGCCGAACTCGGGGTTGACGGCGTAGAGCCGGCCGTCGGGGCCGAAGCGCATCCAGGCGATGTCGTCGCCGACCATCTCGGCGGTCCAGCCCTCGAGGGTGGGGTCGATCATGGCGAGGTTGGTCTTGCCGCACGCGCTCGGGAAGGCACCGGCGATGTAGTGCTTGGAGCCGGTGGGGGAGACGAGCTTGAGGATGAGCATGTGCTCGGCCATCCAGCCGTCGTCGCGGGCCATGGCCGAGGCGATGCGCAGGGCGTAGCACTTCTTGCCGAGCAGGGCGTTTCCGCCGTAGCCCGAGCCGTAGGACCAGATCTCGCGGGTCTCGGGGAAGTGCGCGATGTACTTGGTGTCGCTGCACGGCCACGCGACGTCGCTGACGCCCTCGGTGAGCGGGAAGCCGACCGAGTGCAGGCCCTTGACCACAGAGGCGTCGGGGTTGGCCTCGATGGCCGCGAGCACGTTGGCGCCGATGCGGGCCATGATCTTCATCGACACGACGACGTAGGCGGAGTCGGTGATCTCGACGCCGAACATCGGCACGTCGGCCTCGATGTGACCCATGACGAACGGGATCACGTACATCGTGCGACCGGTCATGCACCCCTGGTAGAGGTCGGTCATGATCGACTTCATGTCGGCGGGGGACTTCCAGTTGTTCGTGAAGCCCGCGTCACGCTCGTCCTCGGAGCAGATGAAGGTGCGGTCCTCGACGCGCGCCACGTCGGACGGGTCGGATGCCGCGTGGAAGCTGTTGGGCTTCTTGTCGGGGTTCAGTCGGGTGAAGGTGCCGGACTCCACGAGCAGGGTCGTCAGGGCGTCCCACTCCCCGTCGGATCCGTCGACCCAGTGGATCGAGTCCGGGGTCGTGAGCGCAGCGACCTCGTCGACCCAGGCTTGGAGGCCTGCGTGACTGGTCCCTGTCGTGTGCTCTGCCTGCGTGGTCATGGTGGTCCTTCCGCCGGTCCTGCTCACTGGTGGCCACCCCGCTGCGCGAACCCGCGAGCCCGCCTGACGCGGTGGCTCGGCGCCCGCCGCTGGGAGCCTGTTCCTCCACCGTAGGCCGGGGTACTTGCAGGTAACCACCGCGGAAGCGCTTGCACCTTATGAGGCTCCTCACAAGCGATGGAGGCCACTGAAAACTCTTGCAAGGGCACTGAAAGAGCAGGTCAACGCCGTCGTTCGGGCGCTGGGAGTGCCAGGCGGGGGCGGATGCCGTGGCACGGCATCCGCCCGCCCGTCGCCGTCGTTGCCCCTCAATTTCTCGGTGTGCGGGACGCTCCGGTAGTGTTCTCTCTCGTTGCGTTCCGACGTGACGCTGCGCCCGTAGCTCAACGGATAGAGCATCTGACTACGGATCAGAAGGTTAGGGGTTCGAATCCCTTCGGGCGCGCTCTGTGTTGAGACAGACGACGGGCCCCCGACCAGCGGAAACGCTGCCGGGGGCTTACTCGTGCCCGGCATCCGGACGGTCTCCGCGGATGCCGTGGGCCCTAAAATGGGCCCCAAAATTCGCGCCCGGGTGCTCGGGTCGGGTGGGCTGACACTGGGGTCGTGAGGACAACAATTTGGGTCGGATGTGGCCACGGGGCGCCCGTTCGGGGCCTTTGGGGGTCATGGACACCACACCGCACCCACAGCCCACCCAGGCCGCGTGACCCAACCTGTCACCTATCCGTGCAGCAGTCCCGAACAACGCGGCATGAGCGTGCGCTAGTCGGAGGTCCGGGAGTGTGCGTAGGTGCGTGCGAGAAGCCAGACGGAGCCGACCAGGCTCGCCGCGGCAGCCAGGCCAAAGAAGAGGCTTGGAATCACCACCCCTCCGTAGGCATCGGCGCACGTTGGGTGGGGCAACGGCGAGGGTCGCCCAATCAGGGCAGGTCCGCAGTCGATGAAGTTGCCGTCTGGCTCCACACCAGTGAGCGGGACGGCGGCGAAGAACCAACTCAGGAGGAGGGCAGTAACCGCAAGGCTGGCCAGAATGGCCGCAGTGACCACTGGGTGCTTCTTGATGAACGTTGGGCGCTGCGGCGAGGTAGCCGCAGGCCCTGCCTCTACCGCGCTCGTCATGGGGAGGACGGTACGGCCTCTCGCCGCCGAAAATCAGCAGTTCCAGATCTGAACGCCCGATCCGCGGCATGAGCGTGCGGATTCTGGGCACTCCTCGAAGGAGCGACGTCGCCGCCGCGGTCGTCGGATACTTATGTCCATGCGTTCGCCCGTTTCGTTTGCCCTCGGCTTGGCTCTCGCTGCAGTCGCGGTGACAGCCTGCAGCAGTGACGAAAACCCAACGCCACACCCTCAAATGACAGCATCCGGTTCGACGGTGCGGCTTGTTGGCGACGCAGATGCAGACCTGCTCCTTTACGTGAGCAACCAGTCGTTCGAGGACGGCGATGTCCGTCTGAAGCTCACCGTGGATGGCGTCACGGTCGTCGACGGTGAGTTCCACGTGGAAGGGCAGCACAACTGGATCCGCTTCCCTCTGGGCCTCCTGCCGGGAAGGCACATCCTCACCGCGGAGTCTGACACCGGGGCCACCTTGACGGAGTCCTTCGAGGTGCCGGGCAACGAACCGCGCTACGCCGTCGTCAACTACTGGGCGGAGGACGACGCCCCAGAACTCACGTGGGACTTCCAGCGTGAACCCGTGGGCTTCGCCTGAGCCGCGAGGGTGTCCGCCCTAGCCCTCCGAACATCGCGGCAGTTGAGTACGTTTCCGCAACGATCGCCGCAGCCCGGCCGAGTGCACGACCCGCCGCCCTAGATTTTCGGTCGTGACCCGGCTGCTTGTGACCCTGTGCGCCATCGGCGCGCTGTCGGGGTGCACCGTCCCGGTGGTGGGGTCGGCTGGGATCGGGGTCGACCAGGAAGGGCGTCCAGTCGGCTACCTGGCGGTCTGCGACGAGCACATCGATGGAGCCACCCTCTACTACGAAGACACGACCGCGACCTCAGCCGAGGACCGCAGCGTCGACGCCGGCACCTGGACTGCCAACTCACCGATCACGTCGTTCGCCGCATGGTCGCTGAACGGGCCCCACGCTGGCTGGACGGCCGCTCTTGATCTCGCCGAACTGCAGGCGGACCGCGAATACACGCTGTACGGGTGGACCCACGACAACAGCAGTTCGACGGGGTCGGTGACGGTCAGTGGGACACGCCTGCGCGAGATGACGCCCGGCCAGGTCCTGTACCTGTCCGGCTACGACGAGAAGGCCGACCAGGACTTGTACACCACGGGGTCGGTCCGCGAATTCCAATCATTCGCATGCAGCTGATGAGTTACCGCAAGGCGGCATGAGCGTGCGCTAATCGGAGGTCCGGGAGTGTGCGTAGGTGCGTGCGAGAAGCCAGACGGAGCCGACCAGGCTCGCCGCGGCAGCCAGGCCAAAGAAGAGGCGTGGAATCACCACCCCTCCGTAGGCATCGGCGCACGTTGGGTGGGGCAACGGCGAGGGTCGCCCAATCAGGGCAGGTCCGCAGTCGATGAAGTTGCCGTCTGGCTCCACACCAGTGAGCGGGACGGCGGCGAAGAACCAACTCAGGAGGAGGGCAGTAACCGCAAGGCTGGCCAGAATGGCCGCAGTGACCACTGGGTGCTTCTTGATAAACGTTGGGCGCTGCGGCGAGGTAGCCGCAGGCCCTGCCTCTACCGCGCTCGTCATGGGGAGGACGGTACGGCCTCTCGCCGCCGAAAATCAGCAGTTCCAGATCTGAACGCCCGATCCGCGGCATGACCGAGCGGAGCCTGAGCGGCGGCGCAATACTGAGCCAACGAAGGGAAGTGCCTCAATGGGCAACGGTGGATTCGGCTCCGACCTGTGGAAGAACGTGCAGGCCGTCAAGCTCGGTAGGCACGGGGGTATCGAGGCCCCCGTGCGCGCGAACTCACGCCAAGGCATCGTCCTCGGACAGGATGCGGTGGCCAAGAGCGACGCCGCTGAGGCCATCGCGGCGCCGGCGACCGACCGCAAAGCCCGTCGACGGTGGAGTCGCCTATTCCGACGTTAGGAAACGCCGACATCGCGGCATATCAGGGCGGTGCTCAACGCCCGCGGCGGGGCGTTCTGAGCAGTTCGATGGTGCAGGTGGGGCCGGCCGCATGGGCAAGGCGCCGGTCGCCAGTGAGCAACGTCGCATCCAGCGCCTCAGCCAGGGCGACGTAGGCGGCGTCGTAGGTGGTCACGTTGTCCCGCAGCTCCCAACAGCGTGGTAGCAGCGCCAGATGCGAGGCGCGGTGCATGGGCAGCGCCCCGAGGTCTGTCATGGCCAGATCCGCCCGGCGGTTGTCGAGCATCCCGGCACGGTTCTGTCGACGCAGTACAGAGGCGACCTCAAGGTCGACCAGTTCCGGGGCGGCCAACGTCTCACCCCGCAGCCGGGTGCGAGCGGCATCCCCGTCCGGGCCGTCATCGGCCAACGCGACCGCAAGGACGCTGGCGTCAACGACGAGCACGATCCCCCTGCACAGCCTTGACCGCGTCTGCGAGCGGGACAGATCCGCCGGAGCGCCCGCCGGCCCGGTCGAGGACCTCCTCCAAAGTCGGCTGGCTGGCCTCAGCGATCAGCCGGGAACGCAGGTACTCCTGCAACGACTGGTGCGCGGCTGCGGCCCGTTGGCGCAACACCGCATGGGTGCTCTCGGGCACATCCTTGATCTGAACACTCGGCATGGCGCCATTATGGCGCTACAAGCGCCAATTCACAACCGCCCGACCATCGGCATGTGAGTGAAACGTGACGCCCCGACGTCGCCACTTGCCCCGGCGCTCATAGCACTTGCTATCGTATGGTGATGGATGCAAGGTTGGCGGAGGTTGCTCGCACGAGCGATGCCGCGACTCGCCATGCCAGGAACGAACTGGTTCGGGCGGTGCGCGAGGCGGCCGCGGCTGGGATGACACAGGCTCAGATTGCTGCCGAGATCGGGCGGAGCCAGCCGGAGGTGTCTCGGTTGCTGCGGTTCCACGGCACGACGCCCTTGGCGCGGAGGCTGCGTGCGTCGCGCGCCGAGGTCCTGCGGACAGTCGCGGAGGCCGGGGGCAGGGATGTGCGGGTGTTCGGTTCGGTGGCGCGCGGTGAGGACGACGAGGGGTCGGACGTCGACCTGCTGTTCGTCATGGGGCGGCCGCTCAGCCTGATGGAGCTGGGCCGGCTCGAGGACGAGGTCTCAGCCGCGGTCGGGGTGCCGGTCGACTTGGTTCCTGAGAGCTCCCTCCGTCCTGCTCTGCGTGACAGTGCTCTGGTCGAGGCGGTGCCGTTGTGAGACGCCGGGAGCCGACGCAGGTGCTTCAGGAGGCGATGGCGCACTTCGAGGTCGTGTCCGACTACGGATCGGGCGACCTGTCGGACCAGAAGACGATCGACGCGATCTGCATGCGGCTCTCGGCGGGGATCGAGGCGCTGTCCGGGCTCAGCGCCGCTGATCGCGAGGCGCTGTTCGGGGATGTGTGGAGCCAGATGTGGGGGATGCGTAACCGCATCGCCCACGGATACCTCCTGGTCGAGCCGGCGATCGTGCGGAGCACTGTCGACCGCGACTTGCCCGTGATGGTCGAGGCCGTCAGGGCGGCCATAGACCGGTCCTCTTTAGCCCTGCGTCACGCCGCCGGGGCCGCCACCGTGGGCCCCAGAATTGGCCCCAAAATTCGGTTTTGGTGTCGATACCGTAACGATGCGCCGGATGCCGACCTGAGCCGTTACAAGGCACTTGAACTGCGCAAACGTCGTCCTTGGTGTCGGAACAAGGCGTCCCGATTCGCGCCGATTCGGGCCCCTCGCGTGCCTACGGATCAGGAGGTTTGGGGTTCGAATCCCTTCGGGCGCGCTCTGTGTTAAGACAGACGACGGGCCCCCGGCCAGCGGAAACGCTGTCGGGGGCTTACTCGTGCCCGGGTTGGCGCATCGCCGACGGGGTCAGGCGTCGCCGGATGCCGGGCGGCCGACGAGGTCGGCATGATGCCGGGCGGCGACGTCGGGGTGGGCCCGCAGGCGTGCCTTGAGCATGTTCTCGCCGAAGGTGCCGGAGATGACGTTGTCCGGGTCCTGCGTCACCCCGCGCGCGTCCGCAGCGAGCGCCGGCGGCAGGTCGATGACCGGCATCTCTGAGTCCAGGGCCGGGTTGAGGAAGAACGGGATGGAGAGCCGGACGTCGCCGGGTTCGGGGGAGACCACGCGGTGGGTCGTTGCCTTGAGGTATCCGGAGGTGGCGAACTCCATGAGCTCGCCGATGTTCACGACGAAGGCTCCGGGCATCGCGGGGGCGTCGATCCAGCCGCCGTCGTGCTCGACCTGGAGGCCGCCCTTCCCGGGCTCGATCATCAGCAGGGTGAGGACGCCTGGGTCCTTGTGGGCGCCGACGCCCTGCGTGGCCCGGTCGTCGTCGCGACGGCCGGGGTAGCGCACGAGCTTGATGAGGGTGGAGGGACGGTCGGCGAAGGCGGCGGCGAAGACGTCGGCCGGGCTCCCGAGGGCGAGGGCCCACTCCCGCAGGAGGCGTGAGCCGATGGCGGCGCAGCGCTGTTCCCACACGGTGAACGTCTCGCGCAGTTCCGGGAGCCCGCCGGGCCACTGGTTCGGGCCCTCGAGCCGCATGTAGGCGGGGGCCGCGGGATCAGTCACGGCATCGCGCTCGGCCGCGATGTCGATCTGCTCGCGCCAGTCGACACGCCCTTGGGTCAACTCGCCACCGGTGCGGTTGTAGCCGCGAAAGTGCGGGCTGTTGACCATCTCCAGGCGCACCTTGTGCTCCAGGGGGAGGGCGAAGAACTTCTCGGCGGTGGCGAACGCCGTGGCGATGTCGTCATCGGTCAGCCCGTGCCCGGTGAGGTAGAAGAAGCCGACGTCGTGGGTCGCGGCCAGCAGCGCGGCCCGAAACTCTTCAGCGGCATCCGGCCCGTCGTCGAGGGTCGACAGGTCGAGGATCGGGAGGGACTCCAGGGGCATGTCGTCTCCTGTGATGGCGGTGCAAGGCCGGTAGGGCAGGGCCATTCCACTCTGTCAGAGGTGGGGCAGGATGCGGACTGCGCGAAACGCCCCACGGAACCTGCCGCGACACTAGGTTCTGCGTCGTGACGACGGCGGTGTCGGCCTCGACGGGCGAGTAGGTGCGGATGCTGCGCGCCCTCGTCGCGACCCTGGTCGTCGTCGGGTTCGGTGGCTGGGCGCACGAGATGGGCGGCGGCGAGCCAGTGCAACTCATCCCCGCAGTGGTCCTCACCCTGCTCGTCGGCCCCGTCGTGTGCCTGTGCGTGCGCCGCCGGTCGAGCGTGCCGCGCATGCTGGTCGCGACCTCCCTCGGCCAGGTCATCGCGCACCTCGCGCTGACGGGCATGGCCCCTCGAACGGCCGGCTCGGCGGTGCGCCTGCACCTCCACGAGGTGGCGGCCCCGCTGCCCCTCGTGCCCACCGAGGGCTCGTCGACCCTGTCGGTCACGGGCACGATGCTCCTCGCGCACGCCGTCGCGACCGTGGTCGCGAGCCTGCTCCTCACGGTCGGCGCCGACGTCGTGCGCGCCGCGGCCCGCAGGTTGGTCGCCCTCGCGAGCCTGTCCGTGCCGGTCACCCACGGCATTCCCCCGCGAACGGTGACGACGTGGATGCCGGTGCTCCGGGGACGCGTCGTCGCGCCCCTCGGTGGGCGGGCACCACCGCTCCACCTGGTCTGAGCCGCGCCCGGATCGGGGGCGGATCCACGCCCTTCGTCCCTGCACCGCCCGGGAGGCACCACCGTGCTGCCCGACCACCTGGAGAGCCTTCATGTCCCTGCTCAAGGACCCGCCCCAGTCCGTGATTGCGCCCGCCAAGACCGGCAGTGGCCTGTTCCGCGCCTTCTGGCGGTGGCACTTCTACGCCTCGTTCATCGTCATCCCGACCGTGCTCGTGCTCGCCGTCACCGGCCTCGTGTACCTCTTGCGCTTCCAGATCGAGCCCGCGGTCCACCAGGACCTCGTGCGCGTGAGCGTCCCGGCCGACCCGGTGTTCGTCGCCTACGACGAGCAGCTGGCCGCCGTCGCGGCTGCGCGCCCCGACGACACGGTGGTCTCGATGGCCGAGCCTGCGGCACCCGAGCACAGCACCCGCTTCAGGTCGCGGAACCGCTGGCCTCCACGATGATGGCCTGCGACGAGGCGCTGATGGCGCAGGACACGTGGCTGGCCGACTACCTCACCTCGGGCCCGGCGCTCAAGGCCGACGGGGACACGCTGACCCTTGGGCGACGACACCACCGGGATCACGCTGTCGGTGAAGTGATGGTGCCGCCGCGGGTGCTGCGGGTCAGGTGCGCGGAACTGCTCCCGGAATGGGCGGCACCACCGGCGGAAGCTGTCGGCTGGGGGTCGCACGTCGCATGTCCTCGGTGCCCAAGGGCTCGGTGAACGGCTGCACGTCACCGTGGCACGTCTTGTTGCGCGGCGGGATGCGCGAGGTCAGCAGGTAGCGGTCGATGGTGGTGGTGGCGCAGGCCGACGTGCCGTAGGCCGTGTGACCCCAGTTGTCGCTGCGCAGCAGTCGGCTGTTCGGCAGCAGCTTCGAGGTGGCGACCGCACCGTCGTAGTTCGTGGCCGGGTCCCAGTAGTTGCCGACGACGAGTACGGGGTTGGCGGTCTTGGCGGTGAACGGCCCACGGAAGGCGTCCTCGTCGCGCGCGGTCCACGTCGAGGACGCGCACGGTGCCGAGGCCCAGGTCCACATCCGCCCGAAGTCGGGGGCGGTGCGGTCCGTGGAGGCGGCGTAGCCCGACCAGTTGCTCGCCCGCGACGGGTTGCGGCCGTCGGTGCACAGCACCGACTGGAAGGCTTCGGGCGAGTTGTCGTAGGGGAAGGCCCACCCGACGGCGCGACCGCGGTCGCGAAGGTCGCGAGCGGCATCCGCGCCGGCGCTTCGCTGGGCCGTGACCTTCGCCCCGAGTGCTCGAGCGGCGGCCACTTGGCGGGCTGCCTCCGGGGTGCCTGGCTCTGCCTCGCCGTGCATCAGGGTGTACACCCATGTCAGGTCCATGTCGACGATCCACCCGGCCTCGGGCGAGTACATGTCACTCAGCAGGAAGGCCGTCAGCACGGCGTACGTCAGCTCGCCGAAGCTCTCGCCGGTCTCCGGGTCGATGATCTGGAGCGGTTCGGCCTGGAGTGACGCCCTGATCTCGGCGTACACCGTCGCCGGGTCGCCGAAGGAGGCGAACTGGCAGTACTCCGGACCGGCCTTGGTGCACCGCTTGAGGATCTCGGCGAGCGCCTTGGCGGCACCCTCCCCGGAGCGGATGCGCTGCGTCTGGGGAACGGATGCCGTTGCTGCGGTGCCGGCCCACGCCACCGGGTCGATCACCCCGTCGATCGCGACCGAGCGCACCCGTGCCGGGAAGAGGTTGGCGTAGACCGTGCCGAGGTAGGAGCCGTACGAGAAGCCGAGGTAGGTGAGCTTGGTGTCGCCCGTCATGCGGCGCAGGACATCCATGTCGCGCGCGACCTCGGCGGTTGACATCGATGCAGACAGTGGCGTGCCGGTCGTGGAGCAGGCTCGTCCGAATGCCTCCGACGCGCGGGTGTATGCCTGCACCTCGGCCCGCTCGAAGGGGAAGGGCACGGTGAACAGAGGCTCGATCGCGTCAACCTGGGCGCCCAGGTTCGGCCAGCAGCGCACCGAGTCGCTGAAGTTGGTGCCGCGAGGGTCGAAGCCGATGATGTCGAACCGGTCGAGGAGGGCGTCACTGAGGAAGTACGGCGCCATCGCGGCGATCTCGACCCCCGAACCACCCGGCCCGCCGGGGTTGAGGAACAGCGACCCGATGCGGCGGGAGGGGTCGCGCGCCGGAAGCCGGAGCACGGCGACCTCGGTCTTGGCGCCGGTCGGCTTGTCGTAGTCCAGGGGGAGTGGCACCATGGCGCACTTCGCCCCCTCGCTCAAGGGGTCGCAGTTGAACCACGTGGGGCGCGGAGTGGGCACCCGATCGACGAGGCGTGCCTCCGCGGCTGCGGTGGATGCCGCCGTCGCAGCCGTCGACACCACCGTCGTGGTGGTGGACGTGCGGGCGATCGCCGGGGCTGAGGACAGCGTGCCGGCGACCAGCGCCCCGATCACCGCCAGCCCTGCCACGGACGTGAACTGTCGACGGCGCATGTCTCTCCTTGGGTCACGGACCGCATCGCCACCCCGGTGGTGGCGACCCCCCTGAGGCCACGACACCCATCCTGAGTGACGATGCCCGTCCCCGCAACCGGAAACGCCGCATGGTCCTCTCGGCGCCGGGCTCACCGAGAGGGAGGCGCGCATGTCGTCATCTGCATCCACCAGTTCGCTTGGCTCGCCCGGGCCGGACTCGACCGGTGAGGTCAGGGGCCCAGCGGCGAACTCGGCTCGCGGTGTCCTGGCGGCCACCTGCCTGTCGACCTTGGTCTCCTCACGGGGTGAACGCCGGTGTGAGGTCAGCTCATGCCGTCGGCGTGGGCGTCGGCGTCGCCGGCCACGACGGCAGAGGTCCATGAGGCCAGGAGGTCCAGTGCGTGGGCCGTGGCGGATGCCGGCTCCGCCGCGTAGATCGTGAGGGTCAGGCCGGGGTCGGACACCATGTCCATGCTCTCGTAGGCGAGCTCGAGGTCGCCGACGACGTGGTCGTGGAAGTGCTTCGTGCCGGCGCCGTGGTAGCGGACGTCGTGCGTTCCCCAGAGGCGGCGGAAGTCGGTGCTGCGGGTGGACAGCTCGCCGACGAGGTCGTGAAGGTCCTTGTCGTGCGGGTCGCGACCGGCCTCGGCGCGCAGGATCGCGACGCACGTGTCGGCGGCGAGGTCTCAGGCGGGGTAGAAACCGCGCGAGGCGTCGAGGTCGAGGAAGGTGAACCGGGCGAAGTTCGGGGGGCTTGCCGGTTGGCTCTCGTACAGGGACGCGTGCATCGCCCGCCCGAGGTGGTTGGTCGCGAGCAGGTCCATCCGTCCGTTGCGGATGATCGCGGGTGAGGCGATGCCGTCCAGGACCCACTGGAGGGCCGGCCTCGGAGTCCACTTCCGGGTCGGGCGCCGGCGGGTCGCATGCCCGCGCTGGTGCCGTCGGCCGCGTGGGCCAGGTGGAACAGGTGCGCGCGCTCGACCTTGGCGTAGTACTCGACGCTGGCCTGGGCCAGCGCGGCCACCTCGGTGCGGCGCAGCCCCGGCACGCGACGGTTCCCGTGGTCTGGGATGCCGGACTGCTGCGGCGTGACCTTCGCGCGCCTCGAGACGAGGAACTCGCGGACCTCCTCACGGTTGTTCACACCTCCCACCGTAGGGGGCCGCACCGCGCTGTGGGATGCCCTGTCGGTACACCTCTCCACGGTGACTTCCTCGCCCCTCGCCGGTGAGGTCCCATGGTGTGAACGCCGTACCCGGCACCCGAGACCCCCCGACACCCGAGAGCGAGCCGATGTCCATCGCCACCGTCGACCACGAACGACCCGGCGCGGGATCGGGGAGCCCGCTCCCGGCATCCGCGGCCGGGATCAGCCGTGCCCTCCTCGCGACGGTCGTCCTCATGAGCGTGATCGCCCCGCTGGCCACCGACATGTACGTGCCGGCCTTCCCCCGGGTGGGCGAGGACCTCGCAGCCGGAGCCACCCAGCTGCAGCTGACCCTCACGACGTTCTTCGTCGGGATGGCGCTGGGGCAGCTCGTCGGCGGCCCGGTCTCCGACGCTCGGGGGCGTCGCCGGCCAATCGTCGTCTCGCTCGCCGTGCTGGCCGTCGCGTCGGTGGCCTGCGCCCTGAGCCCGTCGATCCAGCTCATGATGGTGGCCCGCTTCGTCCAGGGGCTCGCCGGTGGCTGGGCCATGGTCACGGCCCGGGCCGTCGTCGTCGACCTCGCTGAGGGACCTCGCCTGGTCCGCAACCTGAACGTCATCGCCGGTGTCGGAGGGGTCACGCCCATCGTCGGGCCCCTCGTGGGTGCGGCCCTCCTGCAGTTGACCGACTGGCGAGTCTCCTTCTGGGTCGTTGCCGGCCTGGTCGCCTTCATGGTCGTCGCGGTCGCTGTCTGGATCCCCGAGTCGCTGCCCGCCGGGAAGCGGCACCGCGGGGGCCTGGCCGCCGTGGCCGGGGCGGCCCGTCACGTCACCGGCAACCGCGCGTTCGTCGGCCACCTCGTCGTCATGGCGCTGTCCATGGGCGTGACATTCGCCTACGTGGCCTCCACGGCCTTCGTGCTGCAGCGCATGAACGGGCTCTCGCCTGTGCAGTACTCGGTGATCTTCGCGGCGAACGCCGTCGGGCTGACGATCGCCACGCTGGTCGCGGCACGGCTGGCGGGTCGCGTGCCCACCCGCACCGTCATCGCGACCGGCCTGATCGGCACGGGGTTCGCCGGTGCCCTCCTCCTCGTGGGTGCCGTGGCCTGGGGCATGCCGCTGCCCGTGACCGTCGTCGGCTTCTTCGTCCTCATGAGCGCCCAGGGCCTCATCGGCCCCAACGCCGGTGCGCTCGCCTCGCAATCGGTGCCCGACCACCCCGGCACCGGCTCGGCGGTGCTCGGCTTCTTCCAGTGGTGCGCCGCCGGCGTCGTCGCGCCCATCGTGGGCCTCGGTGGCGAGGCCACTGCCGTGCCGATGGCCGCCATGGTCCTCGTCCTGACCGCGCTGTCCGTGGCTGCGCTCATGGCGGCGACCCGTCCGTCCCAAGACCTCCGACCCACCCCGTCCGACCAACTCCACCGAGAGGAACCCCCCATGCGAGCAGTCAGATTGCACGGCACCCGCGACGTCCGCGTCGAGGACAGGCCCGACCCCACGATCATCGAGCCCACCGACGCGGTGATCCGCGTGGCGGCGACCTGCGTCTGCGGGTCGGACCTGTGGCCCTACCGGGGGGCGGACGCCGTCACCGAGCCCATGCCCATGGGCCACGAGTACGTCGGCGTCGTCGAGCAGGTCGGCGACGCGGTGCTCGAGGTCAAGGTCGGTGACTTCGTCGTCGGGTCCTTCTTCGCCTCCGACAACACCTGCGAGATCTGCCGCGCCGGCTACCAGTCGCGGTGCGTGCACGCCGAGCTGATGGGCGCCATCGGCACGCAGTCCCAGCTCGCTCGCGTCCCGTTGGCGGACGGCACGCTCGTGGCGACCCCCGGCATCCCCGATCCCGACCTGGTCCCGTCGCTGCTCGCGGCGTCCGACGTGCTCGGCACCGGATGGTTCGCCGCCGTCGCGGCGCAGGCCGGCCCCGGCAAGACCGTGGCCGTCGTCGGTGACGGGGCCGTCGGCCTGCTCGGCGTGCTCGCAGCGAGGCACCTCGGGGCCGAGCGCATCGTCATCATGAGCCGCCACGCCGACCGGCAGTCCCTGGCCCGGGACTTCGGCGCCACCGACGTCGTCACCGAGCGCGGCGACGCCGGCGTGGCCCGGGTCAAGGAGCTCACCGGCGGTCTCGGCGCCCACAGCGTCATCGAGGCGGTCGGCACCCAGGAGGCGATGATGCAGGCCATCCGCTCCACCCGCCCCGGAGGTCACGTCGGTTACGTCGGCGTCTCCCACGACGTGATGATCCCCGGCGACGAGCTCTTCTTCTCCGGCGTGCACCTGCACGGTGGCCCCGCACCCGTGCGGCGCTTCCTGCCCGAGCTGATCGACCTCATCTGGACGCGCACCATCGACCCCGGCAAGGTCTTCGACCTCCGGCTGCCGCTCGAGGAGGCCGCGCAGGGCTACCGCGCGATGGACGAGCGACGCGCTATCAAGGCGCTGCTGCGCCCATGACCCCCGGGCCCCTCAGGAGCGCGGCCGCCCTGTTCGGCCTGGTCGCGCTCGCGCTCACCGCGTGTGCGTCTCCAGGAACGACGACGCCGGATGCCGTGTCCCCCAGCACTGCTGCCACCGCCACCACCGCGCCCCCCACCACTGCAACCTCTGCACCAACCCAGAAGGATGTCATGAAGATCGAGATCAGGATCAGCGGCCAGCTATTCACGGCCACGCTCGCCGACAGCGCAGCCAGCCGTGACCTCGTGGCCCAGCTGCCGGTGACCGTGGAGATGGTCGACCACGGCGGCGTGGAGAAGACCGGGCCGCTCCCGTCGCCGCTGTCCCTGGAGGCCCAGCCCGCCGGGGCCGACCCGGACGTGGGCGACCTCGGGTACTACGCTCCGGGCAGCCACGTCGTGCTCTACTACGGCGACCAGTCGTACTTCACGGGCATCGTCGTCCTGGGTCGGATGGAGGGCGACGCCGCCGAGCGGATCGCCGAGATGGACGGCCCAGTCACGGCGACGTTGGCGATCGCTGGCTCGTAGTCGCCGGCACCCTTACTCTCGGAGCCTGGTGCCCGTCATGGTGCGGCAAGCTGAAGTACCTCGCCGGGTCCGAGAGCGGCGTCGGAGGCTGGGTCAACGACGCCCAGCCCGAGACCGTCGCGGCCTGGCTGCGCGAGGTGGGCCCACCGCGTAGGCGACCTACAGCGGCGTGCTCCCCGTGGTCCCGACGAGCATCTCCCGGAACTCCGGTCCGGCGAGGCGCTGGGACTCCGCGCGCGCGGCGTCCACGCGCCCCGGCATCCCGAGTCGTTGCGTCGGCTCCTCGTTGCCCGGGGTCGAGACGAACTTCTCGATCGCGGCGAGACCCGCGTCGGCGCGAGACCGGGCGGCATCCTGCTTGGCGTCCAGGCGCTCGGCGTACCAGTCGGAGGCCAGCACAGACTCCCGGGTGAACATCTCCCGGAACTCGGGCGAGTCCAGGGTGAGCCCCGATGCGGTGACGCCGTCGGCCATGATCTCGAGCAGCGCCCGCAGCGGCGGGATCGCGAGGTCGATGGTGCCGTCCTTGACAAAGGCCCGCGCCACCCGCTCGTGGGTCATCGCGATGGTCGTCACGGACTCCGCGAACACGGCCGGGTCCTGCAGCTCGGGGCGCAGCATCTCGGGGGTGAACACGACCTCGGGGTGCAGGAAGATGCGGCCGAAGTACTTCGTCGCCATCGTCTCGGTCATCCGGTAGCCCAGGCGGCTCGCGGGCACGCGCTGGCCGTCGTGCTCGACGTCCTCGACCTTCTCCAGGGCGCCCTCGGCGATGAGGTTGCGCGCATCGCGCTCCTGCGGGGTCATCCGGGTGAACAGCTCCGGAACCAGGAGCGAGACATCGTGGTCGACGCGCACGTGCGGCCCGACGAACCCGGCCGCGGACAGCCAGCCGTCGTGCCCGGTCAGCACGTAGCTGAGCAGGTTGGCGTTGAGGTCGATGATCGTCGGCAGCGCGTTGAACGGCCCCTTGGTCAGGGCGCCCTCGGAGCCGGCGCCGGTCGTCGACGGCGACTTGCCCGTCATCGACGCGATGAACTCCATGAAGAGCTCGGGCACCTCCATGTAGTGCAGCGGGCCGTACGAGCACAGGGCGGGGACGCCGCCCTCGGGCGGGTTGTTGCGCCGACCGGCCGCGACGACGTCCACGGGCCGGGGGAGCGGGGCGCTCGCCGGCATCCCTGCCGCCAGGCGCTCGCTGAGCTGGGCCACCGCGGTGGCCTTGGCGTTGGTGAGGTCGGGGCGCTGCTGCAGGTAGCGCGGGTTCTTCGACGGCTTCCCGTCGACGATGCGCGGGTTCGCCGAGCTGACGACGAAGTCGGGCCCGACCCCCTCGGGGGTGTCGGCGAACTCGCGGATCAGGGTGGCCATCGGCTCGGTGAACGCCGTGAAGCTGACGGCGTCGTCACGCATCGCCACGGCATCCGCGTGGGTGAGCGGGGCGAAGTTGGACAGGAACGTGCCGGGGGTCGCGATGTCCCGCTCGGCCACCGAGTCGTAGCCGCGGTGGATGGCGTCGTCGGGCCGCTGGAAGAGCAGGTTCTCGCAGTTCTCGACGAGCTTGTAGGAGCGATTCGGGTCCAGGCCCAGCTGGTCACCGGGAACGACGGTGGATGCCGTGATGTCGTCCTGGGTCTGCACCTTCACCGCGGGCGCGAAGTCGTGACGCAGGCTGAACAGGCGCCACCGGCCGTCGGTGTCGAAGCCCACCCGCAGCATGTTGAGGGTGATCTTCGTGCCGTCCAGGTGCAGCGAGTTGCCGGTGCGCCCGTCGATCTCGGCGACGCTGAAGTGGCTGCGCCAGTCCTGGCCCCAGTGCGGCTGGTACGAGCGCTTGACGACGTAGACGAGCTCCTTGACGTACGGCGGGATCGTGCGCAGCCCGGCGTTGTACTCGTCGGTGTACGTCGAGGGTGACGGCGTCAGCAGCTTGATGACCGACCCGATCGAGCGCTCCGGGGACAGGATCGGCCGGTGGTCGGTGCCCCGCTGGGCCGGGTCGAGGAAGCGGTCGGCGAGGTCGCGATCGAGGATGGCCGCGACGGCATCCAGATCGGCGTCGACGTCGGCGACGAACACCGAGCCGACGATGAACGCGTCGGTGATGGCCTTGGAGATCTCGGACTTGCCGCCGCCGGAGACCGTGGCCGGCTTGTGGCACGACGTGGCGGTCGCCGCGGTGCCGACGAGGGTCCACGTGCTGGGGTCGTGGGGTTGCTGCGCGACGGTGACCCGGTAGCCGCTGGGGCTGAGGTACACGGTGTCGGCACGCAGGGGGATGCCGTTCGTGTCGCCCCACGTGATGCTCATGTCCTTCATCGAGAAGCGCGCCTCGGCGGGGACGATGACGATGTGCGGCTGCTCGCCGTCGACGGCGTGGCCCTGCGGCTGGAGGGTGAAGCGCTGGGGGTCGCGGGCGACGACGTCGGCGACGCTCACGGCATCGGTGGTGCCAGCGGCATCCGCGACGCCGGAGTACTTGCCGGAGTACTCCTGACCGAGGTTGTAGCTCGCAAAGACCAGCGCACCGCCGGAGTGCTCCTCCTCGGCGTTGCCGAACAGGTTGGCGGAGTAGGAGATCTGCGTCTTGACCTCCTTCTTGCAGTACCCGAAGTAGGTGTCGGCGATGACGGTGACGATGACGCCTCGCTCGTCACGGGCGCAGATCTTGAAGGCCTTGCCGCCGTTGTAGAGCTCGCTGTCGTCGCTCCAGCACATGCCGTCACGCTGCTGGCGCTCGGTGGCGTCGTCGATATGGGGCAGGCCCAGTTCCTTCTTCGTGACGCGGATGAGGTGCGGGGCGAGGATGACGCAGCCGGTGTGGCCGGTCCACGTCTCGGGCGCCAGCGAGGCGTCGTTCTCCGGGAGGTAGGGGTCGCCGCCGTTGCCGAAGATGCCCTCGACGAAGTCGAGGTTCGCGACGGTGCCGCCGGGCACGATGAAGCGCGTCTCCATCCGCTTCTCGCGCACCGACCCCGGCACCTCGGGGGCGACGAGCGGGCGCAGGTGCAGCGAGACGAAGCAGGCGGCCGGGTTCGGCTGGTTCGCCGAGTAGGGCAGCACCATGTCGACCTCGGGCGGCTGGAAGGCAAGGCCGAGCAGCTTCGCGAAGACGGCCTTCGGCACGGCGATCTTGTCGTCCGGGATCGGCAGGCCACCCTCGGCGATGTGGAAGACCCCGGCCGTGGTGCGGCGGTCGTTGGCCGGGTTGTGCAGCACCCCGTTGACGAGCCGGTAGCTGCTCAGCAGGGGTGAGGTGAAGGTGTCGCCGTCGAAGGGCAGGGACAGCTCGCGGGCCAGGCCCGGCTCGTCCAGCACGAGGGTTCGCCGCGGCAGCTGGGGCTGCTCGCCGGTGTCGGCGAGGTAGTCGTCGAGGAAGGCCTGGATGCGGCCGTCAGCGGCGCACAGGCGGTCGGCCAGCCGCCGACTGAGCTCGCGCTGGCGGGCCAGGATCGGTGCTGCCAGGCGCGCGGCCTCGGTGTCCTCGAACCCCTGCGGGAGAGGGAGGCCGAGCTGGGCGAGCCGCAGGTTGATGCCGGCGTTCTGCGCAGCGGTTCGGACGGCGGTGTTCTCGGTGACAGTCACGGATCCAGTCTGTCCCTGCCGGGGTCGCTTTGCCATTCAGGAAAGCCTCATCAACGTTCCCGCCCGATGCCACAAGGTTCACCTTCGCCGAGGTTTCATTTCCCCGGCGATCATGAACCTTCTGGTGTCGAGCTCAGCGGGGGTGCCGAGGTGGGGGCAGTCGCTCGCCCTGCAGCGTCGGTTCTGGCGGGTCTCTCGACGTCGTCGCGCGGGCCGGTGAGGGGCTCCGGGAGAGGCCGGGAAGGTACCTGAACAGGGTCAAAACATTGTGTGAAAGTGGCTGTGTCACAGCGGTTTTCGTACACGGTTCGGCTTGGTGTCGAACGTCTGATCGAGTACACTTCTGGTATGTCCAGCACCCAGCTCCGAGAGCGCATCGCCGCACTACGCGCCGATGCCCAGCAGGTGGGGGAACTGCTCGCGCAGCAGGCCCAGGGCATGACCTCGGAGGAGTTGTTCGAGGTCACCGGTGAGCTCCAAGGGGTGCTGAACTGCGGCGAGGGTGCCCAGCTGGTCGCGGCGGCGCATGCGGCGTGCCACGAGACCCGGCTCACCGAGCGTGGGCCGGTGGAGGTGCACCACGAGGTGGGGTTCATCGACGCGATGGCGGGCACGGAGGTGTCGCTGGCCACGGGGGTGGGGCAGTGGGTCGCGGGCCGTCGGGTGGCGCTGGGGGCGGCCCTGAGCGAGCGGTTCCCGCTGCTGCTGGGCAAGGTCTTGGCCGGTGAGGTGTGCACGGCGACGGTGCAGAAGGTCGTCACCGTGTGCGAGGGGTTGGACAAGGCTGCGTGCGCCAAGGTCGACGCGATCATGGCTGGCAAGCTCGCCGATCTCGACCCGGGCCGGGTGGGCGCGTTCACGCGGCGGGTCGCCACCCGTGTCGCGAGCGAGCAGCTGGCGGCGGTGACCCGTCGCACCGCTCGCGACCGGTTCGTGGAGGTGCGCCCGGGCCCGGACGGGGCGACGTGGTGGACGGCGCTGCTGCCGGCGGCGACGTCGGCGGCGGCGTGGTCGGCGATCACCACCGTGGGTGGGCAGTACGCGGACAAGGATGAGTCGCTCACGCTGGACCAGGCCCGGGCGGACGCGTTCGCTGACCTGATGCTGCGCAACGTGAACGTGACCGCGAACGTCACCCTCGGCATCCCCGTCATCACCGACACGACACCCCAGACCACCGCGCCGGATGCCGCGTCGGGCGGCGAGTTCCCTCCCGCGGTGGGTGGTCAAGGGTTGGGCGAGGCGTTCCGGATCTCGACGGTGTTCAGCGGGTGCGAGATGCCCGGGATCGGGGTCATCGACGTCGACACGATCGAGGCCCTGCTGCAGACCGTCCCGTTGGACGTCGCCCGTGCCCTGCTCGACGCGCGCACCGGGACCGTCCTGGATGCGGTGACGGGAGCGTACCGCCCGACCACGGGCATCACCCACTTCGTGACCACCAGGGACGGCACCTGCCGGATGTGGGGCTGCGACCGGCCCGCCCGAGCGTGCGACCTCGACCACGTGAAGCCGTGGCCGCAGGGGGAAACGTCCCCGGCCAACCTCGGCGGGCTCTGCCGGCGGCACCACCGCCTCAAGCAACGCGGCCGGTGGCGCTACACCCTCACCCCGGACGGCACCGTCGAATGGGTCTCACCCACGGGCAAGAAACGCATCACCCACGCCGACCACACCATCTGGCCACCACCCCCACCGGCGCCCCGAACCCAGGACAGAGGACCGGCCACTCACCGCGAACTCCTGCTCCAATCCGCCACGCCCCCCGTGAGCGCACCACCCACCGACTGGGGCGAACCACCGTTCTAGAGCGTGTCTGTTAATGGTCGGGCTCGGTGGGTCAGGATCACCGTTCCGAGGAGGAAGCCGCCGAGGTAGGTGACGGCGTACTTGTCGTAGCGGGTGGCCAGTCCGCGCCACTGCTTGACCGGCTGAAGGAGCGTTCGATGGTGTTGCGCTGCTTGTAGAGGTCGCTGTCGAACCCGGGCTGTCGGCCGCCTTTGGAGCCCTTGGCTTTGCGGCGGGCGATCTGGTCGCTCTTCTCCGGGATGGTGTGCTTGATCCGCCTGCCCCGCAGGAACGTTCGGGTGCTCGGGTGCGAATACGCCTTGTCAGCCAGGAGCCGGAAGTCCTGCTCGTGCCCGCTCTCGGCCAAGGCCACCAGCAGGGTGGACAGCATCGGGTTGTCCCCGGCCTGGCCGCCGGTCAGCAACGCGATCACCGGCGTGCAAGTCTGATCCGCCAGGGCATGGATCTTCGTGCTCAGCCCACCGCGGGAGCGACCCAACGCATGGTCAGGCGGCTCCCCGGGCACCACCCGAGAATTCGTGTAATTCGATCCTGCCCCCCGTGTCGCCTGCAGGGCCGCCGACGACGGAGTCCCGACGGGCGCCGGCCGCGTGCTGGTGGGCCCGCACGATCGTGGAGTCGATCGACAGGATCGTCTCCAACTCGTCGCTGTCCAGCTCCGCCTGCTCGCGCACCGCCGCGAGCATCCGCCCGTACGTGCCGTCGGTGGACCACAGCCGATGCCGTTGCCAGACAGACTGATACGGCCCGAACGGCTCTGGCAGGTCACGCCACGGCGACCCGGTGCGGAACCGCCAGATGATCCCCTCCAACGTCGTGCGGTGGTCGTTCCACGGGCGGCCACGACGCCCGTCATCCTGCGGCATGACCGACTCCAGGACATCCCACAACTCGTCACTGATCACGCCATCACGAAGCATGAGCGCAACGATGCCGGGCCCGGCCCCAGATCATTAGCAGACACGCTCTAGCACGTCTCGGAGCGCTCTTTCTGCAGCCGCCTTGCTCGGACCCGTCGCGGTGACCCGACGAGTGTTACCGTCGGTGTCACGGAACCGGGTCAGTGCTCGATAGCTGCCGTCGCGGATCTTCTCAGTGGTGATGGTCCCCCAGGTGCCGAGGGGGAGTGGCGGCCTGGCCATGCGCTACTCGCTTTCTGCTGGCTCGAGGTGCTCGACGATCCAGGCGTCGAGGTCCGCGCGCCGGTAACGCAGGCAACCGCCCATCTTCACGGCGCGAGGTCCGAACCCCACCCCGGCGGGTCCGCCAGGTGTACAGCGTCGCCTTCGGGATCGCCAGGTAGGCCGCCGCCTCGTCGATGGTCAGGATCATGTTCTGGTGGCTGGTGTCGACGGTGGTACTCATCGTGTGCTCCTTCGTGGTCTCGACGACAGGTTTGCCCTCGTGAGTGAAGGTGTGCAGCCCTTACCGTGCAGACTGTGGAGGATCGGCCCCTAATCGAGCCTCTATGGCGATCGCGCAGGCCATCATCCGCGCCCACGGCGCAACGCCGGCGGCTCGGCCCCCTCGAGGGAGCCGAACCTGAAAGCTCGGTGGGACGCTGCGCGTCGAGGTGGTGGGGGCGGAGAAGACTCATCGGCTTGCCTGACCGCAAGCACGGACTGGTTACAGCATCTGCGATGGTCGGGTGTCGCCGCGGCGGTGGTGCAGGGCGGCCTGGAAGTCGATCCGGCTCTCGGCGGCGCCCGGGCGTGGGAGGTCTCGGGGCGGTTGAGGTCGCAACAGGTTGCTGGCGAGGTCGATGAGTGTGGCTTTGAGCGGGCCGGTCATCGGGATGAACCTCTTACGGATGACGTGTTCCAGGGTCCCGTCGCGGTTCTGGAGTCCGAGGACGTTGGCTCGCTGGAAGTAGAGACGCTGAGTGATGCCGTAGCGCAGCGCGTGAGCGACGCGTTCGTCGATGTCGGCGCTGATCCGTTCGAACTGCCGGGTGTGAGTGGGGTCGGTGAGTGCGTCGTGGGGGAGTTTCTGGATCCGGCTCGCGGCGATCGAGCCCTGGCCTGCGGCCAGACCCCCGGTCCCGACGTTGCCGCCGATGTCGCGAGTCTGCTGGACGAGCCTTGCGTAGGTCAGGCCCCGCTGCGCCCAGCGGGCAGCGCCTGCAGGGTCGGAGAAGGTGAGCCGCCTGGCTGGTTCATGCGACAGGCGGCGTTGGGAGTCGAGGACCACGCGCAGGCTGTGGGCGTTGGGGATGCTGCGCAGGTGGATCCGGAGGTTGTGCTGGGCCTGCAGCACACCGGCGAGACCGGGCAGCGCTGGCTCGTCGGCGAGCTGGACGGGCGGGGCCCAGCCAAGGTGGTCGATGGAGTAGGAGGGGTCGCTGTAGCGGGAGTAGCTCGCGCAGGCCTGCGCCGCGCGGGGCCAGTCGGGTCGGGTTCGTGAGGTGCTGCCAGCCGGGGACGCTGTCGTAGCGGCGGTCCAGAGCGAGCAGGGCTTCGGTGACCTCCGCGATGTCGTGGACGAGGGTCAGTGCCTGTGCTTTGGAGAGCCTGCCGTAGCCGGCCCCCGCGGTGAAGTCGTGCTCACCGAGAGCGCAGGCGCGGGCGGCGTGCCGCCACAGCTCGACCAGCAGGAATGGATGGGTGGTGGTCAGTTCCTCGAGCGTGGGTAGTCCTGCGTGATCACTGCCGAGCGCGATACCCAGTCGGTGGCGCAGCTCGTCGACCGGCCCGCGAGTGCGTCGGGTCAGCGTCTGGTGGTCGATGTGCGGGTTCGCTGCGTAGAGGCCCTGGTGGCACCAGGTGAGCACGCTGTGGCGGTAACGGGCGATCTGTGCGCCAATCAGCTCGCGCTCCTCAGCTGTGGTGGTCGCCGGCACGTGCCGAGGTCCCGCTCCGCCGATGCGGTGCTGGATGCGGTGGAAGGTCAGCAGCTCGCGCAGGCTCTCGCGCAGCACGCCGGCGTTCTGGCCGTACATCAGTGCTCATCGGGCTCGTCGAGGCCCCTGGCTGCGTGCAGCAGGTCCAGGACCAGCTCGACGGTCAGGGGGTCCAGGCCATGACCGGTCAGGTCCTCGATCGCGCCCTGAGCAAGGGCGAACAGCTCGTCGCGGTCATGCGTCTCGACCGTGTGGATGGCTGGGATGTCCTCGCCGTGGATGGCGTCCAGGCGGAGCAGGACACCCTCGTAGCCGCTCGAGGCCTCGATCGTGACGGCGCGATCGGCCAAAGCGGCCAGGCGGGAGCGGGCCTGCCCGACGGTGAGCGCGTGGGCGAGCAGCATGAGAACCTCCGTGGTTGCCAGGGGTGTCTTCCACCGTGGGAGAGGCGGGTCGGTTCACGTGACGTGAGTCGGTACGGATGTGGACAACCGGGTCAGATGAAGCGACCAGGTGGACTGTCAGGACTCGGGGCCTACTCCTCGGTGCGGCGTCGGGCGGCGACGTCCTCGGTGACGAACCGCACGAAGTCGGCCTGGCGGTCGAGGATCTCGACCTCACCGCTGGCCTCGGGTGGTGCCTCCCCGGGCCAGGCGGTCTGCCGGGTGGGGCGGTCACGGTCGAGACGACAGCCGGCGCTGGAGACCCACTCGCGGAGTCGGTGACGGGCGTCGGCGAAGTCGCGAAGCCAGCCGATCGGTCCTGATGGTGTGCCGTCGGGGTCGTAGGCGTTGAGCCAGTGGGTATGCAGGGCGGAGAGTTCCCAGACCAGCTCGTCGTGGCGGTGCCACAGCGGGGGCACCACACTCGGCGGGAGCCCGAAGGTACGGCGAAGCCACTGGACCCAGGCGTCCAGGTCGGCCCACTCCAGCAGAGCCTCCTCCGCGGTGAGCAGGTTCCAGTTGATCGGACGCAGGACCTGGCCGTCATTGACGTCGGCGACCCCAAACCCGGAACCGGGCCCGTCGAACCCGCCCTGCGCAAACTCGAGGTCTTCGATGTCCAGGCCTTCCTGGGCCGGCTCAACTCGTGTGCTCATTGCTGACGCCGATCAGGTGCCGACGGCGGGGGAAGGCTGGTTGGCCACCGCAGCCTCGCGGACACGCCGCTCTGGCGGCATGGCTTGGCCGCGGTCTACGACGTATCGGGTGCGGAGGCAGTCATGCCCGATGCGGCGGGCGACGAACTGCTCCCGTAGTCGGCTGGCGCCGCCTTGGAGCTCCTGCTCGTATTCGTGGATGTAGCCCGAGGCGAGGATCTGGTCGCCGGGCTTGAACCTGCAGTACGCCCGCTCGGCCGACCGGTCGAAGAGGACCAGGTCGCAGAAGACCGGCTCGATTTTGGTGAACGAGCCGTCGGCCTCTTTGCGGTGCTGCTCGATACCGACTCGGCAGTAGAACCGGGCGTGGCCGCTCTCCCCGAAAGACAGTTGCGGCTCGGCGGCGATGAACCCCTGCAAGCTCAACTGGGTGGGAATGGTCATCGCTGACTCCTGACCTCGGGCGGTGCCCGGGGTGGCGACCGCTCTCACGAGTCAGGTGTTCCGGTGGTCACCGGCGACGCAGTGTGCCCTCGACCTGCGCGCGTTCGTGGTGCAGTTGCTCGGCGGCGTCGCGGTCGGTCCAGGGGCGAAGCGTGGTGACCAGTGGTGGGGCGCTGCGCAAGAGGACCAGGGCGGTTCCGAAGGGAAGGGTGCGGATCGCCTCGGGGGGCATGACGGACACGCGACGGATGGAACGCTGCAGGGACCGGTAGCCGTGCTCTCCGATGGAGATGGTGTCGGTGCGTTCGTCGCGTTCGCCGATGAGGGCGGCGAGATCTTGGAGGTCACGCGCTGATGAGGTGCCGCCGAGGATGACCTTGACGATGCTGGCGTCCCAGATGGCGCCGGCTGCGTGGTCGCCCCACTTGTCGCGCGCCTGGGAGAGGGATTGGAGCACCGGCATGGTGGTGATTCCGGTGCCTCCTCCTTCGGCCATGAGGACGGGCAGTGACGGAAGGGGGGAGAGGTTGCCGATCTCGTCGAGGGCCAGGAGCAGGGGCGGGTCGAGTCGCGCCCCGGGGGAGGCGGCGGCGAGGTGGCGGGCGGTCTCGACAAGGTCTTCGATGAATGCCGCCACGAGCGACCAGGACGCGCCGGCGCCTGCTCCGGTTGCGAGGAGGTAGAGGGTTCCGTTGCTGGTCAGGAAGCTGGTGGGGTCGAACTGCTCGCCGGGTTTGGGCGAGACGGCGTCCAGGACGCGGGGGTCGGCCAGACAGGACAGCGCCAGGGAGACGCCCATCCAGATCGAGTCGCGGGTGCGGGGGTCGGCGTGGATCGTGGATTCGAGGGAGTCGGCCCAGCCGGGTGCCGCCCGGGGGTGGCTGGCCAGGATCGAGACCGCATCGGCTGCGGCGGAGGGGGAGAGGGTCCAGCTGAACAGCTCGCGCGGGGAGCGGTCGTCGAGGGCTGCTGCGTGGAGCAGTGCTTGGAGGGCGGTGCGGGTCTTGCCTTCCCAGAACCCGCCGGATTCGACTCCGCCGGTGGACAGGCCGGTGGCCGACGCCAGGCCGGTGGCGCGGATCATCGCGGTCAGCGGATCCTGGCAGCCGCGCACGGGTGACCAGCGAAGGCCGGCGGGCAGGCCTTCTGCGAGCTGTTGCGGGTCGAAGACCGCGACCGGGCCGTGTTTGCTGCGGGCGCTGAGAGTGGCGGCGATGTTGTCCGGACGGGTCGCGGTGGTGATGACGACGCCGGGCGCGTCGAGGATGGCGTTGATGACCACGTGCAGGCCCTTGCCGGAACGTGGCGGGCCGAGCAGCAGGATCGAGTCCTCGACCGAGGCCCACACCTGCTGCCCGCAGGCTCTCCCGATGAGGTAGCCGATATCGGATGGTCGGGCCTTGCGCAGCGATGGGCGCAGGGTGCGTCCGCGTGAGAGCAGTGCCTTGCGCGATGCAGCAGTTCGCACGTCCCGTGCGGTGGCCACTCCGGCACGGCGGTGCGGGTCGCTGGTGCTGGTGTGCTTGATCGAGGCGATGCCTCGCCACGCCGACGTGGCTGCGGCGGCGGTGACGGCCACCATGACTGCCAGGACAAGCCAGTAGACCCATGGAGTCATCCCGTCGGCGCCGAGCGCGGCGCCTGGGTCGGCGGGGTGGGTGAGCACGCCCAGCCCTGAAGCCCACCCACCACGCGGGGTGGCGGCTCCGGCCAGCCACGCGGCGAGCGTGCCCGCGAGCCGCAGGAGAGCGGCGATGGCGCCCAGTGCAGCGATGAGGAGGATCCCGAGGTTGACCAGCTGGTCATCGACTCCTTGCCCGCGTGGGTTCACTGCGCACTCTCGCTGAGCGCGAGTGCGACCACACCCGAGGCCCGTCCGAGCAGGACCACCTGCGGGTGGGCGTCAAGCAATGCCGGGGGCAGCCGAAGGTGCGTGGTGCCGTCCTCATCGGCGATCTGGCGGGCGACGACCAGACACACCTCGACGGGCTCACCGGCGGTGAAGCCCTCAGCGCAGATCCCAAACGCTGAGGCCAGAGCGGGTCGCGCGCCCAGAGCAGCATCGGGCACCGACTGCGTTCGTGGGGTGACGATGTCGGTGAAGGTCGAGCCGTCCGCCTCACGGACCTCGACCCGCACTGCCGTGCCGAGGTCGGAAGCGATGTCATCGAGCACCCGTTGGAGGTCATCGCGAATCAACACGCCGTCGGCGGAGTACGGCTCACGATCCAGGCTCACCGTCAGGTAGCCCCGCTCGTCGACGACGACGTCGACCAGCGGCAACACCACCGGTGCCCGCGCCAGCTGCCGGTCCCCTCGCCGATACGGCGCGGCAGCGTTGAGCATGCTCATAGCCCGACCGTCTCAACCTGCCGCTGCGCAAGCGCCTGTCCCGGGACTGCGCCGGGCCCGGAGGCAAGGCCCTCGCGGCGGATCCCCTCGCGGTCGAGGCCCGGCGGGCTGCCGTCACCGACCTGCACCGTATCGAGCTTGTCCAAGATCGTCACCGCGGCGCCGCGGACCCGCTCGGCGGTGGACTGCACGACCTGCACCGCTGTCCTGCCAGGGACGCTGGATGCCCACGATGCGACATACGGGATCGTGTAGTCATCGGTCGCCAAACCGTGAGCGGCACCCACCATCAGCGCGACCGACTCCGCTTCGACCTCGGCGATGCCGCGGTGCATGGCAGCATCGGCGTTCCCAGGGCCGTGAAGCATGACATGGCCCAGCTCGTGAGCGAGCGTCTTGACCTGAGCAGCGTCATCGATGTCCATACGCACCGAGACCTCCCGCGTCAGGTAGTCGGTCAGGCCGTTGGCTCCGCCAATCGAGGCCGCGCTCGAGACCAGACGCAGCTCGAGGCCGCGAGCGGTGATCTGGTCCGCGAGCCCATCCCACAATCCTGCTGGTGCCTGCCCGCGCAGCAGCCGCGGGGCCGGCGGCTCGGGGATGGGTGAACCGTCGGTCTGCGAAACGTCCCAGACGTGGGCGGGCTTGACGCCGACCAGCTTCGAGCGGTCCAGGCTCATGCAATGCCTCCGCTCAATCCGATCCGTCCTGAGCTCGATCGAAATGTCGTCGGCGATCTGCCTGTCACCAGCGCGCTGTGCTTCGTTGACGCTGACTGGCCGCTCATCGGCGGAGCTTTCTCCAATGCGACGTGTGCACGCGCAATGGCCGAAGCGTCCCCGCGAAGGTGCTGCCTGGCCGCGGACGCACGGTCGAGGTCGCAGATGCGGCTGGCGATGCGCACGCCGCACTCTTCAAACCGGCGTGACATTCTAAGGTCATCAAGAGGTCATCGGACACGCCCGGCAACGGTTCCGAGCCTTCCGGCGCCCGATGGGGAACCTCCTCAACAACCCGAGGTTCTTCAGAGGGAGCCGAGGTGTGATGTAGGGGACGGGGCCCCGATCTCGTCCCGAGGGTTGGGGTCCAAATGACAGGGCGGATTGTGAAGGGCCCTGCAGGTCCCGGGGCAAGTTCTTCGACAACGCAGCAGGTCCACCCCTGCCTGTGGACAGCCGTCGTGGGGTTCGTCGAGAGATCGACGATTGCGGCTGAGATATCGTTGAGCAGCACTTAGCAAGGAGGCCTCGGCTGCCTTCAGCCAGACGAGTAGGGTTGAGGTCTACCAACTGAAGATCGGTGCACCCCCAGGGGGCACGCCCCCGGTTTCTTAGGGAGTAACGGGGACGAACGGAGCGCGATTTCGTGCTCGGAACGGCGAAAGCCGTTGTCCTGAGCACGAATCCATCAGGTTCAAGTCCCCCCTCGGACACCACCGAATGTGGCCCCTGGCGCGAAGATTCACGTGAGTCTCGCGTCAGAGCCGGTTTGAGCACGTAGGAGCAAAGCCCGCCCGCGGTATGCTCAGCGTCAAGGGGCCGCCGGTCAAATCCTGTCAGCCCGACCGATGTGATGTCGGGTTCGAGCGAGTCTGTGTTACTCGCGTCAAACGTGACGCGGTCCGCACATTTGGGGACCTGGACGTGCGGCGTGCCTTACCAGCGGCGTGAGCGGGAGTGGCTCCTCAGTGCTCGCGCCGTCAGGCGTGCTGGCCGAGGATCCGCTCCATCGCGTGAGGCATGGTGCCGGCTGCGACGGTCAGTCGACCCGGGCCGGCGACGATCGCGAGGTTCTGGTCGGCAAGGCGCCCGGCCAGGCGCAGGCGGCGCGCGAAGGGCATCTGAGGGAGCAGGTATGCGGGGGCCACGACGAGGTCGGTGGGCTGTAGCAGCTCGAGGAGGGAATCGCCAGGGCGGTCTGCGGCGACGAACTGGAATTCGATGTGCGGGTCGAGGTGCTCCTTGACCTTTGCCTCGTCACTGGCGATCACGAGCAGCCCGGATTGGCGCCTGGGGGCCACGCGGCATGCGATGTCCAAAGTGAGCTGGACGTCCTCGCTGTGCCACGCGATGTAGCCGGTGCCGGGGACGACGATCACCCGGTCCCACGGTGAGTTCAGATGGACTCCCACGGTCGGCGCAGGGGATCCTGCCCCGACGGTGTCCAGGTCGCTGCCGAAGAGGAAGTCGGTGCTCGGTCTCGGGCCGTCCCACTCGAGCACCAGCAGTGTGGCGTCCTCCTCCTCGGCCAGTTCCAGCACCCCGTCGGGGAAGGAGTCGGAGAGCCGCAGCACGCCTTCACTGTCATGCCCTGCGGCCTCGGCGGCTGCCCCCGCGTCGGCGAGGAGCTGCCGAGCGGCCGCCTTGTCTGCGCGGGGCGAGACGGCGAACGGGACCTGCACCCCATCGTCGCCGCGCGCGATCCGTCCGGCGAAGTGCACCATCGGCGCCAAGGCCGAGCTGGCTGCGCGGACATCGACCAGGACCCGCTCGCCGATGGCGCCGGTGCTGGGAGCCGGAGGCGGCATCCGCCTGATGTAGAACTGGGTGCCGAAGCTGGTGAGCAGCGCCGCGAGCACGATCGTGAGAATGGAGGCGTTGACCACCCGCTGCTCGAACAGCCCCAGCTCGAGTCCGATCTGACCCACCGCGAGGGTCGAGGCGGCCTGGCCGATGCTGAGCGATCCGATCAGGCCTCGCTCGGCGGAGGAGTAGCCGAAGAACATCGCCGCCACGAGGACCGCCAGCCCCTTGCCGACCAGGACAAGGCCAAGGAAGACCACTCCCATCAGGATCGTCCGCCAGTCGACGAGGGCCACTGGGTCGATCCGCAGTCCGATGGAGACCAGGAACGCCGGGATGAACACGCTGGTTCCGACGAAGTCGATGCGGTCCATCAGCTCGCTGTTCTTGGGTACCAGGCGGTTCAGCCCGAGGCCGGCCAGGAAGGCGCCGATGATTCCGGCGATTCCTCCGAGCACGGCCAACGTCGCACCAGCGGCCATTCCTGCCAGGGCGAAGAGAAGTCGCTGGACCCGGGAGCGGCCGACGCGGACGAAGAACCACTCCCCGATCCTCGGCAGGAGCCACAGAGTGAAGGCGACGAGCAGCGGGATGCTGAGGTACAGCGGAAGCGTGGGCGCCGCACCCGTGTCGAGCGCATCCGGCTCGGCGATCTCGACCACGGCATACGTGCTGGCCACAGCCAGGATGAGCAGGGCCAGGACGTCGGCCACCACCCCTCCGGACATGGCGTCGCGCACAGCCCGCGTGTTCTCCAGCCCGGCAGCACGAACGTCCGGGTAGGCGACCAGGGTGTTCGAGGCCCACATCGACCCCAACAGCGCCGCGGCCAGGATCCCGGTCTCGAAGTACGAAAGACCGGCGATCATGCTGAGTCCGAATGGGAAGACGAAGGACAGCAGCCCGAAGCCCAGGGCACTGGTCCTGTTGTCGTTGAAGGCCTTGACATTGAAGCCCAGTCCGGCCAGGAACATCAGGTACAGGATCCCGATCGAGCCCAGGTCGAAGACGAGATCGACCCGACCGAGCCAACCCAGGCCGAACGGGCCGAAGATCATGCCGAGGAAGATGAGGGCGAGCAGACCGGGCACCCTCAAGCGGGCGCCCAGGAGCGGGCCCGCGAGAATCGCCACGATGAGGACCAGAATGGTCATCTCCACGGTCCCCAGGAGAGCGTTCATGACCGGACGCTATCGGCAGACGGTGGACCCATGTGTGCGATGTTCACCGCATAGCGCTTCGCGCCCGCTCTGCCGCCGGTACTCTTGGCCCCAGACACAGGTGAGGCGCGAGCGTCCTACGCGCGAATCGAGATTGGTGCCACCATGACTCGGATGCTGATTCGCGCGGTGATCTTCCTGGGAACAGCGGCCCTCGGCCTGCTGGTTGCGGCCGCGGTCGTCCCCGGAGTGCGCCTGTCCGTCTCTGGGTTCCTCATCGCCGTCGCCGTCTTCGCTTTGGCGCAGAGCATCCTCGCGCCCTTCATCTTCAACGTGGCGCGCAAGTATGCCCCGGCGATGCTGGGCGGGATCGGACTGGTGTCGACCTTCGTGGCCCTGCTGATCGCAACCTGGTTCCCTGAGGGTTTGCGCATCAGCGGAGTCTCGAGCTGGATCAGCGCCACTTTGGTGGTGTGGATCGTCACTGCCCTCGGAGCCTGGCTCCTGCCCCTCGTGCTCCTCAAGAAGCGCGTGGGTGGGCGCACTGCCTCAACCCCCTGAACGGCCCTGCGGCAGAGTGAGGCTCGGCGGCCAGCCGATCGGCTCGGTGCTTGGTCAAGCAACTCAGTGGTGGATCAGCGCCTTGAACGCGATAAGCACTGCGCCGAACGTCACGGTGAGCGCGACGGTGCCGAGTCGGGCCCAGAGGTGCGTGGTCCGCGTCGACGCGATGAACCAGCCCAACAGGCCGAGCAGCACCAGGTCGGTGACCAACGCCAGCCAGACAGCGTCGGAGTTCCGGAGGATACCGACGACTCCGAGAGCCAGGACCGCCACGGGAATGGCGCCGACCACGAGCAGGCCGGCAGACTCGTGAATTCCCCGCCGCAACGCCTCGGGCACGCTGCCATCCTCACCCTCTGCCATCCAGGACACCGTGGCTGCATAGACATGGGCTGCGAAGAAGATGACCAGTGTGACGACGACCGAGAGGAGTGCCTGCGCGGAGGTGCCCGTCAGGTTGCGACTGACAACGATCATTCCGGCGACGAGGATCAGGCCGTAGACACCCTCGGCCGAGCGGACGAGCGAACTGAGCCCTGAACGCATTGAGCCGTCTCCTGGGGTGGTTGACTGCATGCGTGGCTCCTGCGAGCTAGGGGGCACCGAAAGGATCACGGGACTGGGTGAGCACGGCCTCGCGGATCGCATCGGAGCGTCCGGTGCTCCAGTCCTGCAGGCCCAGCACCTGAGCCCACGCGTCCACATGCTCACCTGCGAAGTTGTGCCCGTAGCCGGGGCCTGGCTCCATCGCCAGGCCGAGATCGGCGCTGAGCTGCCAGAAGGTCACGAACGGGACCCAGCGGGTCTGGTCGAGGACATCGGCTCCGCGGGGCTCCTCGAGCCAGTCCGGACGACTCAGGATCACGTCGGTGTTCCACCAGGTGATGGCGTCAGAGGGGTGGACCATGTAGAGAACACGAGCCCCGTCCCACGGCCGGTCCGCAGGGCCGGCCGGCCGCCGCGGGTCGAGGGTGAAGCGAACCGTCCGGCCGTCGCGGAATGAAGGCTCGATCTGGGGTGTGCCGTCGTCTCGACCTTCCACGAACGCTCCGAAGAGATGGTTAAAGCCCGGCGGCCCCGTGAACACCGCTCCGCTCAGGCGATTCGCCATGTCGAACTCCCCACTGAAGGCCGCCTCGGCACCGTAGGACCCCAGGCTCTCCCCGAACGCGTAGAGCCGTGGCCGCTCACCGGCTGGCAGCTGGCTCCAGCGCTCGTACACCGCGTCGAACAGCGCACGGCCGGCGTTGCGGGCGTTCTCCCGGTCGGCGAGGAACGACAGCGGTGACGGCAGGAAAGAGTACTGCATGGACACGGTCGCGCTGTCGCCGTGGGTGAGGTGCTCGAAGGCAGTCACAGAGGTGGGCTCCACCCATCCGGTGCCCGTCGTGGTGACGATGAGCAGGTGGGCCCGCTCGAAGCCCCCAGCGCGCTCCAGATCCTGCACCGCCAGCGTCGCTCGGGCCTCGACGTCCGGGGCGGAGTCGAGTCCCGCGTATGCGCGGATCGGGTCGAGTGTCTGCGTGGGATCCTCACCGGCTCGCTCGGACACCTCCGCAATACGCGCTGCGTCCGGTCCCTGCCCGACGAATGCCCTCCCCTGGAACCCCAGCGAGTCCCACGTGATGAGCGAGCTCGTGCTACCGGACCGAAGTGCACTCACGGGCGCCGAAAGGCCTTCAGGTGTGCCGTTGTTCGTGAGAGAGAAGGCCGCATTGACCGCGGTGGTGACACGCTCGAAGACGACACCGTTGAAGACGAGGGCGACCGTGAGCAGGACCGCGGTCACGCCGACGACTCGCGCCGCGCGCGGCCCCATGAGCCGTCGAAGCCAGCCGATGAGTGCTCGCGTGGCCCTGCGCACCAGCCGTGAGATGCCCAGCACGAGCAGGAACACCAGCACTGCTACCGGGAGGACGAGGATGGCCGCGAAGGGCGCCTCGGGCGAGAGCCCGACCAACGCTGCCGCCTCGCGCTGCCACACGACGCCGACAACAACCGACGCCACGAGCAGCAGCGGCGCGATCACGGCGAGCGCTCGAGCCGAGGCGGTCGACGGTGAGCGAGGCTCCCGGTCGGCCACCTCACGCCAGAGCAGGGCCGCGATAACCCCCAACCCGTAGCCGATCGCGGCATTCACCCCGGTGATGGCCCCCTGATAGAGGGCGGGCCGCGGGATCAGCGACGGCAGGAAGGACAACGCCGCCATGAGCAGAGCAAGCCAACACCCGGGCACCGACAGCCCGAGCCTCTGCCAGGAGCTCATTGTCCTGGACGCCGGGTGAGGCATCACCGGGCCTGGGCGAGGAAGGCTCGATAGTCCTGCTCGGAGAGGTCGGCATACGCCATCGACCACTCCAGGATCGCATCGGTCGCGGCGCGACCGGAGCCGAGGTAGCCCGCGACGATCGCCGCCCGCGGCGACTGGCTGTGTGCGCGGGCCAGCGCCACACCACACGCCTCGGCGTACGTGCTGAACGGTCCGTCGTCGAGGACGCCGACCTCGATGCCGCCCTTCATGTCGTGGAACTGGCGGACGTAGAGATCGAAGTCGTCCGTTCGCAGATATCCGAGGAAGGGGTCCGAGACCGCCTGCAGGATCCGCTGGAATGAGACCACCCGGGCACCCTGCCCGTGCTCGGCAACCAGCTCGGACAGCACATCGGGCTGCATGACTCGACCGTACTGCTCGAGCACGCTGCGACCAGCCTCCTTGGACTGCATGATCAGACCGTTGCCGTCGCCGTCCTGGAAGAGGATCAGGGCACATCGGGTCCCCACGCTGCCCACTCCGACCACGCGTCGGGCGGTGTCCACCTCGGTGTAGTGGCTGAGCACGGCCCTGACGTCGGGGGCGGCACTGCGCTCGTAGGCCTCGATGTGCCGGTGCGCCAACGCCGCCTGTGCCGGATCGAGCGGACCCATGGTCGGGGGGCGCTCGTTGAAGCGCAACGTTCCGTCCGGACCGGACGTGGTGAGCCTGCGAAGGGCGCGATCGCCTGTACGTTTCCTGGCGTCCCTGACCGCGTTGAGCAAGGCACGGCGCGACTTCCTGTCGAGAAGTCCCGCCCCACCCTCAGCATCGATGTGCGTGTAGTAGCGCTCCAGGGGTGAGTGCTCGAGGCTGCTCAGGAGAGCCTTGCGGTAGGCCAGGACCGTACGCCGTGCCGCCCGCTCGATAACGTCCGGCTCTCGATCATTGTCACGGCCACCGACCACCACGCTGGTCACGAGCCGCTTCAGATCCCACTCCCAGGGGGCGCTGGCCGCCTCGTCGAAGTCGTTGAGGTCGAACACCAGCGTCCGCTGAGGGGAGGCGTAGAACCCGAAGTTCGCGACGTGTGCGTCGCCGCAGGAAGCAACCTGCACGTCCGTGGTCGGACAGTCCGCAAGGTCAGCCGCCATCAACGCGGCGGTGCCACGATAGAACGCGAAGGCGCTCTGCGACATGCGCTCCGCCCGCAACGGGATGAGCTCCTGGAGGCGGCCGGCGTTCTGTTCGGCCACGATGCCTAGAGGGTCACGAAGTCCTGTGGACAAGGTGGCCAGTGAGGACCGAGGAGTCTGCTGACGAAGGCGCTTACCCGTCTCCAAGAGGTCCTGGGTCGAGGGGCGTCGCCGCCGCGTCATGGGTTGGGCCATCGCGTCATGGGTTGGGCCATCGCGTCATGATCGGGAGGATAGCGTCTCTGCGCTGGCTGGCCTCCCACTGCCTCACTCGCGGCGGTGGTCATTCCACGGGCGGCCACGACGCCCGTCATCCTGCGGCATGACCGACTCCAGGACATCCCACAACTCGTCACTGATCACGCCATCACGAAGCATGAGCGCAACGATGCCGGGCCCGGCCCCAGATCATTAGCAGACACGCTCTAGGTGGTCGGGACGGTTCTCGGTGGTGGTGGACGGTTCTGCGTGACTGCAGGCGGCGCTGCGCCATCGACCAGGACGGACAGCGTCACGCACTCGTACCCTTGCTGGCCCAGTTCGCCGAGCAGGCGGTCCAGCAGCGGCACCACGCCAGCCCGCTCCGGGCGCCCCTCGTGCAGCACGATGACCGACCCCGGCCGCACCCGCCTCAGCACGAATGCCAGTTCGCGCTCGACGTCTCGCACCTCGAGGTCCAGCACCGCGATCGACCCCAGGGCGACCTCGGCCCCACCTGCCAGCACGTCGCGCAGCTGCCCCGGACGCAACCAGCCCGATCCTGGTCGCATGAACCGCGCTCGGATGCCGGTCGCGGTCTCGATCGTCGTCGCCGTCCGGCTGAGGTCCTCGGCGAGGGCAGCCCGCGACAGCAGCCCGGCAGGTCGGTCCGACCATCCGTGGTTGCCGATCTCGTGACCGCCTGTGACAACAGCTCGAGCCAGGTCAGGGTGCGCCTCGACGCCTGAGCCGAGCAGGAAGAACGTGGCCCGGGCCCGGTGAGCCCGCAGCACCCCGAGCAGCGCAGTGGTCAGCCCGGGCGTGGGGCCGTCATCGATGGTGATCGCCACCTGCCGCGCCGGCGACCGCGCACCGAACAGGACCGGACCCCTAACGCCGAGCACACCCAACGCCCGCTGGGGCTGCCGGCGCACGACGTAGGCGACCACGGCCCCGAGGGCCGCCACTGCCACCAGGAACCCGGACCCGGCCCGCACGGCACTGCCCGCCCAGCGGGTGCGGAGCGTGCCCTGGACGCCGGCCCGATCGTCCATTCCGGCCTCCTTCGTGCTGCTGATGGGGAGCACGTCGCTGTCGCCATCATGCGGCACGGCCGGAGGGGAGTGATCACTCACAACCGCGCGCCGCGTTGTCGCGCACCCCGATCACCCTGGTCCTCAGCATCGGGCTGCCACTGCTCTTCCTCGTGCTGCTGTCCGCCCGCGTCGGCAACGAGGTCGTCGACGAACGCGGTGGCGTGCGGGTCGTGCAGTACCTGGCACCCGGCCTGGCGTCCTTCGCAGTGTCCATGGTGACGTTCTCCTTCCTCGCCGTCGGGCTCGCGGGGGCTCGCGCCACCGGAGTCGTGAAGCGCCAGGCTGGCACCCCCGCGCCCCAGTGGGTGCTCGTCGGCGGCCGGATCGGATCTCGCACGGCGCGGCGAACGCAGTCGTCACGCGGCGTTCACCTCGTCACGCCAGACTGGGCACGTGGAGCCTTCGAC
Organism: Ornithinibacter aureus; assembly: GCF_009858245.1. Lineage (NCBI taxonomy): Bacteria > Bacillati > Actinomycetota > Actinomycetes > Micrococcales > Intrasporangiaceae > Ornithinibacter > Ornithinibacter aureus. Next base: position 2,687,019 of record NZ_VMSB01000001.1, read on the forward strand.
GCCGTCAGGCGAACCCTCGCAGCGTGACCTCGACGTGACCGACCCGCTGCTGCGTGCCCACCTCGCTCCGGAGCCGCGCACCCTCGTCGACATCCTGCGCGCCACCGCCGATGCACATCCCGACTCCCCGGCCATCGACAACGGCCGCGAGGTCCTGACCTACGACGAACTGCTCGACGCCGCCCAGGAGCTCGCGACGGCGCTGCGCAGCGACGGTGTCCGGCGTGGCGACCGGGTCGGGGTGCGCATCCCGTCGGGGACCACCGACCTCTACGTCGCGATCACCGGCATCCTGCTTGCCGGTGCGGCGTACGTGCCGGTCGACCACGACGACCCAGACGAGCGGGCGAGAGTCGTCTTCGGCGAGGCCGGGGTCGCCGCGATCGTCGGCACCGACCTCGTCATCCGATCCGGCCCGGCCGCGCGGCCCGACGCAGACCCCGACGAGGCTGCGGAGGAGGACCCCGAGCTCACCGACGACGCCTGGGTCATCTTCACCTCGGGCTCGACCGGCCTGCCCAAGGGCGTCGCCGTCAGCCACCGCAACGCCGCCGCCTTCGTCGACGCCGAGTCGCGGATGTTCCTCCAGCAGCGCCCGATCGGCCCGGGCGACCGGGTCATGGCAGGTCTGTCCGTCGCGTTCGACGCCAGCTGCGAGGAGATGTGGCTCGCCTGGCGGTACGGCGCCTGCCTCGTGCCGGCACCGCGCTCCCTCGTGCGCTCGGGCATGGACCTCGGGCCCTGGCTGGTCGCCAACGACATCACCATCGTCTCGACCGTGCCCACCCTCGTCGCCCTCTGGCCGGCCGACGCCCTCGCCGACGTCCGACTGCTCATCCTCGGCGGCGAGGCGTGCCCTCCCGAGATCGGCGCGCGCCTGGCCACCGACACCCGCGAGGTCTGGAACACCTACGGACCCACCGAGGCCACCGTCGTCGCCTGCGGTGCCCAGCTCGACGGCCAGCCCCCCGTGCGCATCGGCCTCCCGCTCGACGGCTGGGACCTCGCCGTCGTCGACGCGCAGGGCCAGCGCGTGCCCGACGGCGAGCCGGGCGAGCTGATCATCGGCGGGGTGGGCCTGGCCCGCTACCTCGACCCCGAGAAGGATGCCGCGGTGTACGCCCCGATGCCGGGCCTGGGCTGGGAGCGCGCCTACCGCAGCGGCGACGTCGTCCGCTTCGACGGCGTGGGTCTGGTCTTCCAGGGGCGTGCCGACGACCAGGTCAAGGTCGGTGGTCGACGGATCGAGCTCGGTGAGGTCGACAGCGCCCTGCTCGGCCTCCCCGGGGTCAGCGGAGCCGCCGCTGCGGTCAAGCGCACCGAGGCGGGCAACCGGCTGCTCGTCGGCTACGTCACCGCCGACGCGGGCTTCGACCCCAAGGCCGCGGCCGAGCAGCTGCGCGCGTCGATGCCGGCCGCCCTCGTCCCGCGCATCGCCGTCGTCGACACCCTGCCCACCCGCACCTCGGGGAAGATCGACCGCGACGCCCTGCCGTGGCCGCCACCCGGCGCGTCCCGCGGAACCGGTGCCACGGCATCCGGCACCCCCGACCTCGAGCTCGACGGCACGGCCGCCTGGATCGCCGGGCACTGGGCCGCCATCCTCGGCTCGCCGCCCTCCGCCCCCGACGAGGACTTCTTCGACCTCGGTGGGGGGAGCCTCAGCGCAGCCCAGCTGGTCTCCAAACTGCGCGAACGGCATCCGGACGTCACCGTCGCCGACGTCTACGAGCACCCCGTCCTCGCCGACCTCGCGCAGACCCTCGATGCCATGGCGGCCCCGACCGGCCGCACCAACGCCTCGGTCTCGCCGGTCCCGCGCGACACCCAGGTCGCGCAGGTGCTCGGCACCGTCGTCGTGCGGTCGATCGGGGCGCTGCGCTGGCTGACGTGGATCGGTCTCGGGCTGCTCGTCGTGCACCGGGTCCTCGACGCGCCGTGGCTGCCGAGCATCGCGTGGGGCTGGGTGCTCGTCGGATGGCTGCTCCTCATCAACCCCTTCGGGCGGGTGCTTCTCGGTGCCGCCGCTGCGCGCCTGGTGCTGCGCGGGGTCGGCCCCGGTCGCTACCCCCGCGGTGGCCGGGTGCACCTGCGGCTCTGGCTCGCCGAGCGACTGGTTGACGAACTGGGGGCCACGAACCTGTCGGCCGCGCCCCTCGTTCGCGTCTACGCGAAACTGCTCGGATGCCGGGTGGGTCGCCACGTCGACCTCCACAGCATCCCGCCGGTCACCGGTCTGCTCACGCTCAGCACCGGCTGCTCCATCGAGCCCGAAGTCGACCTGGCAGGGCACTGGCTCGACGGCGGCCACGTGTACATCGGGGCGATGGCCGTCGGTGAGGAGGCCCGCGTCGGGGCGCGCAGCACCCTGCTCCCCGGGGCGGACATCGGCGACCGGGCGGAGGTCGCGCCCGGGTCGGCCGTGTTCGGGCCGGTGCCCGCCGACGAGGCGTGGTCGGGTGCGCCCGCCGGCCCGTCGGGAGCGGCCCGTGGACCGTGGACGCCGGAGCGTCCGCCGAACCGCCGCGTCTGGGTGCTCGCCTACGCCGCGTCGGCCATCGTGCTGTCGCTGATGCCGGTGCTCGCCGTGCTCGCCGGCGTCACCGTCGCGCTGCCCGAGCTTTCCGCGGCCACCGACCTGGCCGGGCTGGTGACCGCGGCGCTGCTGTGGCTGCCGGTCGCCACCGTCGTCGGTCTCGTCGTGCTCGTGGGGCTGGTGCTCGTCACGGTGCGGCTGCTCTCGATCGGTCTCGAACCGGGCCACCACCCCGTGCACGGTCTGCGGGCGTGGCAGGCCTGGTCGGTGCTGCGGGTGCTTGACGAGGCGCGCACCTGGCTGTTCCCGCTCTACTCCTCGAGCCTGACCCCGTGGTGGCTGCGGGCCCTCGGCGCCGACATCGGCCCCGACGTCGAGGCCTCGACCGTGCTCATGCTGCCGACGTTCGTCACGGTGCGCGCTGGGGCCTTCCTCGCGGACGACACCCTCGTCGGTGGCTACGAACTCGGCGGTGGCTGGCTGCGCGTCGAGCCCGTGCGCGTCGGCAAGGGCGCGTTCGTCGGCAACTCCGGCATGGCGGCGCCCGGCCGCAAGGTGCCCAAGCACGCCCTGGTCGCCGTGTTGTCGGCCGCGCCGCAACGGGGGACCGCCAAGGCCGGCAGTTCCTGGCTCGGCAGCCCACCCCGACCGCTGCGCCGCGACACCGAGAGCGGCGACACCACCCGTACCCATGCGCCGCCGACGCGGCTGCGGGTGGCTCGCGCCCTCGTCGAACTCGCCCGCATCGTCGCGGTGTGGGTGCACATGGCCATCATCGTGCTCAGTGCCGCGGCCCTGCTCGCCCTGGTCGACGCCGGGGCGTTGTGGGCGATCGTGTTCGGGGGGCCGGTGCTGCTCGTCGCGGGCGCCGTGGCCGTCGGGGTCACGACGGTCGCCAAGTGGCTGCTCGTCGGGCGCCTTCGACCGTCGGAGCACCCGCTGTGGAGCTCGTTCGTCTGGCGCAACGAGCTCGCCGACACCTTCGTCGAGGTCGTGGCCGCCCCGTGGTTCGCCCGGGCCGCCGTCGGCACGTCCGTGCTCAACGTCTGGTTGCGAAGCATGGGGGCTCGGGTGGGCCGCGGCGTGTGGTGCGAGACCTATTGGTTGCCCGAGGCCGACCTCATCGACCTGCGCGACGGGGCGACAGTGGGGCGCGGGTGTGTGGTCCAGACCCACCTGTTCCATGACAGGATCCTCGCGATGGACCGGGTGACGATCGCAGACGGGGGCACACTGGGCCCCAACTCCGTCATCCTCCCGGCAGCTCGCATCGGGCGCCACGCCACCGTCGGGCCGGTCTCGCTCGTCATGCGCGGGGAGTCGGTGCCCGACAAGACCCGGTGGATCGGCAACCCCGTCGGCCCGTGGGCTGAGCCCGAGTGACCGGCTCCGACCCCTACCTGCCCGGTCACGGCGACGACCGGTACCAGGTCGAGCACTACGCCCTCGACCTGCGCTACAAGCCGCTCGGCAACCACCTCGAGGGCCGCGCCGAGCTCTCGGTGCGGGCCGTGGTCGACCTCACCGACCTCGTCGTCGACCTGCACCGCCTCGAGGTGCGCAGCCTGCGCGTCGAGGGCGCCAAGGTGGCCCGCTGGTCGCACCGGGGCTCGCGGTTGCGAATCCGCCTCACCCATGCCCTGCCTGCCGGTGAGCCGCTGCTGCTCACCATCGCCTACCGGGGCAACCCCGGCACGATGCCCGGCCCCGACGGCCCGGCCGGCTGGGAGGAGCTCACCGACGGGGTGCTCGTCGCCGCCCAACCGCACGGCGCCCCGACCTGGTTCCCCTGCAACGACCGGATGGCCGACAAGGCCCGCTACCGCATCCGCGTCGAGACCGACCCCGCCTACCGGGTCGTCGCGAACGGCATCCTCGTCAGTCACAAGAGCGTCGGGCGCCGCGCCGAGTGGGTGCACGAGCAGCGCGAACCCATGGCCCCGTACCTCGCGACCCTCCAGATCGGCCGCTACGACGCCGAGCCCCAGACGGGCGCTCCGGTGCCGACGTGGCTCGTCGGGCCGCCGGCGCGCATGCAGTCGGTGCGTGAGGCGCTCGCCGACCAGCCGCGCATGCTCGAGGTGTTCACCTCGCTGTTCGGCCCGTACCCGTTCGAGCGCTACACCGCCGTCGTCACCGACGACCCGCTGGAGATCCCCCTCGAGTCGCAGTCGCTGTCGACGTTCGGCACCAACCACCTCAGCCGGGACTGGTCGGCGCAGCGGCTCATCGCGCACGAGCTGTCGCACCAGTGGTTCGGCAACGCCGTCACCGCCGCCTCGCTGGCCGACATCTGGCTGCACGAGGGATTCGCCTGCTATGCCGAGTGGTTGTGGTCGCAGGCGTCCGGGCGCACGACGCTCAGGCAGGAGGCCGCCCGCCACCACGACGGGCTCGCCCGCAAGCCCCAGGACCTCGTGCTCACCGACCCCGGAGCCGACCGCGTCTTCGACGACCGGGTCTACAAGCGGGGGGCGCTGACCCTGCACGCCCTGCACCTGACCCTCGGTGACGAGATGTTCTTCGACGTGCTGCGCACCTGGGTCGACACCCACCGCTACGAGGTCGTCACGACCGCCGACTTCGAGGCGTGCGTCGAGTCGGTCAGCGGCTCGCCGCACCGCGAGCTGTTCGACGCGTGGCTGCGTCGCGAGGAACTTCCCGAGCTGCCACCGCAGCAAGGGTGAGCACCACGTCGGGACCGGCGCGCCACCGCCCCTGCACACGCAACGGCATCCGGATGCCGTCACTCGCCTCCGCGCGGAAGGTGCCGTCGGCGGTGAGCTGGACTCGCACCTGCTCGTGGTGCAGCACCACCCCGGTCAGCGGGTACCACGCCTTGTAGGTGGCCTCCTTGGCGGCGAAGAGCAGGGTGTCCCAAGGGGTGCCGGGGTGGCTCTTGTCGAGGAGGTGCAGCTCAGCGCGTTCGGGCGATGTCGCGACGACGTCGAGCACCCCGTCGGGCAAAGGCGCCATCACCTCGGCGTCCAGGCCGATCGAGGCGAGGCCGGTGCGATGCCCCCTCACGCCCGTGCCCTGTCGGGCCGCGACGGCGCCGGTCCAGCCCGCGGTGTGGGTGATGCTGCCGATGACCCCGGCCGGCCACAGCGGGGCGCCGTGGGGGTCGGCCAGGATCGGGTGGTCAGACGTCACGACCCCGATCTCGCGCAGGGCGGTTCGTGCGCACTCGCGTCCCGTGGCGAACTCGGCCACGCGTTCCGGGAGGGCACGGGTGACAAGGGCTGCTTCAGCCGGGTACAGGATGGCGGGGTCGGCCGCCCCGGTCGTCACGCCCCACCCGATCCGCCACACCGCCGGGAGCGCGAGCGGTTCGCCTGCGGAACGACGTGGCGGCATGACCTCAACGTAGCCGCCGTAGACTTCCGCGGGTGAGCAACTCTGGGCCGTACCCCACGATGGAGGACGTCATCGGTGGCACCCCGCTGGTGCGTCTGCAGCGCCTTCCGGGGCCGGAGAACGAACGCCGCGGCAACGTGCTGCTTGCCAAGCTCGAAGGCAACAACCCGGCCGGCTCGGTGAAGGACCGGCCGGCGATCAGCATGATCAGGGGCGCCGAGGAGCGCGGGGAGATCTCGCCCGGCGACACCCTGCTGGAAGCCACCTCCGGCAACACCGGGATCGGCCTGGCGATGGCGGCGGCGATCAGCGGGTACCCCCTGGTCATCGTGATGCCCGAGGACGCCTCGATCGAGCGCATCCAGACGATGAAGGCGTACGGAGCAGAGCTCGTGCTCACCCCTGCATCGGGGGGAATGGAAGAGGCCCGCGACGTCGTGACGCGCATGGAGCGCGAAGGGCGCGGCCGGGTCCTGGACCAGTTCGGCAACCCGGACAACCCGCGAGCCCACGAGGTCGGCACGGGCCCGGAGCTCTGGAGCCAGACCGACGGGCGGATCACCCACTTCGTGTCCGCGATGGGGACCACTGGCACGATCACCGGGGTCTCGCGGTTCCTGAAGTCGCGCAACCCCGGGGTGCAGATCGTCGGGGCACAGCCCGCCGAGGGGTCCAAGATCCCGGGCATCCGCGCGTGGCCACCGGAATACGTGCCGAGGATCTTCGACCCCTCGGCCGTCGACCGCACCGTGGAGGTCTCCCAGGCGGACGCCGAGGAGATGGCCCGCCAGCTGGCCCGCGAGGAGGGCATCTTCGGCGGCATCTCCGCGGCAGGCGCGTGCTGGACCGCACTCCAGGTGGCGCAGGAGATCGAGAACGCGACGATCGTCTTCGTGGTCTGCGACCGCGGTGACCGGTACCTCTCCAGCGGCGTGTTCCCCGCCTGAGCTACGGCGTCACGACGACCTTGCCGAGCACCCGGCCCTCGCCGACGGACGCCAGCGCCTCTGGGACCTCGTCGAATGGGACCTCGCGGTCGATGTGGATGCGCACCTCTCCGGAGGAGCAGCGGGCCTCGAGGGGGATGAAGTGCTCCGGCCCGGGCTTGACGGCTAGCACGCCGAGTCGCCGACCACTTGCCCGCCCCAGCACGGTTCCGGCCGTCAGCAGGCGCAGCATCGTGGACACCGAGCCGCCCACCGCGAGGTACTCGCCGCCGGGTGCGAGGGCGCGGCGGTAGTCACGCACCGAGCGGTGTGCGACGAGGTCGAGCACGAGGTCGAAAGACCCGAGCCTGGTGACGTCCTCCACCCGATGGTCGACGACCGCGTCAGCACCCAGCGACCGCAGGAAGTCGAGCTTCCCGGCGTTGTCGACGGCTGTGACGTGCGCTCCCGCGGCCTTGGCCAGCTGCACGGCGAGCGAACCCGAGCCACCGCCCGCCCCGTTGACGGCCACCCGCGACCCCGGCCGAGCCCCGGCCGTTCCCTGGAGCGCGATGGGACCGGCCTGCGGCAGCGTCGACGCCTGGGCGAAGGTCAGTGACGCGGGCTTGGGGGCGAGCACCGACTCGGGTGCCACCGCGAACTGCGCGAAGCCGCCCTTGAGGCCGAGGTTGTCCCCGTAGACCTCGTCACCCGGGCTGAACCGGGTCACCCCCGGGCCCACCGCCGCCACCCTCCCGGCGATGTCCGAACCGAGCACCGGCCGCGCCGGGCGCCGCAGCCCACCGATGCGGGCATACGCCGGGCGGCCGACGAGGCACTCCCAGTCGGAGAGATTCATCGACGTGGCCACCACCTCGACGAGCACCTGACCGGCCCCCGGTGTCGGCACGGGCACGTCAACCACGCGCAGCACTGACGGCGGACCGTACCGGTCGTACACGACGGCCTTCATCCCCCCACCGTATCCGTGGCAGCATGCACGCCATTGCTGAGATCCAGGTGACCTGGTGGTGTGGCCTCCCCTCCCTCGTGGTCGCCCGCGACGGAGACGACGTGGTCAAGGTGCCGCTGCCGCCGCGCTTCCAGGAGGCGATCGACGAGGCCGCCATGCGCCTCGGCGCGGTCGACAGCACCGCCTACCTCGAGGGCTGGACCCGCACGCCGTGGGAGGAGACCAGCGGTGACCTCGCCGCCGCCGCCGACGAGGCCGTGCGCGGCTTCGAGGAGCAGTGGGGGGACGAGGCGATCGCGGCCTACCTCGACGCCATCGGGCCGGCCCAAGGCTGACCCCAGCCTTCCTCAGCCTCCGGCCACGGGACGGCCGGCGACAAGCGCTGCACCCCGGCGGTCCGTGCTCCGCGCGGACAGCGTGCCAAGCGCCAGGTGCGGAGGCAGGAGTTCGGCGAACTTGAGCTTCGCGAGCGCCTGCTCGCTGACCGGAGGCGTCACGCCCACGAGGTCCGAGCCGAACTCCGCCCGGGCCCGGCGCACCGCCGACCCCACCGCGACCGCCGTGGCATCGGATCGCAGCGTGATGTTCAGGTTGCCGAACGTGCCCTGGTCGAGCAGGTCAGGTGCCACCGCGTCGAGGGCAGCAGTGAGCACTGCGTTCGCGCCTGCCCCCGCGAAGGTCCACCAGCGAACTCGCCCGTCGTCCTCGGTGACCACGCTGGCGTCCGGCGCGACCCGGTGTCGGTACTGCTCACGAAGAGACCCGAGCCGGTTCATCGCCCGGGTGGTCAACTCGGCACCCACGGGCGTGGCTCCGAGCAGCACCCGGCGCACGGCATCCGACAGCTCGAGCGAGTAGGCGCGAGGTTCGCCGGTCCACCGTGAGCGACCAGTCCGGTCGCTCGGCTCGACGTATGCCCGGCGCCGCCGCCAGTCGATGTGGGTGACCAGCCACGGGCGGCCGGCGAGGGCGATGACCCGCGGGCCGGTGACCTTAGCGACGAGCAGCATCGGGTCGACGCTGCCGACTTCCCGCCGGCCGTGAACCACGACGACCTCGGGCGCCGCGGTGAAGACGGCGAGCAGGTCCATGAAGTTGCGCCGTCCGTAGCGAGCCTCCGCCCGGGGGCCGATGAACGCCAGCCCCTGGTCGGTGTCGAGGTGGGCGGTCTCCACGAGCCACTCGCAGATCTCCGCCACGCGCACCTCATCGGCCAAGCCGAGCCCGCAGATCCAGGAGGACTCCTCGGCGAGCGAGATCCGACCCTTCTGCAGAGCGGACCCCAGCAGTTGTTGAGCGGCCACGTGCAGCGGCTCGGGGGGAGCCACGACCGGCTCGACGAAGCCCTCGTCCAGCAGCAGCAACAAACCCGCGGCGCGGAGCAGTTCGTCGTCCTCGGTGGCGAGGAAGGTGAGGTTGCGGGTTGACCCGGGGCGCCGCCCGGTGCGCCCGAGCCGCTGCAGCACCGACGCGACGGTGTTCGGTGCGCCGAGTTGCACGACGCGGTCGAGGTCACCGACGTCGATCCCGAGCTCGAGGGTCGACGTGGAGACGATGACGCAGTCGCGTGCCTCGGCGAAGGCCGTCTCGGCCCGGCGCCGCTCGTCCACCGACAACGAGGAGTGGGAGACGTACGTCTGCGTTTCCAACCCACGCAGGGCAACTGCGAGCCCCTCGACGGTCCTCCTGGAGTCGGCGAACACGAGGCGTTTCTCCCCGAGGTGGATGCCGTTGACGACCTTCGCGGCGTTGCCCACGTTCCCGACGTGGTCCAGAGCCAGTTCGGGTGCTGTCGACGACGCAGTCGGTGGCGCGATCACGGTGCGCGGTCGCGAGCGTTCTCGGCCCTGGAGCCACTCGAGCAGCGCATCCGGGTTGCCGACAGTGGCGGACAGGCCGATCCGCTGGAGTGGGCGACCGACCAGCGTGCCCAGCCGCTCGAGCACCGCGAGCAGGTGCCAGCCACGGTCGTCGCCGGCGAAGGCGTGCACCTCGTCGACGACGACGGCACGCAGATCACCGAACATGTGCGGTGCGTCGAGCAGCGTCGAGACGAGCATCGCCTCGAGCGACTCGGGTGTCGTGAGCAGGACTGAGGGCCGCGCCGTGGCCTGTCGGCGACGCACACCGGCAGCGGTGTCGCCGTGGCGCACGCTGGCCTCACGGCCAAGCCAGCCGGCATACGTCGCGAGCCGGGGTTCCAGGTTGTTGAGCAGGGCCTTCAGCGGGCACACGTAGAGCACCGACACGCCCTGCCACTCATCGTTCGCCATGCGGGTGAGCAGTGGGAGCATCGCGGCCTCCGTCTTGCCTCCGGCGGTCGGGGCGACGAGCAGCGCATCGTCCCCGCGCAACACCGGGACGATCGACGCGGTCTGCAGCGGCCGCAGCCCTGGCCAGCCGAGCGAGTTGACGACGTGGTGCTGCACGACCGGGTGCAGCAGGTCGAAGGACTGCGCCTCCCGGTCGCGGTCAGTCATCGTCCGACAGGTCGAGGTCGATACCGTCGAGCCCTGAGCCGCCGCGGGCGACCCGCTCCTCCGTGGTCAGCTCGTCGACACCGACGGTGAGGGCGTAGTGCGCCCTCGGGTCGAAGTCCTCGAACTGGTCGACCCGGTCGAGCACGTCGGCTACGAGCTTCTTGAGGAAGACCCGGGGTGCCACCCCGACCCGGCCACCGAGCCGTCCGGCGACCGCGGTGGCGAGGTCAGCGACGTATGCGTCATCGACCGTCGAGGTCACCCTGGCGCTCGCGGCGCTCCCGCCGGCGTAGAGGTCGCGGACCTTCACACCGAGGGAGACGAGAGCGTCGTGGTCGAAGCCGGGCAGGCGCACCTGCACGGCCCGCGGGTTGTCGAAGCGCGCGTCGGTGGCGAAGTCGGTCGCGAGTCGCTGCGCGAGCGGCGCCAGGCGTGCGACCCCGGAGGGCCCCTCGTAGAAGGCCGGTGTCCCGGTCACGAGCAGGTAGAGCCCCGGGAGACGGCCTGAGTCGATCTCGTCGATGAGCTGGCGCAGCGCGTTGAACGCCTTGTCCCGCACGTCGCCGCGCACCCGCTGGAGCGTCTCGACCTCGTCGAGCACCAGCACGAGCCCCGGGTGCCCGGCATCGCGGAGCACGGCGAGCAGCCCCTGGAGGAAGCCCATCGCCCCGAAGTGGTCGAGTTCGCCGCGGATGCCGGCCGCACGCTTCGCCGATGCTGCCACCTGGGGTTGTCCGCCCATCCAGGCCGCGAGTCCGTCGGCCGTCGCGACGTCACCGCTGACGACAGCGGTGCGGTATCCGCGCAGGGCCTGGGCGAACACCGGTGTCCGGGAGCTGACCGATGCGAGCCGTCGTTCGAGCAGGGCGTTGACGGCCTGGGTCACCGACGCCTCGTCGGCGTGCTCCAGCGACGGGTCGGCCGCGATGGCATCCGACTCGAGGGTGAACAGCCAGGAGTCGAGCACGGGCCGGAAGGCGCTGGGTGGCATCGACGACGTCCGCAGCGACTCGGTGATCCGGCGGTACACGGTCTCGAGGCGGTGCAGGGGCGTCTCGGTCTCGGAGACCTGCACCTCCGCGGTGGCGAAGCCCTGGCGCATGGCCCGCTCGGCCAGGTGGCGCGTGAAGAAGGTCTTGCCGGCGCCGTACTCACCGCGCACGGCCTTGAACATCGCGCCGCCGCCGGCGACGGTGGCGAGCTCCGCGTCGAGGGCCACGGAGAAGCGGTCGAGCCCGACGGCGAGCAGGTCGAGGCCCGACTCGGGCACCGTGCCCCGCCGGAGCGCGCCGATGACCTCTTCCCGACGCCGGTTGGAGACGGCGCCGGCCATCACCGCACCTCGAACTGGTCGCGCAGCAGCGGCACGTCGAGCACGACGGTCTGCCCGTCGAGGTCGACGCCGACGACGTTGTAGCCCTCGATGTTGAGCAGTTGGCGCACCTGGCTCAGGGCACCGTCGAGGCGGAACGCCGGCACCGCCAGGGTCGCGGCCACGACGGTGCGCGGCAGGCGCTGGCCTGCGGCAGCGGCGAGGGCGTCCAGCAGTGCGGCGACCTGGTCGTCGCGGATGGGCAGGCGGGACAGCACCTGTCGCTGGGCGGCGTACACCTCGCTCGCCACGACCTGCGACCCGAGCGAGGCGACGGGTGCGGCCCCGGCGGCGCTCGGCTGGGGGTCGTCGAACAACGTGGGTCCGTCGGGTAGTTTCCCCCGGCGACCGTCCGTGGGGCGGATGCCGGTCGGCGGGGTCGACAGGGTGGGCATGGTGGGCAGGTCGGAGGATCCCGGCTCGGCCGTCGACCACCACAACGGTGCCTGGGGTGGCAGGGCGGGCAGTCGGAGCCCGTTGGTCGCCTCGTCCGGGAGCAGCACGACCACGGGCACGACGACTTCCTGGGCGCTCGCGCCACCGTGGTAGCCGGCCTTGAGCGGGCCGTAGCGCAGCCCTTCGCTGACGGCGAGTACCGCCCGGTGATCGCTGGTGAGCACGCGCGGTCCCTCGACGGCGACCTCGTCGTCGGCGGCCGGTGATGACATCCCCCGCGAGCGCCCGCTCGTGAGGTCGGGTGCGAAACGCTGGGTGCCGCGTCGGCGCTCCACGACGTGGCCGTGGTCGGACGTCATGACGACCGTCCGCCCGGCGGCCCGCGCCCGGGTGAGCAGGGGTGCGAGGTGCTTGACGGCATCCGCGGTCCACACCGTGCCGATCGGGTCGCTGCGGTCGAGCGCGTCGTCGATCGTGTTGAGCACGACCGTGACCAGGGGAATGCCCAACGCGTCGTCGATGGCCGCCCCCACGCCGTCGGCGACCAAGGCACCGGGGCGGGTGGTGTCGATGCCCTTCTTGTGGAACAGCTCTGCACGGAGCCTGCTGCCCCGGGCGGTCAGGGCCTGGTACCCGGTGCGTTCGACGCCCTGCCCGCCCTGCTGGAGTGAGCCGCAGAGCAGCGACGCCCGGCTCACCTCGGTGACCGACGGCAGCACGGCAAGGCCGCCGGCGCGGCGGGTGGCGCCGGGTGTCGCCCCGGCCTCGACCCAGCCGAGCTCTCCGGTGACGTCGGCGAGCACCTCGTTCGCTGCCGCAACGCTCATGCCGTCCATGACGACGAGGAGGATCGGTGTCTGCTTCGCCATCGGGATGACGAGGGAGGGCAGGAGTGACTCGAGGTTCCAGATCGGCTCCACCCCGGGGTCTTGTGGCACCACGGCCCCGCGCGGCTGCGCCGCGGTCAGGGCCGCAAGTCGGGCGGCGAAGGCGCGCTCCTCGCGGTCGCGACGGGCGAACGCCGCGGCGTAGACGGCGTGCAGCGACTCGCTGAGGTCGGGGTCGTCGACGCCGGTGTCGACGTCGTTGATGGCGATGTCGGCCCACGACCCGTGGTCGAGGTGGGCCCGCACCCGCGCCGGGAGATCCGCGCTGCCGGGGATTTCGGGGGTGGTCAGCCAGCGCCACAGCTTGACGGCGGAGTCGAAGGCCAGCCACTGCGCCGTGTCTCGGCGGGCGAGCCGGTGCCGGGCGCACAGCGTCCACGCCGTCTCGATGGCGTGGGAGGCCTCGGCGATCGGGTCGCCCGCGCCGTGCAGGGACACCCCGCGGCGCAGGGCGGCGGCGAGCAGTGCGAGGCGTTGCCGGAAGCCGCTCGGCATCACATCGGAGTGCACGGCGAGCGCGGTGGCGTCGAGCGAGGTGAGGATCGTGTCGGCGCGGGAGACCACGCGTGCGACGTGGGCTTCGTTGCGCTCGGTGCGAGCCAGATCGGCCACCACGGCGACGGCGGCGGAGCCATGTGCGGCGAGACTGTCGCGTGTCGGCAGCGGCTTGCCGAAGGACTGTTCCAGGCGCACCGCGGCGAGCTTGGCGACCTGGCTCTCGTCGAGGTCGTGCCCGTCGGAGGTGATCAGATGCAGCGCGAGCCCCACCGGCACGAGGTCGGCCACGGCCCCGGCCTCGAGCAGTTTGCGGACCGGGGTGGCCGCCGGGCCGGTCGACTCGGCGACCCAGTCGACCAGGGCGTCGGCGAGGGTGGGGCCGTAGGTCTGCCGCAGGTCGGCGAGCGCGTCGGCGGCCTGGGGCAGCACCGACCAGCTGAGCACCGTGATGGCGTCGACGACGTCGCCGACGAGGCCGAGGTGGGTGCGGGCGACGCACGTCATGGCGTGGGCCCGGGTGAGCACCCCCGCCGGCGCGGGCGGCCACCCCTCCGCGGGGCGGGCCGCGAGGATCGCGGTGGCGAGGTCGCGGCTGCCGGGGCGGGAGGCCAGTGCGGGGGCGACCCCCGACGCGGAGAACGACTGCCGCAGGGCCTCCCAGGCGTCCGGTCGCGACAGCCGGCTGCCGACGAGGTGGGCGAGGATGCCGGCGCCGAGGTCCCGCTCGTCGCGGTCGGTCACGACGACGAGCCAGTCGCCCTCGACGTGCTCGAGCAGGGCCTCGCGCACGGCGAGCGCCGACTCGGCAGGTCGGATGCGCACGAGCTGTCCGTCGTGGTGGACGTCTTCCGCCCGGCTCTGTGCGGGTTGGCTGAGGACGCCGAGGATGCCGCTGGTGTAGTTGCGGTGCCTCGCCGCGTCGACCATGGCGAGCAGCATCGGAGTGGTCGCGGCGGTCAGGAGCGTGGGGACGCTCATTCACGCACCTGCCAGGTCACGTCGACGTCGCGGTCGGCGTGCGACTGGAGGAACTCGCGCACCTGTCGCAGCAGCTCGTCGTCGCTCGACCCGACCGTGCGTCGGGCCGAGCCTGCGCTGCCGCCGGGCGGCGGTGGGGGCGGTGGTGGGGGCGGGGTCGGTGATGGGTCCCCGGCGAGCCACTCGAAGATCTCCCGGTCGGCGCGCCTGAGTGCCGGCCCGACGGCAGTGACGATCTCGTCGGCGACGAGTGCGTCCTGCATGCGGGCGATGATCGCCGCGGCCGACGCGGCACGCGGACCCTCGCTGGCCATCGCCTGGCGCAGCGGGGCCAGCCGGTCCCACTCGAACGACCCGAGGGCAGCGGTGACCGAGTCGGCGGAGGCCATCGACTTCCCAGCGGCGGCAGCGCCGGTGCCGAAGCCGGCCTGCGCGAGCCGCTCGACGAGGGTGACTCCGTCGAGGTGTCGGAGCTGCGCCACGAGCTCGGCGGTCAGACGGGCCGTCGCCAGCCGGTGCTCGTCCCCGTCGGCGGTCACGGCGGCCCGGGTGTAGGCAGCCTCGATCGCGCTGACCAACGGCGGCTGGGTGGCCGTCAGCGACACGGCACGCGCCGTGACCTGTCCGACGAAGTCGGCGACCGCGGGGGGCGTGAGGTACGTCGACGCCGAGATCCCGAACAGCTCGGCCGCTGCGCGGGTGGCCGCCGTCCAGTCGGGAAGGTCCGGCATCGCCTGGGAGCGCAGTTCCATCGTCGGCTGGAGCGCGCCGGGCTCGGGCGGTGTGGGCAGGGCCACGCCGTGGTGGAACCACGCCCGCTGGCGCAGCGCGGCCCAGGTGATGATGACGAGGTCGCTGACCGGGGTGAGCAGGCCCTTGGCGGGGGTGACCGCGTCGATCCAGTCACGCATCTCCCCGACGGTGATCGGTGCGTCACCGTCGACACCCGACTCCTTGAGGCGCCGCCCCAGGGCCCGCTCGATCTCCTGGCTCCACGGGGTGAACCGGTCGTCGCCGAGGATGTAGTGCATCTCGGCGGCGGTGCCGACGCCGAGTGGCCCGGCGACGCGTCGTACGGCGAGGTGGTCACCTTGGTACTCGACGCGCTTGTCGCGCTCGGCCACCGCCCGGTGGACGTGGGCGGCTACCGTGCGCAGCATCTGCAGGCGGATCTCGCTGTCGCCCGGCTCGAACTGGGGGTGGCCGGGGTAGGTCGCGTCGAAGGCCTGCTCCACGAGGTGCCGGAAGGCGTCCCCGAGGGTGGCGCCGACCGGCCGCTGCGGCACGAACTCGCGGTCGAGCGAGACGAGCACCTGGTCGTGGCCCGGGTCGTCGAGCAGGGTGCCGGGGCGCACGCTCGCCGCGCCGTAGGCCTGCTGGATGGCGTCCTCGAGGCTGCGGCGCAGGGTGCTGCGGTGCGACTCGAGGATGTTGCGGGCCAGGGCGCGGTCGGTCTCGCTGAGGTGGTCGGCGTGGCTCTGCCACCGGTCGCCCGAGCCCTCGAGGAGCCAGTTGAGGGTGACCAGCCGCTGCAGTTCCTGGGTCTTCTCCGGGGAGAGGAAGTAGGGGAGCCAGACGACCGTGCGGGAGTGGAAGTCGCGGGCCAGCATGGCGTTGAGTCGCTGCAGGTCCTCGGCGGTGGAGTGGCCCTGCTCGTCGAAGGGGTGGTCGATGATGACCCGCCACGTGCCGGGGTTTGCACGGAAGTGGTCGTCGGAGAGCCAGGCACTGTCGCGGACGTTGCCGAAGAGGATGTCGACGATGCGCTTCGAGCCGCGCCAGACGATCTCGTGCTGGTGGGCGCCCTGGATGTCCTGCTGGCCGAGCTCGACCCCGAGGCTCTCGGCGACGAGGGTCTTGATGAGCTCGCGGCGGCGGCCCTCGTTGTCCTCGCCCTTGGCGCGGTCGACGATCGACTCGTAGTCGACGTCGGAGAGCTGGACCCGGATCGTCGGGTTGGTCGCCGTGCCCTCGACGTGGATCTCCGGCACGTCACGGGCCCAGTCGCGCACCTTGGCGAGCACGACGCCGGCCTCGTTGCCGGGCAGCGGCGACACGATCGAGCCGTGGTTGAGCGATGCGAGCCGGGCGCCGGTGAGCGACTTCAGCGCCGGCACGTTGGGGGCGACGGCGGAGAGCAGCAGCGTCTTGGCGAGGCGGTCGTCGGCGGTGTACGCGGCGGGCACGGATGCCGGGTGGTCCTCCAGCTGGGCCGCGGTGACGTCGTACTTCGCCCGGATGAGGGGGGAGAGCTTCTCGGTGTAGAGCCGGTTCGCCGAGCGGAACAGTGCTGCCGCCTGGGTGTCGAGCACCTTCGTGCCGCGCACGATGTAGTCGAAGGAGTCACCGACCGGGATGACCTGCTCGACGGTGAGGGTGTCGCGCTGGTCGACGAGCATCTGCTGCATGACCTTGAGCGCGGTGCGCTCGCGCTGCATGACGGCTGCGAGGGCCCGCAGCGTGGAGACCAGGGCCGGCGAGAAGGGGTAGGTCATCCGGAACGCGGCCTCGTCGGCGCCGCGGTGGTGGTCGTCGATGTTGATGCCGTCGAGCAGCACGTCCCAGACGCGCGGCGCCCGGTCGATCCGCTCGAAGGCGTCGGCGATGGTGCGGGCCGCGGCGGCGTCCTTGGGTTGCAGGAGGCGCTTGCTCGCGACGAAGGGCAGGTTGTCGTCACCGAGGGTGA
The DNA here is from genome assembly GCF_009858245.1 of Ornithinibacter aureus. Taxonomy (NCBI): domain Bacteria; kingdom Bacillati; phylum Actinomycetota; class Actinomycetes; order Micrococcales; family Intrasporangiaceae; genus Ornithinibacter; species Ornithinibacter aureus. Next base: position 2,704,108 of record NZ_VMSB01000001.1, read on the forward strand.
TCGTGTGGAAGCGCCCCTCCTGGTGCTTGAACGCCCGGTCGAGGATGTCCTGCTCGGCGCCGCTGGCACCAGCGTCGGCGAACCACCGGCGCAGGTCGATCTGCCGGGCGACGAACGACACGAGTGGCACGTCCCGGGCCCCGAGCGACCCTTCGACGAGCTTGGTCAGCTTCTGCGCCTCACGGGCGAAACGGGTGCGGTCGTGCACGAGCGAGGTCATCCACAGGATCAACTCGTCGAGGAAGAGCACGACCGCGTCGTAGCCGAGCCGCTGGGCGTGGGTCGCGATGGCGTCGAGGCCGGTGTCGAGGTCGACGTACTCGGCCTGCTGGGTGAACGCCTTGAAGTAGGTGTCGACGAGCGCGGTGGTGAGCGTGAGCCGCTCACCCGACGACGGCTCCGCGGCCTTCGCGGCCGCATACGTGTCGGGGGTCCACGACCCGGCGCCGAGCACGCTGCCCCACACGTCGCCCCCGGCATCCCCACCACCGGCCGCGGCGACACCGGTGGTGCCCTGGTTGAGCCCGCCGAAGAAGGCCTCGTCACCGAGCCGCTCGCGCAGGTTGTCGGCGTCGGCGAACAGGGCATCCGACTTGTGCAGGGCCGGCAGCGGTGCCTCCGGGTGCAGGTCGCGCACCTGCCGGATGTACCCGTCGAAGACGGCCTGGTCGAAGGACTTCGCGTCGAGGAAGTGGAACGCGAGCGGCAGGAAGCGCCGCCCCTCGATCTGCGGGTCGTGCCGGGCGATGACCGACTGGAGGTCCCGTTGGGCGCGGGCCGCCGGCTCGTGGGTGAGCAGCGCGTGCAGCACGGCCATGAAGTGCGACTTGCCGGAGCCGAACGACCCGGCGAGGAACGCCCCTCGGCTGACGCCGGACGTCACCGCCTCACCGACGAGGCCAAGGGCGGAGTCGAAGGCCTCGGCGATCGCGGGGGTCACGACGTAGCTGTCGATGGTCGTGGATGCCGCGCCGTGCCCGACCGAGTCGGTGAGGCGCAGCACATAGTCCTCGGCCCCGGTGTGCTCCGGAATCCGGATGACGTCCTTGAGCAGTAGCGTCACGATGATGCCGCCGTTTCCTCGTGCGTTAGGTTCGCTGCGGCCGGGCTGGCGTCCTCGAGTTCATCGGACTCGGGCTCAGTCGCATCGACTTGATCGTCGTCCGTGACCGCGAGCGTTCGTGGCGTGACCGGCCAGCGGATTAGCGCCCATTCAAGAAGGCTCTGCCTCCGCTTCTCGATGGACTCGGGGGTCCAGTCGTCGAAGAGGGCGATCTCCCTTTCGGAGGCGAGAGCGGACACGCTGTAGCAGGGCGAAGCCTGACCGGTCTGTCCCTTCTTCGTCAGGAAGTCGTAGTTCTGGTATGCCGAGTTGTCGTCCGTCAGCACGAGGTTGCCCAACCCGTGGAGCAGTTCTGCGTGCTGTTCGCGGGTGAAGGCTGTCCACTCATGGCGATCCCAGCGTGGATGCTTGGGGAGGATGTGCTCTGTCGTCCTGGGGCTTCGTGCGCCCGCGGAGTAGGTCGCGAAGTCCTTGACGTCGTCCGGCCGGGCCGCCTTGCTCAGCTCATACTCGTAGAGGAGGTACTTGTGGCCGGCACGCCCGTACCAGTTGGCTTTCGGGTTCAGGCCGCTCCTCACGACGTCATCGTTGCCATGGGTCCACGTGAGGTCGTCGAGCTCGGCGAGGACCTCCTCGATCGTCAACGTGCCTGTGTAGAGCTCGTACGCCAGCCGGTAGAGCCGGGCCTGACCAGTATTGCTGCGCCGCTGCCCAATGATGAAGACCCGAGCGGCGTAGCGCTCGCAGGCGTTGACCAGCCGGTTATAGGCGTCCCCGTTCGTGGGCTGCGTCAGGCGGAGGGCGAAGATCAGCGGACGGAAGACCGCCGTGATGCCGGTGCGCCGGAGCCGGGCCGAACTCGCCTTGGCGAGCTCGGCCGACGGGCCGAACGAGTCGAAGCTCGCGGCGGGGTTGATGAACTCGTTCGTGAAAAGCGCGCAACTCTGCAGTGTGTCCAAGTACTCGGCCACCAAGGAGACGAGCTCTGCGTGTACCTGCTCCGCCTCGTCGGAGGACGCCGGCACAGCGCCTGAGAGCCGGTTCCATCCCGGGACGAATCGCTCGCGGGAGAACTTCTTCTTGACCGAGGCAGCACCCGCCCAGTTGCGTGATACCGGGTCGGCCGTCGCAAGCCAGTGAGCGCGGAGCAGGAGGTCCTCATTGGCGTGTTGCCCGGCGATGTACTCGTAGACACGCTTCCAGGCCATGTTGATGTCCGAGGTGAAGGCACCGCGGCGTTCCTTCGGTAAGGAGTGGGCCAGGAACAACAGGTAGTTCTTGATCTTCTCGAGCTCGGTGAGGCCCCGACCGCGGTCGTTGAGCGTCTCGAAGATCTCGCCTGCGTCCGATTCCGCGTCGACCTCGTACACGAGAAACCGGAGGCCGCTGGTGACGCGAGTCTGCAATCGTTGGAGCCTACGAACCGACTCGTCGTCGTCCTGACCGTCGCACAGTTCGTGGAGGCGACCGTCGAAGTAGGCGGCTGCCTCATCCAGTCGTCGCTCGCCGTCGGTGCGCATCGGCTTCAAGGGCTGTTGACGGTCGAGCAGGATGTTCTTGAGCCAGTGTTCATTGAGTTCCGTCCCGAGCTGGAGTCGGGCCCGGTGTTGGCCATTGATGAGAATGGGACCGTACGTGCGGATCAGGTTCTGCGACCGCAGCTCGGCCTCGTCGGTTGGGATCGATGCAAGCTTGCGGTGAAGGCGGTCGATGAGCAGGAGGCAGGTGGTCAGTCGCTGCTGGCCATCGACGACCTCGCACTGGCCGAGGGTGTCGCCGGCATCTGTGACGTGTTCGGTACCGGGGTGGTCCTTCAAGACCAGGGTGCCGGTGTAGTGCTTTGCGTTGTCGGCCATCAGGTCGAGGTCCTGCCAGAGGTCGTCGAGCTGGCGCTGCTCCCAGGCGTAGGGGCGCTGGTAGTTGGGAACGACGAGCAGGCGCTCTTTGAGGGCGCCGAGCAAGGTGACGGCATTGTTGGGCATGGGTCAGGCTCCTCGGGGTCGGCGGCCGCGGGTGGGTTCGGCGGGGCGCCAGGCCCGCAACTGGTCGACAGTCTTGCCGACCTGGGCGGCCCGGTCGCGCACCTGCTCCTCGCAGAAGTCAGCCATGTTGACGCCGTAGGTGGGGTCGACCTCGTCGTGCCACTGGCGCACCCACGGCATCAGTTCGGCGAGCCCGGCGACGAGCGGCACGAGGCGCTCGTCGTCCCAGCCCTCCGCCTCGCGCTCGGCGATGAGGGTGGCGAGGGCGAGGAACTGCTGCGCGTGGTCCCACCCGGCCCAGCCGAGCACGAGGGTCGGGTCGGTCTCGCGGCCGGCGCCGGGGTAGAGCACGAACCGCTCCTTCGGCACGTCGAGCTTGCCGCGGGCCTGCCACCACGACGCCTTGCGGAAGTCGGCGCTCGAGTACTTCGGCGGCACCGGGATCGGTCGCTCGTCGTCACGCAGGATGCCGGCGTCCTCCTTGCGCTGGAGGCGCCACGTCTGCTCCCACGCCTCGCGCTTGCGCAGCCCGGTGTCCTTGAGCCGGTGCGCCGCGAGGAAGGGCACGGCCTCGTCGGTGAGCAGCGCGGTGAGCGAGGCAGCGATCGACTGGTCGCGCCGCCCCGACCAGAGTTCCAGCACGGCGGTGAGGTCTGCGTCGCGGGTGACGATGTCGGCGAGCCGGCCGATCGAGGTCGGGGTCGGCCGGCCGTTCTGGTCGAACCAGTAGTGCCGCTGCTCGAGCCGGTCGAGCAGCCACGAGCGCAGCGCCGTGTCGACCTGCTTCTCCCATGATTCCCCAGCCCAGCGTCGCTTGTGCTCGGGCGTCTCGAGCAGCCGGATGGACTTGTCGGATGCGATGAGGTCGAGCCGCCGCTGGACCAGGTCGCGGTAGTCGGCGGGCCAGCGCTCGGGGATCTGCGTGACCGGCGTCGACCCGTGGCGGGTGAACCAGGCCGTCTCCTCGTCACCGGCGGCGACCCTGCGGGCCAGCACGATCTCGAAGGCCCGCTCGCCGAGGGCCACCTCGGGCACCTCACCCTGGTAGGTGAGGTCGTCGTCGATGAGCCCGTAGAGGCGGTAGACCTCCCAGTCGAGTTCCTCCTGCTCGGCGATCATCCGTCCGCGCAGCGAGGTGTGCTCATCGTGTGCAGTCGCGAGCGCCGCAGCGGTCGGCACTCCCGCCCCGGCGACAGCGCTCGGCGAAACCGCTGCAAGGTCCTGAGCGAGGCTGTCCATGCGGCGCCCGCGAGCAAGCGGCAGGGTCGAGGTGAGGGGGAAGTCCTGCAAGGTCGTGCCGGTGAACTCGTATCGAGGCTCCCAGTCCTCGTCGCCGATGCCCCCGCCGATCCCGCCGTTGCCCTTGTTATGGCTGTTCTGCTTGAGCCAGAAGCAGGCCGTCGAGGAGTTGAGGATGCCGAGCAGCGCGAGGTGGTCGTCCTCGGTCGCCTCCGTCGGCAGCTTGATGACCGGCGCCGACTGCTTGAAGACCTTCCCGCCCCGGTCGAGCACGAAGTGGTTGTGCGTCGCCACGAACGCAAACGCAATCGACAACGGCGTGCGGTAAGGCGCCTTGGTGAACTGCATGTACTCCCACCACTGGAGCCCTGCGTCGGCCATCTTGCCCTGAAAGGTTGAACGATCTGCGAGGAGTGCGCGCCACGGCCATAGTTCCTGCTCGAGCGCGCCCACGAACGGGTCTCCTTGGCCGTAGACGTAGGGAAAGTAGATCTGCTCGTCGACCGCGAGGGACCAGTCGCGAACGATGTCGCCGAGGACGAGCGGCCGAAGCTGTTGCGCAAGTGACTGCGACCGAGGCCGCCATCCGACCGGGCGCATGAACGCTTCGTCGGCGCCCGCGCGAATGGACCCGCCGATAGGAGGCTGAATCACCGATGACAACTGCCGCGGGGCCCCATCGATAGCTGCAAGTACCGACGACGCGCCGCCGCCGGTGAGGCTCCACGGGTGGGTGGTCAGGGCTTCGCGGGGGAGGTCTGTCACGTTGACGTAGGTGCCGTCGAACTCGTTCCTCGCGACGTTGTCGACGATCTCGGTCCACACGAGCCCCTTGGCCGGGTCCTTCGGTTGGCCCGGCTCGCCGCGCACCCCGAGAACGGCGCGGACCGTCGGCCCGACCGGCGCCTGCGGGCGGCCGGCGATGATGACCGTCGGGGTGCCGTGCCCGGGGATGTACGCCCCCGAGGTGTCGACGACGAGGCGCAGGTCCTGCTTGGCGAGGAACTCCTCGATGAGCCTGGAGCCGAACTCGCGCTTCATGAAGGAGTTCGACGTGATCTGCCCGGTCCAACCGGCCGGCCGGTCACCCTCGCGCCGCTTCGCCAGGCCGAAGAACCGCTCCATGAAGGGCACCGTCAGCGCATACGTGCCCTTGCAGGTCGGGTACAGCTCGCGATACGCGGCGTTGAGGGTCTTGTCCTTGACGGTGATGTACGGCGGGTTGCCGACGACGACGTCGTAGCGGCCCGGCGCCAGGATCCGGCGCAGCGCGTCGAGGTCCTCCGTGGCGTAGGCGAACCCGCTGATCTGCGAGTCGGCGTCGAAGCCCTCGAACTGCATGGCGAGCTGGTGGCTGCCGTGCAGCAGTGAGTCGCCTGCGGCGAGGTTGAGGGTGAAGCCGGGCGCCGCCTCCAAGGAGGTCAGCTCGCACGCCTGGAGCGCGGCGACGATGAGCCGGAACCGCGCGATGGCGACCGCGAACGGGTTGAGGTCGACCCCGTGGATCGCGTCGAGCGCCTTCTGCACCCGCTTCCACGAGTTCAACCCCGGTGCCGCCGTCGCCCACCGGTCGACGAGCCGGGTGAACGCGCCGAGCAGGAAGTGCCCCGACCCGCACGTCGGGTCGATGAGGGTGAACCCCTCGAGCGGGCGTTCGGCGAGGGCTGGCTCCAGTGTCTGGTCGAGGATGAACTCCTCGACGAACTCCGGGGTCTGGAGCAGCGCGAAGGTCTTCTTCGCGTAGTCGGAGAGGTCCTGGTAGAGGTCGCCGAGGAAGCGCGTCGACAGGCTCGGGTCGGTGAAGTCGCGCACCAGGTGGCCGTCATCGGTCTTGGCCCGCCAGAAGTCGACGAGGGCCTTCGCGGCCTGCCCCGACGGGCTGACCAGCCACAGCGGCGAGTGGCTCTCGACGAGGTCCCTCGTCGCCTCGACGGTGCGCAGGTGGGCGATGGCCTCACCGATCCACTCCCGGGCCGTGTGCTCCGGGTGTTCGCGGAAGTAGGCGAGTTCGGCGTCGAGGGCCTCCTGCTGGCGGGCGGGCGGGCCGGCGAGCCACACCGGCGCGAGCAGGGCGTTGTCCTCGCAGAACCGGACGAACACGGTCGTCAGCACCCAGGCGACCGCCGCCTGGGTCACCCGGTCGTCGCGCCACTCCTGCCACGACATCGCGGTGCGGTCGCGCTTGACGGCCTCGCGGTGCTGCTCCTGCCACTGCGTGAGCACGTGCGGCCGCGACTCGACGCGGCTGCGCAGGTCGTCCTCGAGGGTGAGGACGACCTTCTTCAGATCGGATGTGAGATCTGGTGACACGGGCACCGCGGGGGCTCCTTCGTTCCTACTGCTGCACGGTGGCTGGTGCGGCCGACGCGAGGGCGTCGACCCACGCGGAGTCGAGGGTGATGAACTGGGTGGGCGTCGCGAGCGGCACCGGTTGGCCGTCGATCACCGGGCCGTGGTTGGCCGCGAGTTGCGGCACGACGAGCCACACCGCCCGGGCCCGGTGGGTGCCGAGGTCGGACCAGCGGGCGAGCAACGCCAGGTTGCCGTAGCGCGCGAGCGGGCCGGCCTCGGTGAGCACGACGGGGCCCGGCCCCCCGGCATCCACGGCCTCGTCGACCACGGCGCGAACCGCCGCCCACGAGCGGTTGACGAGTTCGCCGAGACCCAGTCGTTCGCGGCTCGTCGCGGAGGCCGCGTCGGCGGCCCGCACCGCCTCCCACGGCACCCCGTGCCGCGCGGCCTGGGCGCGCAACTCGTCGAGCAGGGCGCTTGTGACGTCGACGACCTGCCCGCCGTGGGCCCGGGTGACCCCGCGCTGGAACTTGTCGAGGCGGTCGGCCGGCACACCGAGCGCGAGGAACGCGCGGGTGCGCAGCGACTCCTCCACGCGGCGGGTCACCTCGCTGGTCCCGGCACCGGTCAGGGGCGTCGCGTGCGTCGTTGGCTGCCGGGACGCCAGGCCGGTCGTGTCACCCGTGCGGGTCAGCGGTCGGTACCCCTGCGCCCGGTCGTCGAACTGCAACTGCAGACCGGCCTCGCGGACCAGCTCGTCGAGACGCGGACGCTGGGGGAGCGGGGCGAGGGCGGGGAAGCGCACCCGCACCCGGTCGCGGACCTCCTTCGGTGACAGGGCCTGGAGGCTCGAGACGTCGCCGAAGGTGAGCCGGAGCGCCGTGGCGACGCCGAGGTCGCGGTGGTGCAGGTCGCCGTTGGCCGCGGTCGCCGTCGTCGGGCTCACGGCGCCGGCGAGCTCGAGGAGACGGCTCGGCTCGGCCAGCGGTGCAGGCGGGCCGTCGGGGAGGGGCACCGCCTGGAACACCATCGACAGCTCGTCGGCCGCGCGTCGTGCTGGGACGACCGCGGTGGTGGGGTCACCGGCCCGGGCGACCAGCTCGTCGGCCTTGGTGGCGACCCACTCGGCGACGTCGAGGAGCGACTGGTCGCGCCCGATGAGGGTCACCCGACCCTGACGGCGACGGATGACGAGCGGTGGAGCGGCGCCCTCGTCGGCCCGGCGCAGCTCGCGGATCCGTTCGAGGGTGAGGCGGACCAGCCCGGCCGCGACCCGCAGGTCCTGCCCGGTCGCGGCGGCCTCCTCCGCGCTCGGGGTGAACAGGGCGGCCACGCGGGCCGTCGCCTCGGCCGGCGTGAGCACGGAACCCGCCTGCGTGAGGGTGGCGTTCATGTGCTCGACGAGGCGGGTGAGGAGGGCGAGCGCGGCCGGGTCGGCGGCCCAGGCCTGTTGCAGCTCGGTCAGCACCTGGCCCGCGCGGGCCGCGTTCACCGGGTCGGGGAGGTGAGCGGCCAGCTGGGCCTGGGTCGCGAACGCGTCGAGGTCGGTGCCGATGCCGAGGACGAGCCGGACCATGGCGGCGCGGCTGCGCGTGCGCTCGCCGGCCAGGGGGGCGAGCAGGGTCTCGGCCGCTGCGGCCAACGTGTCCGCTGCGGCCGCGCGGTCGGCCGCGAGCGTCGGGGCAGACACGTCGCCGAGCCGCTGGCGCCACTCCTTGATGCGTCGGTTGATCTGCTTGCGGGTGGCGTCGGCAACGCCCTTGAGGCGGGCGATGCGCACCGGGTCGGTCGCGAGCAACTCACCGACGGTCGTGATGCGCTCGGGCTCCAGAGCCGACAGGGCGCGCGCGGTGAGGCCGCTCTCGGCGAGCGGGGTGCTCAGGGTGGCGGCGGCGGCCCGCGCGTCGGCCGTCTCGTCGGGCTCGGTCGTCGCCTCGGCGGCGAAGATCTCGCGCCAGGCCTGCCGCATCGCCTCTGCCGTGTGGTGGCGGTCGCTGGTGTCGCGGGCCAGGGCCGTGGTGAAGAACGCCACCAGGCTGGCGGCCAGGGTGGGGTCGAAGAGGTCAGCCGTGACCCGAGGGCCGTCGCTGATCGTCGCCGGGGCGGCATCCGGGTCGTCGCCGTACAGCGGCGCCCGCCCGGTCGCCATCTCGAAGAGGACGACCGCCGCGGCATAGCGCTCGGCGGCGGAGTCGAAGGCGTTGCGCGTGCCGACGAGGAAGGGGTCGAGGTAGGGCGGGGTGCCGGCGCTGGTGGCGGAGGCGGCGGCGCGGGTCAGGGAGAAGTCGAAGAGCACGAGGTGCTTGGTGCGATCGCCTCGCCCCTCGCGGACCCCGAGGTTCGACGGTTTGATGTCGCGGTGGTCCACGCCCGCGCGGTCCAGGGTCACCACGGCATCCAACAGGTCGGTGCCGTACCGCTCGAGGAGGTCCAGGGAGAGCCGGGTGCGGCCCTGGAGCTCGTGGGTGAGGGTCTGCTCCCCGGCGCTCTCGAGCAGGAGCGCCTGGCGGCCGTTGACCGTGATGGGGCCCTCGACGAGCCGGGCGATCCGCGGGCTGTCGAGGGCGCGCAGCACCTCGGCCTCGTCGGCCAGGCGTCTGCCCGCGTCGTCGTGCAGGGCGACCTTGAGCACCCGGCTGGGGGCCCCGGGCACCTCCTTGTCGTCGACGAGGAGGCCGACGGCGGTCGACCCCTGGCCGAGCCGGCGGACGAGTTCGAACCGGGCACCGAGGAGGGCGCCGGGCGTGGCCTCGAGGGGGTCGGCGGAGCTCTCCTCGGGCCGGTTCGCGGCCCGCTCGGCGGCATCGAGCAGGGCCAGGAACGTGCTGACGTCGCCGGTGCGCTTCGTTGGTGCCGGCCGGGTGGCGCGCAGCACGAGGTCGCGCAGCTCGGTCGAGACCTGCGGCAGTTCGACGGCGAGGTCGAGACCGTCCTGGGTGTGCAGACGCTGGGTGAGCTCGCCGCGGCCGCTCGCAGGTGCGGTGGCGGAGAGCACGTAAAAGGCGAGAGCGCCCAGGCCGAAGACGTCGATGCGGGCGCGGTCCGCGGTGGGGCTCCACTGGCCTTCAGGGGCGCCGAAGGCGCCTTCCTCCGGGTCGGTTCCGGCCTGCCCGTCCGCATCGTGCAGTGCGGTGACCCCGGGGACCGCGGTGCGGGTCAGGTCGGCCGGGTTCAGGATGCCGGCACCCTCCCACCCGCCGACCCGCACCTTGACGTCGCCGCGAGTTCCCGGCACAGGGCGCACCCACACCGAGCGCGGCGTGAGTGCTCGGTGAACGACCTTGTTCGCGTGCGCGTACTGCAGGGCCTCACCAACCTGCCGGACGATCGACAACTGCGTCGCGAGCGGCATCCCATGGGTCTGTTCGGCGACCCACAGGTCGAGCCGCTGCCACGACTCGTCGTAGTCGTAAGCCAGACCGACGCCGAGCTCGGACTGCACGAGATCCTTCGGGCGCAGTATGCCGTCGTGCTGAAGGCGGGACATCACCCGGAACTCGTGCTCGGCGACCCGGCGGACGCGCTGCTCCTCGGAGGCGGGGGCGCCGGCGGGCGTCACCTGGAACCGGATCCGGGCCGGCTCCCGCTGCGCGACGCTGTGGTGGGCCAGCCACTCCTGCCAGCCGGGACCGTCGGCGAGGGCCTGCTCGGTGATGGTCCACGAGCCCGCGGTGCGCTCACGACGCTGGACCAGGCCGATCCTGGCCATCAGCTCGCACAGGATCGCCTCCTGGTTCGGGCCGATCGCGCTCTTGTGGGGCTGCTCGAGCAGCAGGTCGGAGATGCCGGGGAGGTGGCTCGTCGCGCTCGCGCCGTCGATGCCGTACAGGCCGAGGGCACTGCTCGCGGACAGCTCACACCGCATGCCGGGGTGGTGCAGGAACACCGACTCCTGGACGAACGGCACGATGAGGCGCGCGTCCTGGAAGGTGACCTGCTTCTCCTTGGCCCAGTCGTAGAGGGCGTCGGTCAGCTTCGTGGCGAGGTACTGGGCCTTGCGGCGGGCGAGCTTGAGCGGTGAGGTCTCGGCCCGGCGCCCGTCGCGCAGCCACGTGTGGTCATCGCCGCGCAGCGTGCCGGAGTAGTACTTCAGCTCGACGAGGTGCAGCCGGCCACGGCCGAGCACGAGGAGGTCGACCTCGTGCCACTTGCCGCGTGAGTCGCGGAACTCGAAGTTCGACCAGGCCCGAAACGGCGACTCATCGGGGAGCAGGGCTCGCACGAGGGCCAGGCCCTCGGTCTCGTGGGTGAACTGGGACGGCGACACCTCGACCCAGCGATCACCCCCTGACGATCCCACGCACACTCCCTCACGACCCGAGAATCCCGGGGATGCGTCCCCGCCGACTCGGGCATTGTGTCGCACCCTCGGCCCGGGATGGCCGGGACCCCCGAATTGACTCTCGCGATGAGATCCCGGTCTGCACCCTGCGCCGCCCTGTGTCACCGCGGGGCCGTAGGGTCGCGGCGACGGTTCGTTGAACGAGGAGACAACTGCAGTGGATGCTGGCACCGTGGCCATCGAGATCGAGGCCATCCCAGTCGTGACGTACGCGATGGCGCACAACGGCATCCAGGTCATCAACGCCGTGCGGGTGGTGAACCGCGGCGACGAACTGCGTGGCGCGACGCTGCGCGCCGAACTGCGTGACTCGCAGGGGCGGCTGAGCAAGCCATTCACCGAACTGCTCGACCTCCCGGTCGAGGCCGCCTTGGTGCTGCGCGACCTCACCCTTGCGCTCGATCCGGCCGCGATGGCCACGGTCGAGGCACACCGGCCGGGGCGCCTGAAGGTCGAGATCCTCGACGAGGACGACTGGCCCGTCGGCAGTGCGGAGGTCGACGTCATCGTCCACGCAGCCCAGCACTGGTCGGCCCTGCCCGTCGGCCTCGGCCTGGAGATGCTGTCGGCGCACGTCATGCCGAACAGCCCCGAGGTGGCGCAGGTGCTGCGGACCGCGAGCGGCATCCTCGAGGCCCGCACCGGCAGCCCGTCCATCGAGGGCTACCAAGCCGATGCCGAGCGGGTCGACGACATCGTGCGAGCCGTGTACGAGGCCCTCCAGGGCTTGGGCATCGCCTACGCCAACCCGCCGGCCAGCTGGCACGGTCGGGTGGAGGACGCCGGCCAGAAGGTGCGCACCCCCCGCGAGGTCATCGGGGAGCGGGTCGGCACCTGTCTGGACCTCACGGTGGTCATGGCAGCCTGCCTGGAACAGGCAGGCATTCGCCCGCTGCTCTGGGTCATCGAGGGCCACGCGTTCCTCGGGTGGTGGCGCGACGAGCGCGCACTCGGGTCGATCGTCGTCACCGATGCCAGCGAGGTCGTGAACCACCTCGACCTGGGCCACATGGGTCTGGTCGAGACGACGGCGCTGACCAAGCGCACCGACCCGGTCGACTTCGACCACGCAACCAGCATCCCCCGCCAGCGGCACCTCGCCGACCTGTCCGTGATCGAGGGCGTCGTCGACGTGCGGCAAGCCCGCCTCGGGAAGGTCTACCCGCTGCCGGCACAGGGTCGCGCCGCCGACGGCACCCCGCAGATCATCGAGTACAGCCCCGCCGAGCACAGCACGCCGGTGCTCGTCGTCACCGGCGGGAGGGCGGCAACCCGTGGAGCGCACCAGGACTCCGTGCCCGCCCGCGTGACGACGTGGAAGAACTCGCTGCTCGACCTGACGCTGCGAAACCGGCTGCTCAACTACCGGGAGTCCACCGGCATCAACCTCGCGGCGCCTGGGGAGTCGCTCGGTCACGTCGAGGACCTGCTGCATGCGGGCAAGGCCATCCACCTCCTGCCCTCCGACCAGCTCGACGACGTCATGCGCGCCCGCGGCATCCGCTACGGGCGCGAGCTGCCCGCAGAAGCACGAGCGGGGTTGGTCACCGCCAAGCAGGCCGTCTACACCGACGTGACGAGCGCGGCCTACCTGAGCAGGATGCGCTCGCTGGCCTACAAGGCCAAGACCATCGTCGACGAGACGGGCGCCAACAACCTGTACCTTGCGCTGGGCACCCTCGTCTGGTCGGTCGAGGGCCGTGCGGAGCCGCTGAGGTCGCCGCTCATCCTCGTGCCGGTGCGGCTGGTGACCGGTGCGCGGCAGTCGACCTACCGGCTCGAGATCGACGAGACCGGGCAGAGCACCCCGAACTACTGTCTGCTCGAGAAGCTCAAGCAGCTGCACGGCATGTCGATCCCCGGCCTCGAGAACCCGGTCGCCGACGACGCCGGCATCGATCTCGCCGCCGCGTTCACCGCCGTGCGGGTGGCGGTCCAGGAGCGTGGCCTGCGGTACCACGTGGAGGACACCGCGGACATCGCGATCCTGCAGTTCGCCAAGTTCCGGCTGTGGAAGGACCTCGACGAGCACTGGGAGACCTTCTGCGACAACGCGCTCGTCTCGCACCTCGTCCACACCCCGACCGCACCGTTCGCCGACTCTCACGACGCGACGGGCAGCCCCGACCTCGACGCACTCGCGGCCCTGTGCCCGATGCCGGCCGATGGCTCCCAGCTGCGGGCCGTCGCCGACGCTGTGTCCGGACGCACCTTCGTGCTCGAGGGCCCGCCCGGTACCGGCAAGTCGCAGACGATCACCAACCTGCTCGCCCGCGCCATGGCCGAGGGCAAGCGCGTGCTCTTCGTCGCCGAGAAGCGGGCCGCCCTCGACGTCGTCAAGCGCCGCCTCGACAGCGTGGGCATGGGGCCCTACTCCCTCGACCTGCACGACAAGGGCAGCAAACCCGCTGTGGTGCGCGAACAGATCCGCAAGGCCATGGATGCCACCCCCTTCGCCGACCCGCAGGCGCTCAAGGTGGCGATCGAGCAGCACGACTCCAGCGCCGGGCGGCTGTCCCGCTACGCCCGTCGGGTCCACGAGGCGAACGGGGCCGGGCACTCGCTCTACGGGGCGACGACCGACCTGCTGCACCGGGCCGACACGGAGTACTCCTTCGAGGTGCCGCGGACCCTGCTCACCCACGAGGCCACGACCGAGCGCGAGAGCCTGCGGGCGATGCTTCGCACCCTGCCTGACGTTGCTGGCCCCGCTCGGCCGGGGCCGAACAACCCCTGGGCCTTCGTGCGTGTCGACGAGCTGGATGCTGCGCCGTTCGCGGCGGTGCGCCAGGCCGCTGTCGAGGTCGACCGGGCTGTCGATCGGCTGGTGGCGGTGTCAGCGCTGGCCGGGGTGCTTCGAACGGCCACCCGCGCCTCGGAACTGGAGTCGCTGGCCGCCCTGCTGCGGGCACCGAACATCACCCTCGACACCCTCGACCGCACGCGCAGCCAGTCGTGGCGTGCCGACAGCGTGGCGGTGCGCCAGGAGGTGCACGCCTTCGTGGCGGCCTCCCACCCCGGGCTCGACCGGGCGACCCCCGCGGCACTCGAGCTCGCGCTGCCCGACATCTACGCGCGTGCCCAGGCCGCGGCGGCCTCGAGCTGGTTCGGACGCAAGAAGCGGCTGCGGGCCGTGCTCGCTGAACTCCAGCCCGGGCTGCGCCCCGGGGCGGTCGTGCAGCCCAAGGAACTCGTCGGGCTGCTCGGGGCCCTGGTCCAGTTGCAGGGTGCCGTGCAGTTCCTCGCGGCCCGCACGACGGCCGTTCCGGGGGTGCGGGTTCCGCCGAACTGGAACCCGCTGACCCCGGAGGGCGCCGGCGTCGTGGCCCAGCAACTCGACTGGCTCGAGTGGGCCGGCGCAGCCGTGGCGCCCCAGGATTCGGGGGGCACGTTCCAGAGCGAGCTGCGACGCCTCCTGGAGTCGGGGTTCACGCCCGAGGCCGGCACCATCGATGCCGTTGCCGCGCTCGCGGCCGCACTCAAGCAGGTCTTCGCGCTCACCCGAGCCACGGACGACGACGTGCGCCAGTGGCTGGGTGGGCAGGGCCTGGTCGATCGATGGGTCGGCACCGCGGCCCTTCGGTCCAGCCATGACGACGACCTCATCTCGTTGCGCCGGTGGCTGGACCTGCGTCGCACCGTCGCGGCGCTCGACCGGGCCCGCATGCCCGGGGCAGCGGCTGCGCTGCTCGACGGCAGCATCGAGGCCGACGATGCGCCGCAGGCGTTCGAGAAGGGGCTCGCTGCGGCGTCCCGGGCCGAGCGGCTCGTGAGCCAGAACCTCGACGCCTTCGACGTCCGCAGCCACGAGCGCAGCCTGCGTCAGTACGTCGACAGTGGGCGGCAGGTGCGCGGCCTGCTCCAGCAGGCACTGCCGCGCGAGGTGATCGCCCAACGCGACTTCAACGCCATGAGCGAGTCGGGCCGCATCGGCGGGCTGCGCCGCGAGGTGAACAAGACCCGTCGGGCGCTCCCGATGCGCGAGCTCATGACGCAGTACGGCGACCTCATCACCCAGCTGATGCCGTGCGTCCTCGTCAGCCCGGACTCGTTGGCGCGGTTCTTCCCGGCCGAGTCGAGAATGTTCGACATCGTCGTCTTCGACGAGGCGTCGCAGATCCGGGTCGCCGACGCCATCGGCGCGATGGGTCGGGCCTCGTCGGTCGTGGTCGTCGGGGACAGCAAGCAGATGCCGCCGTCCTCCTTCGGGGAAGCGAGCGTCAGCGACGACGTCGACAGCGACGCCACGGCATCCGAGTCACTCACCGATGCCGAGAGCATCCTCAGCGAGTGCCTGAGCGCCGCGGTCCCCCAGCAGTGGCTGTCCTGGCACTACCGCAGCCAGGACGAGTCGCTCATCGCCTTCAGCAACCTGCACTACTACGAGGGTCGGCTGTCCTCGTTCCCGGCGCCGGGTCTCGGCGTCGGTGGGGGGCACAGCGATCGCGGGTTGAGCCTGGTCCGGGTGGGAGGTGTGTTCGAGCGCTCCGGCAAGGGCAAGACGCTGCGCACCAACCGCAAGGAGGCGGAGGCCATCGTCGAGGAGATCCGTCGGCGCTTCGAGGCCTCGCCCGAGGCCGTGCCGTCCATCGGTGTCGTCACCTTCAACCAGCAGCAGCGGGCGTTCATCGAGGCGCTCATCCGCGACGGTGGTGACACCCGGATCATCGAGGCGCTCGACTCCTCCCAGGAGGAGGGCCTGTTCATCAAGAACCTCGAGAACGTGCAGGGCGACGAGCGCGACGTCATCCTCTTCTCCACCGCGTTCAGCGTCAACGCCAACGGTGTTCTGCCGCTGAACTTCGGCCCGCTCTCCCTGGAGGGCGGTGAGCGCCGACTCAACGTCGCGATCACCCGTGCCCGGCGCCAGGTGGTGCTGTACACCTCGTTCGAACCGTCGCAACTGCGCGTCGAGGAGACGAAGAACGTGGGTGTGAAGCACCTGCGGGCCTACCTCGAGATGGCCGATGTCGGCGCCCGCGCGCTGGAGTCCGCCCGGCTGCGCCGACGTGAGCACGACCTGCATCGCGAGGACATCGCGGCGTCGCTGAGGGAGCGCGGGTTCGTGGTCGAGACCGATGTGGGCCTGTCGGACTTCCGGGTCGACCTGACCGTGGCTCTGGCCACCGAGCCCGCCCGCCCTGTGGCGGCCGTGCTGCTCGACGGGCCGGAGTGGAGCAGTCGGGCGACGATCGGCGACCGCGACACCCTGCCCGTCGAGGTGCTCGGCGGCATGCTCAAGTGGCCGCACGTGGCCCGCATCTGGCTGCCCGCGTGGCTCGCTGATCGCGAGGGGGTGCTGGACGGCTTCTCGCAGTCGCTCGATCGCGCCTTGGCCGGCACCCCGGTGACCGTGGGTGTCAACGGGGGCACCTCGAGTGGGCTGCACCTCCCGAGCCAACCGGTGGCGACCGCGACGGCCGCGCCGACCGCGACGGCTACTGCGGTCGCGGCGGCTGCGGAACCCGACGGCGATGTGTGGAGCGGTGTCCTCGGCAACTCGCTGCAGGCGTCGCTGGCCGGCCCTGTTGGTGCCGACGGACTACGCGGTGGTCAGGCGTTCAGGCCGTGGGTCGTCGGACTCCTGGGGTCACGCGACATCCTCGACCAGCTCGACCGGTCGGCCGCGGCCCGCAATCGGGTCGGGCTGGCCGTCGCCGACGCCATCGCCACCGAGGGCCCGATCCACCGCGATCGGCTCGTCAAGCTCGTCGCCGCTGCCTTCGACCTGGCGCGGGTGAACGCCAAGCGTGCGGACTCGATCCTGGGCGTCGTCCCCCGCGGTCACCGCAAGGGTGGGGAGCCAGCGATCCTGTGGGACCTCGCCGTCGACCCGGCGTCCTGGGACGGCTTCCGCGTCGACCCCGAGGGAACCCGACCGGTCGATCACGTGCCGTTGCGCGAGATCGCCAACGCGATGCGAGCGGCCTGCAGCGATTCGGGTGGCGCGGAGCGGGGTGAACTGCACCGCGACGTGCTCGCGATGTTCGGCTTCAAGCGGCTCACCCAAGGCATCGAGGCCCGCATGGACGAGGCGCTCGAGCACGCGGTGCGGGAGAGGCTCGTCGAGCGCCGCGGCACCTCCTACGTCGCCGGGCCACGCTGACGTGACCCCAGTGACCGTTGTGGTGCTCGCCGGCGGTGAGTCCCGCCGGTTCGGCTCCGACAAGCTCGCCGCCCCGCTCGCCGGGACCACCGTGCTCGACCACCTCCTCGCGTCCCTTCCGCCGGAGTGGGAGGTCATCGCCGTAGGGGAGCAGCGCCCCACCCCGCGCCCCCTGACCTGGACTCGTGAGGACCCACCCGGCGGCGGCCCGCTCGCCGGCATCGCCGCCGGGCTCGCCCTGGTCACCACCGACCTGACCGCCGTGGTGGCTGGCGACATGCCGTATGCCGTGTCGGGCCTTCGCCAGCTGGCCGACGCGCTCGCGGCGGCTGGCCCGGACACCGCAGCGGCGGTGGCCGTCGACGACGAGGGGCACGCCAACCCGCTGCTCGCCGTCTACCGCACCACCGCGGCCCGTGACCTCGTGCCCGAGCCCGCGCACGGCATCCCCGCGAAGACCCTGCTGGCCCTCCCACACCTCGAGGTGCGGATCACTGGCGTCACGTCCCGAGACGTCGACACCCCCGAGGACCTTGCGGCCCTCGGGGGTGAGTGACGAGCGGGATCGAGCAGTCGATCAGCCGGGCTTCGGGGCGCCCGGGCGGGCGTAGCGCCACCACGTGATGGCGACGCACATGACGGCCCACGCGATACCGATCGAGTAGAACGCGACCGGCCCGAGGCTCGTCACGCCGACTCCGAAGAAGAACGGCCCGAACGCGGCGATGGCGGCCGTCCAGCCGATGACGCCACCGGCCTGGCGGCGCTCGAAGATCATCGGCATCTGCTTGAACGTCGAGGCGTTGCCGATGCCGCTGAACAGGAAGATCGCGAGCATGCCGTAGAGGAACTGGTCGAAGCCGGCCTCGAGGGCGGCCGCCGAGGAGGTATCCGGGGTCAGGGCCGGGATCGTCCAGGCGATCGAGCCGATGAGGCCGATCCCCGAGATGAGGGTCCAGATCGCACCGCCCATGCGGTCGGTCAGCGGGGAGAAGGCGACTCGGGCGGCCGCCCCGATGAGCGGGCCGAGGAAGACGTACTTCACGGCATCCGGCACGGCGTAGCCGGCGACGAGCACCGTGGCGCTCGCGCCACTGCCCTGGACGATGTCGGTGTTGCCGCTGCCGTAGAGGTTGGTCATGAGCAGACCGAACTGGGCGGCCAGTCCGGAGAAGGTGCCGAAGGTCATGATGTAGAGCAACGTCATCCACCAGGTGTCCTGGTTGCCGAAGATGTCGAACTGCTGGCGGATGTTCGCCTTGACGGGCACCGACTTCAGCATCGTCCACGCGAGGACGGCCCCGACGACCATGAGCGGGATCCACACGAAGGCGGCGTTCTGGTACCAGACGGTCGCCGGCTCCTTGCCGGGAATGGTCATCTGCTGGCTGCCGCCGAAGATCGCGAGGGCGCCCATGGCGATGAAGTACGGGGTGAGCAGCTGCACGAACGAGACGCCGAAGTTGCCGAGCCCGGCCTGCAACCCCAGCGCCGTGCCCTGCATCCGCTTGGGGAAGAAGTACGAGGTGCTCGGCATGAAGCCGGAGAACGCCCCACCGCCGATGCCGGCGAGGAAGGCGAGCACCATGAGCTCCCAGTAGGGGGCCTCGGGGGTCTGCACGCGCACGCCCCAGCCCAACGTCGAGGCGATGAGCAGCAGGCTGGTCAGCGACACCATCTTGCGGGTGCCCATGATGGGGGGCAGCACCATCCACACGAGCCGGAACAGCCCCGCGGCCAGACCCGGCATCGCGGCCATCCAGTACAGCTGGCTCTTGGTGAACTCGTAGCCGAGGGCGTTGAGCTTGGGGATGATCGCGCTCGGCAGGAACCAGGCGACGAAGGCCAGGGTCAGGCAGAAGGTCGTGACCCACAGGGTGCGCCAGGCCAGGGACTTGTCCCAGGTCTGCTCGTTCTCCGGGTCCCAGGACTCCAGCCACTCACCCTTGCGGGCCGGTGCGGGGGCGGTGCTCATCGATGTCTCCTTAGCGGACGGTCGCGGTGGCGACCGGGGTCTCGAGGTGGCGGGCGAGGTCGGGCGACTCGCGGTGCAGCATGTGGACGACCGTCCAGTGCATCCAGATGAAGCAGGCGGCGGTCAGCAGGAACAGGACGAAGAACGTCGAGCTCGGGAAGCCTGACCAGACCTTGGTGTAGGCGAACAGCGGCGGCAGGAAGAATCCGCCGAGCCCGCCGAACATCCCGACGAGGCCGCCGACGGAGCCGACGTTGTCGGGGAAGTACTCGGGGATGTGCTTGTAGACGGCGGCCTTGCCGACGCCCATGGCGCAGCCGAGGAGGAAGACCAGCAGGGCGAACGGGACGATGCCGATGGCATAGGCCAGGTGCTCGCTCTGGGTGCCGTCGGCCTGGTCGATGACGAGGTGGCCGTTGGGCATCATGAGAATGCCGGTCGTCGCCAGCATCACCCCGAAGGTCCAGTACATGACGCGGCGGGCACCGTACTTGTCGGAGAACCAGCCACCGACCGGGCGCAGCAGGGATGCCGGGAAGATGAACGTCGCGGTGAGCAAAGCGGCGACCTGGAGCTCGACACCGAAGTTGTCGACGTAGTACTTCGGCAGCCAGGCCGACAGCGCGACGTAGGCCCCGAAGACTGCCGCGTAGTAGAGGCTGAAGCGCCACACGCGCACGTGCTTGAGCGGGGCGAGCATCTCGCCCAGCGGCTTGCCTGCGCCGTTCATCTTGTCGTGCCGGGGGACGATGAGGAACGTCAGGATGGCGACCACGACCAGCGCGACGGTGTAGAACGCGGGGAA